>NSHP01000009.1 GCA_002737125.1 Actinomycetota bacterium | reverse complement strand
GCCTTCTTCACGGGCGCAGCCTTCTTCACGGGCGCAGCCTTCTTCACGGGCGCAGCCTTCTTCACGGGCGCAGTCTTCTTAACCGGTGTTACTTTTTTTGCCGCCACCACTCCCCCTTGCTAATAACCCCGAACGTGCCGGACTATAGATGGCCGCTCCCCAGATCCGAGCGCACCGCGCCGCAGCGGGCCACCGGGGCCATCAATACTGCCGATATCCTGCATACTCGAACCATCTCCAATTCCCCGAAAGGACCACCATGTACCGGCCCGTCCCCGCGCAGGTCGATCTACCTGCCCTGGAGCACGAGGTTTTGGAGATGTGGGAGCGTGAGGGTGTTTTTGCCGCCTCGGTAGCCCAAAGTCAGGGCCGACCCCCCTGGGTCTTCTACGAGGGCCCGCCCACCGCAAATGGAACTCCTGGCACCCACCATGTCGAAGCCCGGGTCTTTAAGGACGTCTTCCCGCGGTACCGCACCATGAAGGGCTTTCATGTCCCCCGCCAAGCCGGCTGGGATTGTCACGGCCTGCCGGTTGAACTTTTCGTCGAAAAGGAGCTCGGGTTCACCGGGAAGCAAGACATAGAGGCCTACGGGGTCGCCGAGTTCAATGCCCGCTGCCGGGAGTCGGTGCTTCGTCACGTTGATGAATTCACCGAAATGACCACCCGCATGGGCTATTGGGTCGATACCGATGCGGCGTACTGGACCATGGACCCAAACTACATTCAAAGTGTTTGGTGGTCACTAAAACAAATCTTCGATAAAGGGCTACTGGTTCAAGATCACCGCGTCGCACCTTATTGCCCACGCTGCGGTACCGGGCTTTCTGACCATGAACTCGCGCAAGGTTACGAAACCGTTGTTGACCCTTCGGTCTACGTGCGATTCCCCGTTACCGACACTAACTTTCTCACAAGTTACCCGGGTGCAGCCTTTTTAGTATGGACAACAACCCCCTGGACGTTAGTCTCAAATACCGCAGTCGCAGTCAAACCAACCGCTCAATACGCAGTGGTAAAAACTGTCGATGGCGAAACCCTGGTGGTAGCAACCGCGCTACTAGACCAAGTCTTCGCTGAGCCAGTCACCGTCTTGTCAACAATGCTCGGCACCGAACTTGAACGCCTCACCTACCAGCGTCCATTTGACTATGTCGAAATTCCAGGCGCACACTACGTTGTTCTTGCTGACTACGTAACAACCGAGGATGGCACCGGCCTTGTGCATCAAGCCCCCGCATTCGGTGCCGACGACTTACTCACCTGCCGTGCCTATGGCTTACCCGTGGTAAATCCGGTTCTGCCCGACGGCCATTTCGCCCCAGATGTACCCGTCGTGGGAGGTCAATTCTTCAAAAAGGCCGATGCCGGCCTCATCACGACGTTAAACGCCGCCGGCTTGATGTACAAGCATGCAGATTATGAGCACTCTTACCCGCACTGCTGGCGCTGCCACACCCCGTTGATCTATTACGCACAGCCGTCTTGGTACATCCGCACCACGGCAATCAAGGATCAACTCCTTGAGCAAAATGAAAAAACCAATTGGTTTCCTGGCAGCATCAAGTGGGGACGTTACGGCGACTGGCTAAACAACAACGTTGATTGGGCGCTATCACGTAACCGCTACTGGGGCACCCCGCTACCTATTTGGCGCTGCCCCGATGGTCACCTAACGGCGGTGGCTTCACTGGCCGAGCTCAGTGAGCTTGCCGGCGTCGACGTCAGTGCCATCGACCCCCACCGGCCTTATGTCGATGACATCACGCTGCCCTGCCCTACCTGCGGTCTTACCGCCAATCGAGTGCCCGAGGTCATTGACTGCTGGTATGACTCAGGCGCCATGCCTTTCGCCGCGGTGGGCTATCCATCGCAAAATGCAGATTCATTTCGGGCCCAGTACCCAGCCGACTTCATCTGCGAGGCAATTGACCAAACTCGAGGATGGTTCTACACGCTGATGGCCATCGGTACCTTGGTTTTCGAAGAATCGTCCTATAAGAATGTCGTCTGCCTCGGACATATTCTGGATGAAGATGGCCGCAAGATGTCAAAGCATCTCGGCAACGTACTTGAGCCCATCGGCTTAATGAATGAACACGGAGCCGATGCCGTGCGCTGGTTCATGCTGGCGAGTGGATCACCATGGCAGGCTCGCCGGGTTGGCCATGCCGCGATTGGCGATGTTGTTCGTAAGACGCTACTTACCTACTGGAATACGGTTTCATTCCTTTCCCTTTACGCCAGACTTTCACAGTGGGAGCCCTCAGCACCCGCCCCTGACCCCTCTCAGCGCCCGGTTATCGACAGATGGGTTATTTCTGAAGCGAATCAACTTGCCCGCGGAGTTGATTTGGCTCTCGAGGCTTTCGACACCCAACGCGCCGGCCGCCTGCTTTCGACTTTTATTGACAATCTTTCCAATTGGTATGTGCGCCGTTCGCGCCGCCGCTTTTGGGATGGCGACCCGGCAGCGCTGGCGACCTTGCATGAGGCGCTGCGCACCGCTACTTTGTGCCTTGCCCCTTTCACCCCCTTTATCACTGAAAGGGTTTGGCAAGACCTATTCCGCAGCACCGACCCCAGCGCACCAAAGTCGGTGCACCTGGCCCCTTGGCCAGAGGTAGCTGCCGACGCAATCGATGAGCAACTTGGCACTGACATGGCACTTGTTAGGCGGATCGTCGAGCTAGGTCGAGCTGCCCGCGCAACAAGTGGAGTACGCACCCGCCAACCACTTGGTCGTGCTTTGGTTTCTGCAACCGGATGGTCGGAGCTCTCACCACAGCTGCGCGAGCAGATTTGCGAAGAGCTAAATATCAGTACACTTGAATCCCTTGATGATGGCGGCGCTGGTTTGGTCGACACCAGTGTCAAAGCAAACTTTAGGTCACTGGGGCAACGCTTCGGAAAGCAAACTCCTGCAGTTGCAGCTGCAATAGCAGCAAGTGACCCAGTGGCTTTACTGGCCGAGGTGCGAGCTAGCGGATCTAGCACAATCACTGTTTCCGGGCTCGGTGAAGTAAGTGTCGCCGAGGATGACGTCGTGATAACTGAGACTCCACGTGAAGGTTGGGCGGTGGCCGCCGATGCTGGCGAAAGCATCGCACTTGACCTCACCATCACTGATGATTTACGCCGAGCCGGATTAGCGCGCGAGATCGTTCGAGCCATCCAAGAAGCGCGCAAGAACTCTGGCTTAGATGTCGCAGACCGCATCAGCGTCTACTGGTCAAGTGCCGACGAGGATGTGCTCGCAACAATGTCTGAACACGGTGAAATGATTGGAGCTGAAGTCCTTGCCCCGAACATGGTTCAAGTTGGAGATAACTGGCCGGAAGCCGCGAATTATGTCGTTGAGGTACCCGAAACGGCGATCAAACTACGTATCGGTAGCCTCCGACGCAATTAGTTCGCTCAGTTGAGCCTCCAGGCGGCTACACAAATCAGTTCGAATGCGCTGCGCCTGCTTTCGGGCCGATCTGATTATTTCATCCGCGGTCACCTGAGCAATTTTCATTACTTCGGCCGCGTCGCCGGTAAAAAGTGCAGGGTCAGGTCTGATAATTTCGACGGTGTCGTGGCGAATTTAAGTTGAACTTGCCGATGAGCCGCGCTCATGCGCAGCGGCCAAGTCAAGCTCAGCGCTTCGTAATCGCGATTGAAGTTGGCTGTATTGGCTACGCAATAGCGAGGATTCATCGCGCGCCTGCTGCAAGTCGCTACTTAATGCAGCGATATCAGCTTCAACGATGTCAAGAAATGCGTCGACTTCATCTACGTCATATCCGGAACGAACCCGGGTCGTTGCAAATTGCGTTGCCCGCACCTCGGCAGGAGTTAATGGCAATTGAACCTCCTCCTTTAAAAACTTAAATAGCAACGCTAGAGCAGCAGTGCGAAATTAATTAGCACCTGCAAAAGGATTAAAACAATCAAGAAAGCCAGATCAAATTGAATCGAACCAAGTCGAAGCGGAGGGATGAATCGGCGAAGGACTCGAAGCGGCGGATCAGTTACGGTATATATGGCCTCCGCGATCAGCAAGATTGGGCCCCGCGGGCGCCAAGAACGCGCGAATGCCTGCACTAGGTCGAAGACGATTCGCACTATGAAAAGCAGCCAGTAAATCCAAAGCGCGGTCGCAAGCAACTGCCCGATGGCGCTCATTTATTCACTCCCTGCATAGTGTTTGGCAAGCATCGAGCGAGTGTAAAACTAGCTCTGATTGAAGAAACCGTCCTGCGCCACCTGCTCGCGCGCAGCCTCCCCAACATCAACATTTACCGGCGAGAGCAAGAACACTTTGTTGGTCACTCGCTCAATTGCCCCGCGCTGACCAAATACCAGACCGGCTGCAAAGTCGATAATTCGCTTGGCGTCACTGTCGTCAAGCTCGGAAAGATTCATGATGACCGGCACCCCCTCGCGGTACTCCTCGCCGATGCGGCGGGCGTCGTTGTAGCTGCGCGGGTGAATGGTTTCAATTCGGCTTATGTCGGCCGTTGCTGCCGCCATCGGTCGACGATCCACTGGCTGATCATCGCTGCGGAAGGTCCGAACCGCACGTGATTCTGGAACCGAACGCACGTTGCGCGAGGACGTGCGGTCTTCGGGGTGATCGACGTAACCCCGACGCTCACTTGATCGGGTGTCGCGGGTACGCACATCACGGCGTACATCGTCGTATTCGTCGTACTCCTCGACCTCGGCGTCTTCAACTAAGCCTAGGTACACGGCCATCTTGCGCATTGCGCCAGCCACGTCGTCCTCCACATCGGTTTGCACAACTGTTTGCACATAGTTTTGCCCCAACTGACCCTTTGACCTTACGGCAGTGTGGGCCGGTTCCCGAGCACTGCGCCCCCAATGCGAACTTGTGTCGCGCCCAGGGCGATAGCTGCTTCTAGATCACCGCTCATCCCCGCGGAGATCTGATCGGCGCCCGGCGTGAGCTCACGAACCACCCCAGCCACCTGGGCCAGCCGTGTAAATGCCGCCGCCGGCTCCCCTAAAAGCGGCGCCACCCCCATTACCCCGGTGACATCTAGGTGACCTAGTGAAAGCAGGTACTGGGTCAATGCGGACACATCTGCCGGTGCGCAACCGCCACGGGCACTTTGTAACGGGATATCCAGTGCCACCTGAACCATGACACCTAACCGCCGACCCACCCGCTCGGCGGCGGTATTGAGTGCTTCGGCTAACTCAGGCCGATCCACTGTCTGGACGACATCGGCCCAATGAAGCACCGAGTTGACTTTATTTCGCTGAAGTTGGCCAATTAAATGCCAGCGCATTGGCAGGTCAGCGCACTCGGACCACTTAGCTCTAGCTTCCTGATCTCGGTTTTCACCGACATCGCTCACCCCCAATTCGGCAAGTAGGTGAACATCAGTGGCCGGGAAAGTCTTGGTCACCACGATCAGCCGGACTTCGGCTAGGGCACGACCTGCGGCCTCGCAGGCCCGGGCGATGCGCGCCTGCACAACCGCAAGGTTGTCGGCCAACTCGGCTCTGCGCGTGGCACTCATAGGCCAATCATCTTCCATCGGTGTTCATTCGGGGGCACGCGCTCATAATCGGATCAACATGCCTTGGCGTCCGGTCTGCCCGTCGCGGCGATACGAAAACAGGCCGTTGCTGTGAGCGGTACAGCCAGCAAGGGTCACGGCGATGACCCCGGATTCGGCGAGTTGGGCCCGCACTCCCGCACCCACGTCGATGCACGCCACCGCCAATTCTGGCTCCACCCCCGCGAATTTTGGGCACGCCGCAGCAGCTACGGACGCGGGTAGCGCGCCAGTAAGTTCAAGTACTCGGTGCGGCGGCACCGGGTAGCAATTTGGGCAGATCGAGGGCCCGATTACCGCATGTACCTGCTCGGCACCCAGTTCATGCATCTGAGCCAGTGCCGCCGGTACTACTCCCGCAGCCAAGCCGCGCCAGCCACAGTGCACTGCTCCAATGACTTGATTGGCAACATCGGCTAGAACTATTGGCACGCAATCAGCGGCAAGTGCTACTAGACCCACTCCTGGTGTTTTGGTAACCAGCGCATCAAAGCCAGGTGCCCCGGGCAGCCCCGGCGAGCCCTGCTCCACCACCACCACGTGGGCACCGTGCACCCCCTGCATCAGCACCAGATCATTCGCGGTTAGGCCAATGCTCGCAGCAGCTACCTGCCTATTGCGTTGCACCCTGCCGGGCTCATCACCGACATAGTCGGCCAGATTGAGTTCATCAAACGGGGGCAGACTGTGTCCGCCAAAACGACCGGTGGCCGCCCAGATCACTGAGCGGCCACCGGGTGCCACCGAACCGAAGTGGCCCGTGACAGTTTCCATTTAGCTTTCCTATTTCAGGAAGTCAGGCACGTCAAGGCCGTCATCGGCATCATCGAAGATGACGGTACGAGGTTGCTGTACTGGTCGAGCCGGTGGTGAAGTAACGACCGGCACCTCACCGGTGACAGCCTGCATAGACCCGGTGTCGTCGAGGCGTCGGGCCGAAGTCGTTGTCGACACACCCTTACGGGCCGGCGGTTCGCCACCATCAAAACCAGCAGCGATTACGGTAACGCGCACCTCGTCGCCAAGAGTGTCATCAATGACGGCGCCAAAAATGATGTTGGCATCTGGATGCGCTGCATCACTAACCAAGCGGGCCGCCTCATTGATCTCAAATAGCCCTAAGTCACTTCCGCCAGAAATCGAGAGCAGAACTCCGTGCGCCCCGTCAATCCCGGCTTCGAGTAAGGGGCTAGAGATGGCCTTCTCGGCAGCTTCGACCGCGCGATCCTCACCACGCGCTGAGCCGATGCCCATGAGGGCAGATCCGGCTCCATGCATGACGCTCTTCACATCGGCAAAGTCGAGGTTGATCAAGCCGGGGGTTGTTATCAGGTCGGTGATCCCTGACACCCCTTGGAGCAATACGTGATCGGCTTGCCGGAACGCATCAATCACGCTGATATTGCGATCAGATAATGACAGCAGGCGGTCGTTCGGAATAACGATCAAGGTATCGACCTCAGCGCGTAGGCTCTCAATACCTGTTTCAGCCTGAGCCTGACGACGACGACCTTCAAAACCAAATGGGCGCGTCACCACACCAATGGTGAGAGCGCCAAGGGATCTAGCTACTCGCGCCACCACCGGAGCACCGCCGGTACCAGTACCGCCGCCTTCACCAGCGGTGACGAAGACCATGTCAGAGCCCTTGAGTACTTCTTCGATCTCTTGGATGTGATCCTCGGCGGCCTTCATGCCCACCTCAGGATTAGCACCTGCGCCAAGACCACGGGTCAACTCCCGGCCGATATCTAGTTTGACGTCGGCATCGCTCATCAACAGCGCCTGCGCGTCAGTGTTGATCGCAATGAACTCAACACCCTTAAGACCAACTTCGATCATCCGGTTGACCGCGTTCACCCCGCCGCCGCCAATACCAACAACCTTGATCACTGCCAGATAGTTCTGTGGAGCTGCCACGGCGTCTCTTCCCTTCAGTCATGTCCGAGGCGGTGACCTCGAACGCTGCCTTCCTGTGCCGAGTCTCAACCTCAAGTGCAGGGTGAGTTTTCGGCCTGCTTACAACCGGCGGGAGGGTAGAGGGTGGGATGGGTGTTGCGCAAGGCGGGGGGGTGATTTCTTTTTCGGCCGAGAAAAACCCCCTATAAATCCAACTAATTTATCGCTAACCGGCCTTTTCCTGCTGGGTAGTTGGAACCTCTGGGGCTGACACGTCATAGACCGCGGCCCGCTGTTGCAGCAGCCCTGCCAGCACCTGGGCCTTAAGTTCGCCCTGCTCGGCACTCCCCCAGCGCACTTTGGCCCCAGACTTTAAAAGCAGTTCAACATCATCACGAGTACTGGCCGAAACACCAACAACTTTCGCTAGCAGCGGTGCCGGCAAGGACTGCCAGACGGTGACCGCCGCAACTAGCCCAACCCCATCGGCGTCGATGGCTGGCAAATTTTCCGCCAGTGGCCCAGGTGCATCAAATACCACGCCACTTGAATCGACCCCGCGACCGGTACCAAATTGGGTCGCAATCGCCGCCCGGGGAACTACCGCCAAGATGACATCACTTGGCCAACCTCGGCGCACTTCAACCGAACCCACCCATGGCAACAACATGATGCGGGCTGTTGCCCCATCGGCATCAAGCTGAGCTATCGGTACCCCTAGGGGCACCGCAGCACTCGCCAGTACCTTGGCGGCCGCGCTCCCGGTGACCCCAATTACTCGAACATCACGAACAGCAAATACCGATGAAAACCAAACCATCCAAATAGCTGCTGTAGCAAGCAACGCCAACAACACAAAAATAAGGCTACGCCAGCGCCGGCGCGGTTTAGTTTCACGATCCTGCGCATCAAGTGGAATTACTGGAGCGCTCATACCCGCTCCCGCAAGATATCCAAGATCTCCAACCCGATCATCCCAATATCACCGGCGCCCAAAGTCATGATTACATCACCTGATTTCGCACGTGCAGCCAACTGACCGGCCACCGCGGACCACGAGGGTTCAAACACCACATGCGTTGGATCCAGCGGCACCTGGGCCGCCATCGTCTGACCGCTGATCCCTGGAATTGGGGTTTCGCCAGGCGCAAAGACTTCAAGCACGACCACCTCGTCCGCCAAGCCGAGCGCTGCACCAAACTCCTGCAAATACATCGCCGTACGGTAGTAGTGGTGGGCCTGAAATGCCACAATCAGCCGGCCCGCCCCAGCGACATCGCGAGCGGCGGTCAAGGTGGCGGCGATCTCGGTTGGGTGATGGGCGTAGTCATCAAAAACTCTGACCCCCCCAACTTCACCCTTGAAATCAAATCGGCGGCGGGTGCCACTAAAACCACCTAAACCCATCTGGACTAATTCAGGGTCAAAACCCAAACCAACCGCCGTTGCGAAAGCGGCCGTTGCGTTGAGGGCATTGTGTCGGCCCGGAACTTGCAATTGAATTTGGCCGATGACTTCGCCGGCGAATTCGATATTGAAGTGCCATCCGCGGCCCACCAGAGCGGCGCCGGTCACTCGGTAATCGGCGTCTGGTGACTGACCGTAGGTACGAACATCAACACCCATGGCACGAGCTTGACCTACTAACCGGGCCCCTCCCCCGTCATCGACACAAACCACAATGAATCCGGATCGAGTGCTGACCTGCAACGCGAAATCAACGAAAGCTTGCTCAATCGCCTCGAAATTCCCCCAGTAGTTCAAGTGGTCTGCCTCAACATTGGTGACAATCGCCGCTGTAGGGCCAAGCTTTAGGAACGTACCGTCGCTCTCATCAGCCTCGACCACGAAAATGTCACCACTGCCGAGGTGCGCATTAGAGCCCGACTCGTTTAGCTCACTGCCGATTGCAAATGACGGATCTGCGCCGCAGTGCTGCAGCGCTACGGTCAGCATAGAGGTGGTCGTGGTTTTACCGTGTGTGCCTGACACCGCAATCGTCCGGCTCCCTCGCATTACATATGCGAGGGCATCAGCTCGAGTAAGGACGCGAAGCCCATTGGACTCAGCGGCTGACCGCTCCGGATTCTCGGGAGGGATTGCCGTTGAGTAAACTAGGGTGTCGATGCCGGCGACTAACGTCGCATCGTGACCAACGTGAGTTCGAACGCCAATCGCCTGCAAGGCTTGCAGTCGACGTGAGTCCTTGGCATCGCTTCCCGATACTTGCATACCTTGCGCCACCATGATGCGCGCAATACCTGACATGCCGGCACCTCCGATGCCAACAATGTGCACCCTGCCAAGACCGGTAACGGCCTGTGGTGCCGTCATGCTTGACCTCCTTTACTCGCCTGCGCGACTTGGAAAATCACTTCGGCGAACTGCCGACCAGCACCGCGGTCGCCCAACCCCGCCGCTGCTGCACCCATAGCGCTTAACCTGCCCAAGTTGTTCATGAGCGGTGGCACCATCGCGGTCAGCCACCCCGCAGTGCAATCCGCATCGGATACCAAGAGCCCACCACCTGCGTCAACAATTGGCAGGGCATTGAGCCGCTGTTCACCATTGCCGATAGGCAGCGGCACATAAATTGCTGGCAGCCCGACCGCGGTCAGCTCAGCGCAGGTCATCGCACCCGCGCGAGTCACTGCAAGGCCAGCAGCCGCGTACGCTAGATCCATCCGATTGATGTATGGAATTGGCACATATCCCGGTGAAGCCTCCGGCGCTAGGTTCCGCGAACCATAGGCGTGAAGCACCTGAATACCGGCAGCTAACAAATGCGGTAGCGCTCCGGCTAGTGCCTCATTTAACTGCTGCGCACCCTGCGAGCCGCCAAAAACCAAAAGTACCGGTTGGTCGACGCTCAAGCCAAAATGTGCCAACGCGTCCGACTTCGAATCGGCTAGTCGTAAGCCGGCTATTTCGGGTCGTAAGGGCAGGCCCATAACTTTTGCGGCCGGCAACGAACCTGGCACGCAGACATAAACCAGCGAGGTGAACCGCGCGGCAACCCGATTGGCTAGTCCAGCCCGGGCATTTGCTTCATGAATCACCACCGGGATTCGAAGCTCGCGGGCTGCAAGATAAGTGGGGAGCGCTGCGTAACCGCCGAATCCCACCACGACATCTGCCTTCAAATCCCGCAAATGGGCCTTGGCTAAACGCTTTGCCGCCCATTGCCGTGGCCAAACCAGCAAAATATCCAAACTGGCCCGCCTTGGCATTGGGACCGCCGGCACACTGCGCAGCGGATAGCCCCGAGCCGGTACCAAAGTTGACTCAAGACCCCTATCGCCTCCGATCACGGTAATGACAGTACTTGGATCAAGTGAAATAAGTTCATCAGCAAGATTAAGTGCCGGCTCGATATGACCGGCGGTGCCACCGGCGGCGAGTACGACGCGCAGTGGGAGCGCAGACATTAGCTACCTTCGTCGCAGTGACATTGCCGTTGACTTGCGACGAAGCGCAGTTCTGGCTGCAGGTTCTTGACGAGTGAAGGCAAGGAGCATGCCGATAGCTGCGAGTATCGGCAACAGTGAAGAACCCCCGTATGAGACGAGTGGTAGCGATACCCCAGTTATCGGCAGTAGACCCAGGACCGAGCCAATATTCAAGATGGCCTGAACCACGATCCATGATCCAACTCCGGCAGCGGCCACGCGCACAAATGCGTCGCTGGTAGTCCGGCTGAGTCGGAAGATCGCAAACGCCAAAATCGCGAATAGCCCAAGTACGGCCAAAGTGCCAACTAATCCAAGTTCTTCGCCAATAACCGGGAAAATAAAATCGGTGTGGGCTTCGGGCAACGCCCCCCATTTCTCGCGGCTGGCGCCAAGGCCCACCCCCCAGAAACCACCCGTACCTAGGGCGTATTGGCCTTGCGTCACCTGCCAGTCCACGCCCAAGCGGTCATTCCCCGGACTAAGCCAGGCCGAGAATCTGTCCATCCGATAGGGCGCAGCGATGGCTAGGAGCCAAACACTTAATGCGCCCAACCCGGCAATAAGCGCAAAGAGACGAAGCGGAGCGCCCATTGCATAGAGCATGCCGCAGGTGATGGCCGCCAGCATGAAAGCGTTGCCGAAGTCGCCTTCTAGGAGCACCAGCACCATCATGAGGCCGGCAACCGGTAGTAGAGGGATCAGTAGGTGCTTCCAGTTATTGAGCAGGTGGGTCTTGCGGCATAGCAGGTCAGCGCCCCACACGATTAGGGCAAATTTGGCGAACTCGCTTGGCTGCAGGCGAAACGGCCCGAAGAGATCTATCCAGTTACGTTGCCCGGCAACCTCAACCCCAATAAACAACACAGCGATGAGCAATAGCACCGAAAGGATGAGCAGAACCCACGAAATTGTTCGCCAGAGCACTATGGCGGTACGGGCCGCGAAGATCATGCCGATCACGCCTATTACCGCAAACATCGCCTGCCGCTGTGCCAAGGTATAAGCTGAGCCCAATACCCGATAACTTTCAATACTTGATGCCGACAACACCATGATCACACCGAGAACGAGCAGCAACATCGAGGCCCCGATGAGCAGGTAATAAGTACTTAGCGGGTGGGCAAGTAGCACTTTGATCCGGCCCGACAGCCGCCGGCCCAAAATCTCACGGTCAGCGGTGGTCTGCTCCCCGCCATGATCGATCGCGGTCACCGCTGACCACTGGCACTTACCGCCACCAACTCGTGCACCGCGTCGGCGAAAGTAGTACCACGGTGGCCATAATCGGTGAACATGTCCCAAGATGCACACCCCGGGGCCAGCAGCACGGTATCTCCTGGTTTCGCGAAACCCATGGCCGCCTCGACGACCTCTCGCATGACACCAGTGTCGGTCCGATCCATGCTCAAGATGGGGACATCCGGGGCGTGTCGGGACACCGATTCGGCAATAATCGCCCGGTCCACGCCGATGACAATGACCGCGCGTAAATGCTCGCGCGACTGCTGTACTAGGTCCGCGAATTCCTGACCCTTGGCCATGCCGCCAGCCAGCCAAACCACCTGCGGGTACGCCAGCAGGGAGGTCAGCGCTGCATGAGTATTGGTTGCTTTTGAATCATCCACGAAATCCACGCCATCCACCGTCGCCACATAGGCAATGCGGTGTGCCGCGGGCACAAAATCCCGAAGGCCTGATTGAATTTTCTTTGCCGGCACCCCAAATGCCCGAGCCAAGGCCGCCGCGGCCAGTGCGTTGGCCACATTATGTGGCGCATTCGGTTGCACATCACTTACCAGAGCTAACTCCTGGGCCGTATCTTGGCGATTTGGGATGAACGCACGGTCGACTAAAGCCCCGTCGACCACCCCAAGCATTGATAGCCCCGGAACCCCGAGCGTAAAGCCGATGGCTCGACACCCGTCAACCACATCTGCTTCTTCAACCATGAGCTGCGTCGCCACGTCATCGGCGTTGTACACGGCGGCGACCTGCGTGCGCTCAAAAATCTTTGCCTTTGCGGCCACATATGCCGCCAGCGACCCAAAATGGTCAAGGTGATCATCCGCGATGTTCAAGCAGACCGCTGAATGCGGGCTCATTGAATGCACGAAAGGTAACTGCGGTGCGCCCACCTCTACCGCAATCACCTCGTAGGAGCCATGCATTACTACATCCACCAGCGAGGTGCCGATATTGCCGGCGGCCACCGCATTAAATCCGCCTGCACTAAGCATTGACTCCAACATCATGGTGGTTGTCGTTTTACCGTTGGTGCCAGTGACTACCAGCCACGGTGCAGGTGAGCCACTTGGTCGCAGCCGCCAGGCTAGCTCCAACTCACCCCAAACCCAGATACCAGCCGCTATTGCGGAGGTAATCAATTGATGTGAGGGGCGTAGACCAGGTGAAACCACTAACAGGTCACAGGCTGGGACGTCACCGACATACCCAAGTTCGACGTTCACCGCAAGAGTGCGCAAGATTTCTGCACGTTCTTGTTGCATAGGCCCATCACCGCTATCAACAACTGTTACGTGCGCGCCCAATTGCATTAACGCATCGGCACATGCATAACCAGCAATACCGATGCCCGCAACCACGACGTGATATTTAGACCAATCGGACTCACGATTCAAGGATGCGATCACGCGATTACCCATTCAGCGTAAAAGAGCGTTAGGCCGGCGCCAATGCAAAGCCCTTGGATAATCCAGAACCGAACAACGATCTGAATCTCTGGCCAACCAAGCATTTCAAAATGATGATGTAAGGGTGCCATGCGCAAGATGCGTCGCCCAGTGAGCTTAAAAGACCCCACTTGGCCGATCACTGACAACGTGGTGATCAAGAAAAGGCCGGCGAGCAAGGGAAGGAGCAACTCAGTTCTCGAAAGGACCGCTAATCCTGCGATGCCACCGCCAAGGGCTAATGAGCCCGTATCGCCCATGAAAATGCGCGCAGGAGCGGTATTCCACCACAAAAAACCAAAGCAAGCCCCGGCCGCTGAGGCCGCAACGATTGATAGATCCAGCGGATTCAAAGTGGCATAGCATGTCGAGTTCGCAGTAAAGGCACAGTTTTGGCCGTACTGCCAAATACTTATGAACACATACGCGAGAAATGTCATCGTTGAGGCACCGATGGCTAAGCCATCAAGCCCATCGGTGAGATTCACCCCATTTGTCGTAGCAGTGACCAAGAACCAGACCCAAAGTAAAAATAGGCCGAGTGGAAGCACCAGCGAGGTATCGCGCACAAATGACACCGCCATCGATGCAGGCGTGCTGCCGTCCACCGGAAATTGCAGCGACAGCCAGGCGAAGGCCAGAGCCACAATAGCCTGGCCAATCAATTTGGTGCGTGCCCGTAGGCCGGTACTGCGTTGCTTGAAAATCTTCAGGTAGTCATCGGCCAGACCAACCAACCCCAAGCCCACCATCAAGAACAAAATAAGTAGTCCGGATGCGGTCAACGGCCGCCAAGTAACCAAATGGGTTATGAAGTAGCCGGCAAGAACACCCGCCAAGATTGCGACCCCGCCCATGGACGGAGTACCTCGCTTGCCCTCGTGAGCAGGATATTTACCGGTCTCGGTAGTCACCCGGATGGCTTGTGCATAGCCGCGGCGGCTCAATAACTTGATCAAGATCGGAGTGCCGATGAGTGTAATGATTGTGGCTATCGCCCCTGCTATAACTACAAGTCTCATGCGGCACCTAGTTTCATGAGTGCCGATGCCAACATATCCAAGCCGATACTGCGTGAGGCCTTAATCAAGACCACATCACCAGGCGCAAGGCCACTTTCAAGTGCACTAATCGCACCACTTGAGTCTGCCACCCACGTGGTGTTGATCGCAGACTGCTCACTGGCCCCCAAAAGTGCTGGGCGCGCGCCCTCCCCGATGCACATGAGCTCATCAACTCCATTTTCGGCTGCATAGACGCCAATCTTTGTGTGCTCGGCCTCAGACCTCGCACCGAGTTCGCGCATTTCACCAAGAACAATCCAGGTGCGTCGTCCCGCGGCCATTGCCGCAAGCGTATCTATGGCTGCTCGTACCGACTCCGGATTAGCGTTATATGCATCATTGATCAGGGTGATACCCCGAGGTAGTTGATGAACTTCCATTCTCCATTTACTTGCGGGGGTTGCTGCCCGCAATGCCATGGCGATGGTCTCGATATTGACACCTAGCGAGTATGCGATGCCGGCCGCGATCAGCGCATTGGAAACAAAATGCCTGCCGTGGTAAAGCAAACTAACCGGCACACTCAAATCCTCGATCACCAGGGTAAATGCCGGCCGCGCTTGATCATCAAGGCGGACATCGGTTGCCCGGATGTCACTATCTACCGCCTCACCGCAGGTAACAACCCGAGCCACGGTTCGAACCGCCTGCTCCATGACCATCGCATCGTCGCGGTTCAAAATTGCGAGCCCATCGCTCGGCAAGGTGGCGATAATTTCGCCTTTAGCTCGTGCCACCATCTCCTGAGTTCCGACCACGCCGACATGGGCGGATCCGATGTTAACTATAGCCGCAATATCAGGCGCGGCGATCTCGGTGAGATAGGCAAGGTGCCCTGCACCCCGCATGCCCATCTCGAGCACCAAAAACTGCGTACCCTCGTCGGCTCGCAAGATGGTTAGCGGAACACCGACCTCGGTGTTGAAGGATCCGACTGCCGCCACTGTGGATCCGGCAGTTGCAAGAACCTGAGCGAGCAGATCTTTCGTACTTGTTTTACCACTTGATCCTGTTATCGCAATAACCTTGCAACTCAGTTTATTTTCGCGCACCCAGCGCGCAAGGGCGCCAAGTGCAAGCACCGGATCGGCCACCACAATGCAAGGCACATCGAGTTCGCGCGCAGCAAGCACAACTGACGCCCCATTGCTAATCGCACTTTCAGCAAAATCATGGCCATCAACGTTCTCACCGCGGATGGCCACAAACATCGCACCCGCTACCGCCTGCCGCGAATCAGTTACTAAATCGTTGACGATTACCGACAAATCAACCTGATGCGCCGTACCAACTAGGATTTCAGCGATTTCGGCGACACTCATGGCGATCATGAAACAACTCCGACTTGCTGTTGGAGCGCTGCGCTCAATTCATCGCGATCATCAAATGGAATAATGACGCCAGCGACTTCCTGCCCTTGTTCATGCCCTTTACCAAGCACCAGCACGTAATCGCCGGAGCGAGCAATCGATACCGCATGGAATATGGCGGCGCGACGAGCGGCAATTTCCGTGACAGCGGCGAGCTTGCCTCGACTGGACGCGGTCACGGATCTAACTCCTTCCATTACCGCGGCTCGGATGAGCGCTGGATCTTCTGTTCTTGGATTGTCATCAGTTACGATAACGTGGTCTGCGAGCAGAGCGGCTGATTCACCCATCGCGCGGCGCTTTTGTCGATCCCGATCCCCGCCTGCGCCGAGAACTACGATCACCGCACCCCCACAATTCTCCCGAACACTGGCGATGGCACCGGCTATTGCGTCCGGGGTATGCGCGTAGTCGACAACCCCGGTGATACCAGCGAACTTACCGACCACCTGCATTCTTCCGGGCACCGAGACTGACGCAAGCCCCGCCGCTGCCTGATCCGGGGCGATGCCGGCACTTCGAAGCATCACATATGCACATAAATTGTTGGCCCGGTTGAATGCACCAGGTAGTTGACTTTGGAGTTCTTGTTCTTCACCCCCTGGGCCATTCACCAAAGTTCGCCCACCTACGGTCGTCAGGTTCCAATCCGCCACCGCCCCTTGGCTGGACCAGGTCACTACCGGAATATTCACTTCGGCTGCCAGCCGCGCACCCCACGGGGTATCAACACCTATTACCCCCATATCTGCACGTAATGGGGTAAAGAGATCTGCCTTCGCCCTGAAATATGCCTCCATGGTGCCGTGGTAGTCCAGGTGATCCTGCGACAAATTCGTGAAGGCTGCAATCGAGAATCTAAGCCCATTTACGCGCCCTTCCATCAGCGCGTGACTTGATACTTCAATGGCAACATCCTGGACCCCACGCTCACGCATTACACCAAGCAAGGCATGTAAATGCGGAGCTTCGGGAGTAGTACGAATGGCACTCAAAGACTCGTCGCCGATTCGCACCCCGACCGTGCCTACTAATCCGGTGATGCGACCAGCGGCACGTAGCCCTGCTTCGACTACATAGGTAACTGTGGTTTTGCCATTGGTTCCCGTAACTCCAAATAGTCGAAGTGAAGAATTTGTCAAGTCGTCAGGCGAGGCTTGATAGACCTGCGCCGCCAAGGCACCAATCGCCTGCCTCGGGCTCTGCACAATCACAATCGGAAAGTTGACCGGCCCATTTGCCATCAACTTTTTTGCGCCCTCGTCATCGGTTAAGACGCCGGCGGCCCCAGCCGCGGTTGCCGAGTCTACGAAAGTTGAGCCGTGGGTGATGTGGCCGGGCAAAGCCGCAAATAGGTCGCCACTTTTGACCTCGCGCGAATCTAATTCCAGGCCCGAGATAAGTACCGAACTGTCGCCAATGATCGTGAATCCACCCGCCGCTGGACAGAGCTCGGCGAGGGTCGTAGTGCGCGGCATCGGCCGTGACACTGAAGTCATCTGCCCTACCCGCCGCCAAACACCAAAGCCAAGTTCGCTGGGCGAGTACCGGTCGGGGGTATTTGCTGGATCTGCAGCGCGTATGTCATCACTTTCTTAAAAACCGGAGCAGCGAGTTCGCCACCGTAACGGCCGCTACGTGGATTTACCAAACTCACTGCAACAACTAGCTGCGCATCGTCGGCCGGAGCAATCCCGATGAACGAAGCGACTACCCCACCCCGATAGCAGCCACATGAGGGGTCGACGTACATTGCGGTACCGGTCTTACCCCCAATTCGATACCCGGGGATTTTCGCATTCACACCAGTACCCCCTTCACCAACAACGCTCTCAAGCATTGCGCGAACCTGCTTCGCGGTTTCGGGGCTGACAACTTGAGTGGAAATAGGTCTCGGTGGCTGATCTACCGACCCATCCTCGTGGATCACCCCAGCTACCAAACTGGGCTGTACCCGAACCCCGTCATTGGCAATAGTTGCATAAACGCTGGCGGCCTGAACCGCATTAACACTCAGCCCTTGACCAAATGCGATGGTCGGAAATGAGGTCGCGCTCCAATCCTTATATTTAGGTACTCGGCCGGTGCTTTCACCGGGGAAATTAAGCCCGGTAACTTCACCGATTCCAAATTTCTTTAGGTAGTCATAAAGGGTTCTTCCGCCTATCCGCTCAGCGGCCAAAATGGTCCCCATGTTGCTTGACTTCGCCATCACTCCAGCGAGAGTTAGGTGCAAAGTGCCATGTGGGCTGCTGTCGTGGAAGACTTTGCCTCCGCGCTTGAGACCACCTGGAACCGTGAAAGTCGAATACGGGGTTGCCATTCCTTGATCGACAACCGCCGCCAATGTCATCACCTTACTCGTAGACCCCGGCTCATACACATCACTTAGTGCCCGATTACCACGATCACCGGCAGCCGCCGAGCCAGATTCATTCGCGTCAAACGTCGGTGCTTCAGCCAATGCGAGGATTTTCCCAGTTTTGGGATCCATAACCACAACGGTGCCACTGTCTGCTCGCGAAAATGCCACCTGCGCTGCAATTGCGGTTTGGGCAACGTGCTGAATGTCGCGGTTAATTGTCAACTGCACGTTGGCACCAGCAGTTGCATCAACCTGGTTTTGTTGCGCGGTTGGAATTGCCCTACCACCTGGGCCCCGCTCAAATGTCACACTCCCAGCTGTTCCTGCGAGTACGGCTTCATACGCGTATTCAATACCGCCTGAACCAGTGCCGTCCGCACCTACGAATCCAACGACATTCGCAGCAAGGTCTTCACCTGGGTAAATCCGTCTCGCCGTCTCCTCACTGAAGATGCCAGGTAATCTCAGTGCTTCGATCCGCCGCCAGGTATCCGGAGTCAACTCTTTGGCGACATACACAAACCGGCGATCACCGGTCAAACGGGCAATTAGTTCACCAATATCTGAGCCGAGAATTGGCGAGAGTGCAATAGCCACAGCAGTGGGGTCACTCACCAAAGTCTGGTCGACGGTCAAATTGCGGGCTTCGACAGTTATTGCTAGCGGCTGCCCATTCGCGTCAATGATGGCACCGCGTCCGGCCAAAATCGGCACAGTTCGTAGTCGTTGATCAAGGGCTGCTGACGCCAAGGATTCACCACGAACGGCCTGTAAATCAATTAGCCGAGCCGCGAAAATCGTGAGTACGATGACGGTCACCAAAGTGAGAATTCCACCACGCTTATAAGGACTGCCTAGTCGCAGATTGGCTGCTGGGCGCCGATCACGAGGCGATTCAACTCTTGCCCTTGAATTAGGGTGCTGACGAGTTGAAGTGCTGGCCATACCGGAGCCGTTACTCAGTTCACCGGCTTGGCGACAAGACCGGCATCGGTGCTGGTATTGCCGATCTGAATCGGTACTTCGGTCCACATCGAGTTCTCATTTTGATTGCCTTTTCCGGCGCCCTTGCCGGCGTCTTTGCCGCCACCATTAGTCGAATTGGCGGACTTTTCCGCATCGGCGGCGGCCGGGTCATAGTTCTCCCCCGGCGCTATCGGCAGGTCCGTACCTACCGCGACCCCGCTTACCGCCTCCAGCGCGGTGGCATCCGCGGGGGTCTCAATTATTGAGTTAACAGCTAACGGGTTGGTAACCGGGCGACCTGGGGCCGGCTTGGGATTGCCGAGAATTGCGCCGTCGGGTAGGCGCAGGAAGACCGGATTTTGACTCGGCACCATCCCAAGTGCCCGAGCCTGACTTTCGAGGGCTCCGGGAGTTGATGCCGCCTCAACCACCTGGGTGAGAGCGGCTTCCTGCTCTGAAAGTGCCGCCTGCTCCTGCTGCAACTCACTGAGGGTAAATGCACCTTGGGCCAACGCCGTGTTAATTACCAACATCGCAACCAGGCCAATACCAAGCAACCCCGTGACAAAGAGGATGAAGACTCCACGGCTGGCGCGCTCTGCGCGAAGTGGAGAAACCAAACGCAAGTTCGACCTAGTATGACCGCGCGCATGTGCGCCGCGAGTTGCATACTCCGTGGCGTCAGTGTTAGCGAGGTCAATATTGCCCAAAATCTCAGGAGCCACCTCGTGCTTACGGGCAGTTGAACTCATGCCGCCACCCGCTCAGCTGCTCGAATACGAACTGATGCCGACCGCGGATTGCTGGCCAATTCACTTTCATCTGCAATCTCGGCACCGCGCGTCAGCAAATGCAGCCACGGAAGTAGGTTTTCGGGAATGACCGGTAGCCCGCGAGGTACATCAGGATGTGCGCCCTTGGTGAAAGCCTGTTTAACCATGCGATCTTCGAGTGATTGATATGACATCACCACAATGCGCCCCCCAAGACAAAGTGCATCAAGTGCAGCAGGCAGCGCGGCTCGGAGTGCATCCAGCTCGCCGTTTACTTCAATTCGTAAAGCTTGAAAGGTACGCTTAGCCGGATTGCCTCCGGTGCGCCGAGCCGGTGCTGGGATCGCATCGCGAATAAGTTCAACCAACCGCGTGGAGTTACTAAATGGCGCAACCGCGCGCTCGGCAACAATCTTGGAGGCAATTCGCCCGGCAAACTTCTCTTCGCCATAAATACGCAGCACGCGCGCGAGTTGCTTTTCATCATAGGTGTTTAGTACGTCTGCCGCAGTTTTCCCCGTGGAGGCATCCATTCGCATGTCTAGCGGCGAGTTGTTTGCATATGAGAAGCCCCGCTCAGCAACATCTAATTGCATCGAGGAGACTCCAAGATCAAACAGGATTCCCTGCACAGATGGCAAGCCAAGGGAAGTTAAGACCTGCGGCAGTTCGTCGTAGACCGCATGCACAAGGGTGATGCGCTCCCCGAAATTAGCTAGTCGTTCACGTGATAATTCGATGGCATCGTTATCTCGATCAAGGCCAACAAGATGCAGCGCGGGAAATTGCTGAAGAGCATATTCAGCATGTCCGCCCAGCCCCAAAGTCGCATCCACGAGTACCGCACCCGGGGCCGCAAGTGCCGGCGCCAAGAGCGCGATGACCCGAGCTGGCATCACCGGCAGGTGGCCCACTGAAGTAGTCATCAGATTGGGCCCCAGCCGCTAACTAAACTGGAGAAACCGGCCATTACCGCCAATGTCAGGCCCGCCGCGAGCACCAATACCGCGAACAGGCGCAACGCATGGCGGGCCCGGCGACTAGGTGGCACGAAGCGCAAGACAGGCGCGCTCGGCTGCTGCTGTGGCATCGCCAAAGTCAGATCCGTGAGCTCCCGCGCAAGCGCCGTCATCGTTCCTCCACTTTTCTTTAGCCGCTTTGCTTTATCCGTTTTAGTTGCGTTCGCTACTTTCAGTGGCCGCGTGGCCAGGTCCCCGCCCGCTTCTTAGAGCGGGCCCCTGGCGCCGGGGAAGTGCGTCAGGAGTACGGGAGCGGGAGGAGACCTCACCGCGCGGCATCACAAAATCCCGGGCACCACCTCTTCACTGATGGCCGAGAATGCGTCTTCTTGGGTGGCTAGATATGAATTCCAGGCGGCCGCATCCCACATTTCGACCGTGCTGCCATTGCCCACGACCACAACCTCACGATGCAGACCGGCGTATTCACGAAGGGCCGGTGGCACGGTGATCCGACCTTGGCGGTCTGGAATTTCGTCGAAAGCACCGGAAAACAGCACCCGAAGGTAGGCCCGCACCTGAGCATCTGAACGGGAGGCTTCATTCAGACGTTCGGCGTATGACGCGAACTCCGCCGCGGGCCACACCACGATCGAGCGCTCTTGCCCCTTGGTGAGCACCAGGCCGGCGGCTAGGCCCTCGCGGAACTTCGCCGGCAGGACCAAACGGCCTTTGTCATCCAGCAGGGGGGCATGCGTTCCCAGAAACACCTGCTCCACCTCCAGCCACATTGGTCACATTGGTAACCCCAAGTGGCGCCACTATACTCCATTTTCCTCCACCGTCAACCTCTTACTCCAAGTTTTTGGGCCAAATCCTCCACCAAAGTGAGCGCCATTTCGTTGGTTGAAGCCAGTTTTCAGGCTGAGGCGTCCTCGCGCGGGCCCCAAAGCGGGAAAGGCACCCCAAGGGCCCGATTTATCAATATCGCCTGCCCGATCATCACCAAGACGGCAAGCAGCAAAATCGCCAGTTAACGTGGAGCTGTCATCAATGCACCTGCCACGATCAAAGTGGTAGCACCGACCGGGGCGTGGGGCACGCGTAGCCAGACCATCTCCGCAAGTGTCAAGCAAAGTGCCAAAGTCAAGGCTCCTGCTCGCGGCTAACAGGGCGAAAACTCCGGCCAACAACCCGATCAATTGACCGAAGAAGACATTACGTGGAGCCGCTTGCACACTTTGTGATGAAAAATAAAACACGAATGCCGTCGCACCCAAGGACGGAAAACGAAGGGTTGTTGAAGTAGTGCGGCGATGACTGCCAAAGTGCCAAATAAGATAAATGCTGTGGCAAGCAAATAGGCACCTAGCACTCGGGGGTGCCCGAAGCGTCACTGCTACCCAGTAAGCCGAGATGTTTGCCCCGCGAGCAAGTTAAATCTCATCGGTCTTCCACTTCGTTAGTCGCCGATTCATCCGGCTAGCTTCCAGGCGGCTCAAGTCGATGCAAGTCAGCTACATAGGACTGCCAAGAATCAAGACCTTGGTCCACGGGCTCCGGCTTGCGCTCCGGCGCACCCGCTAATTCATCGGCAGCGGCAGGTAGCCGAGCAACTCGACCGGTAGCCAGCACACCCCCCAGCCACGTTACCAGCGGCCGGCGCATTGACGCTGAAATTACCAAAGGCGCTTAGTCAGGTGCTCCCTGAGTAATTGCTGGGTTGCTGAAGATCTCGGGAGTCCCATGCGTGCTTAAGTGGTCAAATGGCCAAACCGTAAGCACGGTTCTTCCCACCGCATCGGCTTGCGGAACACTGCCGTTATTGACATCTAGGTGATAACGCGAATCACGGGAGTTGCCGCGATTGTCACCCATCATGAACATTGAGTCGGCCGGAACCACGATGTCAAACCGCACCTGATCGGTCGGGCCATTGACATATGACTCAACAAGTGGCACCCCATTGAGCACGATGTGACCTTGCTCATCACAACAAGCGACTCGATCGCCGGAAACTGCAATTACCCGCTTAACTAAGTCTTGCCCGCTATCACTTGGGATCAAGCCAATAAATGTCAAGGCGGTACGCAGGTAGCTTCGGGCACCCGAAGCTGCTGGCTCTATGCTCAGCAGCCAGCCACCGGGATCGCGAAAAACCATGATCTCACCACGCTGCACACCTGAAATACTCGTGGTAATTTTGGAAGCCATTATGCGGTCGTTGGGTAGTAGAGTTTCTTCCATCGATGCACTTGGAACATAGAAAGCTTGAATTAAGAAAGCGCGTACCAACGCTGACAGCACCAGTGCAGACACCACAATAATTGCGGTTTCGCGAAGAAAATGGAGCAGACCGCCTTTCTTTTTTTGCGGTACAACTTTTCGGTGCCGGCCCCCAACCACCGAATCGGCCAACTCCGGTTTTTCATCACCATCACGCGCGGAGACCGCCATCAGTTAGCCGTGTTCGGTGCAGGGATTTGCGCAAACGTTTCGGGGATCGGGATGGTTTGGAGCCGGCCCAGCGGCCATAGAACATTCATTACTCGACCAACGACACGACTTTGTGGAACCATGCCACCGCCAGGGTCACCAAGGTGATATCGCGAATCCGCGCTATCAGATCTATGGTCTCCCATGACCCACAATTTACCCTCGGCCACGATGACGTCAAAGTTCATATCACTTGGTACGTCGCCGGGGAAGATATAGGAATCTTCTTCGAGCGGAACATCATTTACCGTGATCTGGCCCTCGTCATCGCAGCACACCACATGATCACCCGCTATCCCGATTACCCTTTTGACAAAATCCGTGCTGTCGGGTGGCACTACACCGACTGATTGGCCTAGCCATGACAAAGCCCCGGTGATTGGATCACGCTGCGGGACTGCACCGGCTGCGACGAACGAGTCAGTGCCGTCAAATACCACGACATCGCCGCGTTCAATGGGTCGAAGGCGATAAGTCACCTTGTTCACGAGCACGCGATCACCAACCTGCAAGGTGTCCTCCATGGACCCAGATGGAATAGAGAATGGACGCGCCACAAAGGTCGTAAGGAGTAGAACCACACCGAACGAAATGATGAATGTCAGCGGTAAATCCCACCAAGCATCGCGCCGACTCTTGGCCATCACTTAGTCAGACCATCGATTGCGGGTAGCGGCTAATCACTTGTCAGCGAAGATGCAGGACGCGGTTCAGTCTTGATCTGCGGCTGGTTCTACTACGACAGGTGCCGCAGGTTCGGCAACCGCAGTTGCAGTTGCCGCAGGCACATTTTCGCGGCGCTCGTGAATCTTTGCAGCTTTGCCGCGAAGGTCGCGCAGGTAGTAGAGCTTGGCCCTACGGACATCACCGCGCGTGAGCAACTCAATCTTCTCAATGATCGGAGTGTGCAGCGGGAAAGTGCGCTCAACCCCCACACCATAAGAAACCTTGCGAACCGTGAAAGTCTCACCAATACCAGATCCAGCCCGAGCGATAACCACACCCTGGAAAATCTGCACACGGGTCTTGTTACCTTCAACGACCTTCACGTGCACCTTCACGGTGTCACCTGATCGAAGGTCCGGGAGCCCGGTCTTTAGGGATGCTGCGTCAACGCCGTCAAGGGTCTTCATCTTGGTTTCACTTCCTGTAAGCGCCACAGGTCGCCCACGATTATCGGCCCCACTGAGGGGATCGGGAACAGCTAGTTAGTTCAAAACCGGGGGCTTCCCCTGTGGCGGGGCACCCCGGGAGTGCTACCTGAGTCTGCCACAGGCCGGATGCGGGGCCAAACCGCCCTCAGTCAAGGAGCTAACCGAGCCCAAGCTCTGGGCTAACAGCGGCTAAATCAGGACGCATCAGGGCCGTGCGCAGCCGTGCCTGCTCGGCCCGCCAAGTGGCGATTTGCCCGTGGTGACCGCGCAGTAGCACCTCTGGTACCGCAAGTGCGCGCCATTCCTGTGGCTTGGTAAAAACTGGCCCTTCGAGCAGGTGCGCCATGGAACCAGCAGCAAATGAATCATCGGTCACGCTGGCTTCATTCCCAACGACTCCCGGAAGTAGCCGTGCCACCGCTTCAACCATCACCAAAGCCGCCGCCTCACCACCGGCAAGCACATAATCACCGATCCCGACCTCGCGCACCCCGGCCCAGCCCGCGTTGCTCGCATAGTGCTGCGCAACCCGTGCATCAATTCCTTCGTAGCGTCCGCAAGCAAATACCAACCACGGGTCGGTGGTCCAAGCTTGGGCCGCGTGCTGATTGAAGACAGCTCCCGATGGGGTTGGTACCACCAATATCGGTTGTCTCCCCTCACCACTTGCGGCAATTTCGTCAAGGGCCTCACCCCATGGCACGGGGCTCATCACCATGCCGGGGCCACCGCCATAAGGCCTGTCGTCGACGGTGTTGTGCCGGTCGTGGGTAAATGTGCGCAAGTCGTGAATACGTACCTCGATTAGACCGGCCGCCATCGCCTTACCCAGCAGCGAGCACGTCAATGGCGTGAAGTAGTCTGGGAAAATAGTGACAACATCAATCCTCATCGCTGGGCTCCTCGATCAGCCCGATCGGTGGATCAATGAGAATTCGGCGATTCGCCATGTCAACGGTTGGCACAATCTGAGATACAAATGGAATGAGAACCTCACGCCCGGTCGCGGTCATTACCGATAGCAATTCTTGGGATGGAAGATGCACGATATCGCCCACCACTCCTACGGACTCACCACTAATGGTTTCGACAATGCACCCAATCAGTGCGCTGTCGTAGAACTCATCTGGATCGGCTGGTTTTGCGTCAGTGTCTCGCTCGACTTCAACAATGGTTCCGCGCAAGGACTCGGCAGCTCCCCGGCTTTCAAATCCGACAAAACTAAGCAACAAACGCCCCGAGTGCCAGTGAATTTCGGCCACCGTCAACTCCCCGGTAGGGCCATCCGAATAAAGAACCGAACCCGGAGCAAAACGCTCATCGGGTTCGTCAGTTCTCAGTTCAACTGTTACCTGGCCACGCAGGCCATGTGGTTTGCCGATGCGGCCGACAACGACGCGCATACTGATTTGGGTTGTCAGCGCTCGGCGACATCGAGGAAATCGATGCGCACGCCGCGGCCCTCATTTAGTGCGGTCACGACGGTGCGCAGCGCGGTAGCGGTGCGGCCAGCGCGGCCGATCACCCGACCCATGTCCTCTGGATGTACCCGAACGTCGAGGCACTTGCCCCGGCGCTGCTCGCGCTCACTCACGGACACGTCGCCGGGATGGTCGACAATGCCGCGAACCAGATGCGCAAGGGCTTCTTCCAACATCAGGCAGTGGCCGCATCTGCATCGGGAACTGCAACCTCGTCTTCGACAACAACCTCTTCGACAGCTACCTCCACGGCAGCTACCTCCACGGCAGCTACCTCTGCGACAACAACCTCCACGACAGCTACCTCTGCGACAACAACCTCTGCGACGGGTACTTCGAGCTTGGGCTTCCTAACAAGCGCCTTCGGTTCTTTAGCCGCATCTTGAACGGCTGCCTCGAAGGTGACTAGTCGGCTGACCTTGGGCTCGGCAACCCGCAGGGTGCCTTCGGCGCCCGGCAGGCCCTTGAACTTCTGCCAATCCCCGGTAACTTTCAAGATTGCGGTGACGGCTTCGGTCGGTAGCGCGCCAACTCCGAGCCAGTACTGCACCCGGGCCGAGTCGACCTTGATAACACTCGGGTCTTCCATCGGTTGGTACAGACCGATTTCCTCGATGGACCGACCATTACGTGCGGTGCGCGAATCAGCAACCACGATGCGGTACTGGGGTGCATGGATCTTGCCGAGACGCTTAAGTTTGATTTTTACGGCCACGGTGGGCTTATCTCCTGTTTTTTTTGGGCGGTACGCGCCGTCAATCGCGTGGGGACACGACTTTGGGCGAAAACCTTGCGGGTTGCCGCATCGGAAGGATAGAGGGCCAACCGGGCAGCAAGAC
The DNA here is from genome assembly GCA_002737125.1 of Actinomycetota bacterium. Taxonomy (GTDB): domain Bacteria; phylum Actinomycetota; class Actinomycetes; order S36-B12; family S36-B12. The sequence goes on along the minus strand of NSHP01000009.1, from coordinate 1,357 downwards.
CTCCGTATTCTGCCAGATGACTAGGTGGGCGATGACCACGGGTCGCATTTGCCGCAGATCAGCGGCCGGCTAGCACCGAGACTTGAGGCAACGGGGTAATGGGCGGTGAGGGCGAGGAGGCCGTAGCCGGGGTAAACGGGGTCTCCCACCAGGTGAGATCACCCGGGCAAACCTGCAGCACCCGCATGCCGTAGACCCCTGGTGAGTTGGGCCACTTGACCGTCATTGGGAAATAGACCGGCGTTCCAAAAGGATTCGGCTTGCCCACAATCGACCAGGTAATTTGCTGGCCGCCATCAGCAAGCGGAGCCGCCGACACCTTCCAGCCACTAACCACACCTGGCTTGATCGCACCCCAAGGCTTACCGACGAAGGCAATAACTTGGGTAGTACCGGCCGACTCAGTTATGCACCCGTGCTGGATTTCGAGGGTCCACACGCTGGATTGCCCGGCAACCGCCGCGACCCCATTTAGTTCGATAATCGCGTGGGCACTTGCCGCAGGGGCAATTGCGATAAAGCCCCCGAAGGTGCACAGGCAAACTGCCGTTATAAATCGAATAAACCGGCCACTTGTCATGGTGCCCTCTATCCCAGTAATTTCTTCAGCTCTGGCGGTAAATCAGCAATATCGAAGTCAGCGGGAACCGCATTGGCCGGGCCCGTGCCGAGCATACGACCTGGGCCGCCGGTTGGGGTGGTGACCCCGGCCACTTGATCGGCACGCTTTGCTGGATTACCGCTGCGGCTTTTCCCCTTGGCAGGTTTAACGGGCTTAGCCATTTTGCCCTTGGATTTCTTGCCACCGCCCATGCTAGGCATGCCAGGCATGCCCGGCATCCCACCCATCCCAGGCATGCCACCCTTACCCATCTGCTTCATCATTTTTTGGGCCTGGCCGAAGCGTTCAATCAAGCCATTGACATCGCTTACCGATGACCCAGACCCGCGCGCGATGCGAGCCCTGCGCGAGCCGTTCAAGATCTTTGGCTCCCGGCGTTCGGCCGGAGTCATTGATTCGATGATGGCTGCAACGCGATCCATCTCCCGGTCATCGACCTGGTCAAGTTGGGCTTTCATCTCGCCCATACCGGGCAACATGCCCATGATCTTGCCAATGGAACCCATTTTCTTGATCGACTGCATTTGCTCAAGGAAGTCATCAAGGGTGAAATCCTCGCCCGCCGAAACCTTGCGTGCCATCCGTTCGGTTTGCTCAGCATCAAAAGCACGTTCGGCCTGCTCGATCAAGGTGAGCATGTCGCCCATGTCAAGAATGCGCGAAGCCATGCGATCTGGATGGAACACCTCAAAGTCGGTTAATTTCTCACCGACTGACGCGAACATGATCGGCCGC
>NSHP01000008.1 GCA_002737125.1 Actinomycetota bacterium | reverse complement strand
TTGCGCTTGCTGATGGCAAACCGGGCATTCGGTGGTCTGGGTTGCCTCACCCATTGGCCGGTCAATCTCGGTGGGGCCATCGAGTTCACAGTTGTACTGGTAGGTAACCATCTTAAGTTCTCCTTATCGCCTCGCGAAATCTCCGGGGATCGAGAGTTCACCTATGGCAATTCTTGGGGTAAGGGAGTCCCACGTCAATCGATTTGAACGACTTGGTTGGTTGCATACCCAAAAAATGATTAGGGCCGGACGGCCTTGACGACCGCACCGACCGCTGCGAAGTCACGCATGGATCGATCTAGTTCAAGTTTTGCCTGCAGCCCTTCGAAGAGTGAAAGTTTGGCTTGCAGCATTGGCTGCATTTCTGCCATTGCCCAGGCGGTTGAGGCGGTAGCGCCATCAAATGCCCTGCTAGCGGCATCGGCGGCTTGCTTGATGCGGGTGGTACTAGCCCCGGAGCGAGCCAGAATGCGGGTGACTCGGGTCTTGGCTTCTAATTGCGCCAGGGTGAGGTCGGCTCGGACCACCTGGGCTTGGGCGCGCTTTAGTTGCTCTGGGGTCAGTCTGTCGCCGTACTGGCTCAAGAAGGCGGTGAGGCCGAGGTGCGAGGCCGGCCGAAACTGGCTGACAGCTTGGTAGGCCGCATCTGCTGAGATTACGTAGGCCCGTTCATTTGGGCCGGTCGCTTTGAGCGCGGGCGTAGTGGCCGCAACAGGGGCGGCTAAGGCCGCGGCTGCGGGCAGGATTGCGGCCCCAACCAGAAGCAATCCGACGCTTAGGGTAGCCAGGGCTATCCGGATTGGGCGCATATGCCTATGACGCGGGGATTGGGCTAATCGTTCCCGGGAATAACCCCGATAGGGCTCAGGGTATCTACTATGAGTCCACCAGACTCAAAGAATCTGATTGACAACTTGCATATCAGGCAAAATGGGTGGACACTAGAGACACACCCCCGGAAAAACCGGTAGCAAATACAAAGGAGTACGAACATCATGGCCCGAGCAGTAGGTATTGACCTTGGCACGACCAACTCGGTCGTATCGGTCCTCGAAGGCGGCGAACCCGTCGTTATCGCAAACGCTGAAGGCTCCCGGACGACCCCGTCCGTCGTGGCCTTTGCTAAGAACGGCGAAGTACTGGTCGGTGAGGTCGCCAAGCGCCAGGCCGTCACCAATATTGATCGCACGGTGCGCTCGGTCAAGCGACACATGGGCACCAAATGGACCGTTGACATCGACGGCAAGAACTACACCCCGCAGGAGATCAGCGCCCGCACCTTGATGAAACTCAAGCGCGACGCGGAGGCCTATCTCGGCGAGAACGTCGCCGACGCAGTAATCACCGTGCCGGCCTACTTCTCCGACGCCGAGCGCCAGGCCACCAAGGAAGCCGGCGAGATCGCTGGCCTAAATGTGCTGCGCATCATCAATGAGCCCACCGCCGCTGCCCTTGCTTACGGCCTCGATAAGGGTGACCAGGAGCAGACCATCCTCGTCTTCGACCTCGGCGGCGGCACCTTCGACGTCTCACTACTTGAAATAGGTGACGGTGTTGTCGAGGTTAAAGCAACAAGTGGCGATAACCATCTAGGCGGCGATGACTGGGACAACAAAGTTGTCGACTGGATGGTCACCGAGTTCAAGAACGCGCATGGTGTCGATCTCTCTAAAGACAAGATGGCGATGCAGCGGCTGCGCGAGGCAGCAGAGAAAGCCAAGATCGAGCTGTCGAGTTCAATGCAGACCTCAATCAACCTGCCGTACATAACGGCCAGTGCCGATGGCCCGCTGCATCTTGACGAAACTCTGAGCCGCGCACAGTTCGAGGCCATGACTCAAGATCTACTCGATCGCACCAAGGCACCTTTCCAGGCAGTCTTGAAGGATGCGGGCATCGCTTTAGACAAGATCGATCAGGTTGTACTCGTCGGTGGCTCGACTCGGATGCCAGCAGTTACCGAATTGGTCAAGAAAGAAGCCGGCAAGGAGCCAAATAAGGGTGTTAACCCTGATGAGGTGGTGGCGGTTGGAGCGGCCTTGCAAGCAGGTGTACTTAAGGGTGAAGTAAAGGACGTCCTACTGCTCGATGTGACCCCGCTATCGCTGGGCATCGAGACCAAGGGTGGAGTCATGACCAGACTCATCGAGCGCAACACCACCATCCCTACCAAGAGATCCGAAACCTTCACCACGGCAGACGACAACCAGCCATCGGTGCTGATTCAGGTCTATCAGGGTGAGCGGGAAATGGCCGCGTACAACAAGCGACTTGGCACTTTCGAGCTGACAGGTCTACCACCGGCACCACGTGGCATACCGCAGGTCGAGGTCACCTTCGACATCGATGCGAACGGAATCGTCCACGTGTCCGCAAAGGACATGGCGACGGGCAAGGAGCAGTCCATGACGATTTCGGGCGGCTCGGCGTTGAGTAAGGACGAAATCGATCGCATGATGCGCGAGGCTGAGCAGCACGCTGATGAAGACAAGCAGCGTCGCGATGAGGTCGAGGTGCGAAATACCGCCGAAGGGCTGGTCTATCAAACCGAGAAGTTCCTTGCCGATAATGCTGACAAGGTGCCAGCCGATGCTAAGGCAAATGTCGAGGGCCCACTTGATGAACTCAAGAAAGCCATTGACGCCAATGACATCCCAGGCATGCGGGCGGCAACTGACAAAGTTGCTCAAGCCAGCCAGACCTTAGGCGCGGCAATGTATGCGACCGCGCAGGAGGCCGGCGGATTCGAAGGTGCAGCTGATGCTGAGGACGATGTGGCTGAGGACGATGTCGTAGATGCTGAAATTATTGATGAGGAAGAATCAAAGTGAGTTCTGAAGACCAGAATGAGAATGTAGACCATGGGGTACGGGTAACCGACAAACGTCGCATTGACCCCGATACCTACATCTTGCGTGATATTGATGCGCAACCGGAGTCAGGGGAGGTGCGCCAGCTGGATGAGGCTGGCGCACCCGCCTCCGACGAAGAAGATAAGTTGGCTGAACTGACAAATGATCTTCAGCGGGTGCAGGCGGAGTACACAAACTACCGGCGCCGCGTAGATCGTGATCGTGAACTCGTCAAGGAGAATGCAATCGGCTCGGTGATTGCAGCATTGCTCCCGGTAATTGATGACATTGACAGGGCGCGTGAACACGGTGAACTCGACGGCGCTTTTCGAAGTGTGGGCGAGGCGCTAGAAGGCGCTCTAGCAAAGCTAGGTTTGGAAAAATTTGGGGTGGCAAATGAACCATTCGATCCGAACCTGCATGAGGCACTTTCCACCGATACCCGAGAAGACATTACTGAGCCAACGGTGACAGCCCTGTACCAACCCGGGTATCGCTATGCTGGGCGTGTACTGCGTCCGGCCCGAGTTGCGGTTGCCGGGACTGACTAACTGTGAATAAAGACTGGCTCGAGAAGGATTTCTACACGATTCTCGGCGTCAGCAAGGATTCATCACCGGATGAGATCAAAAAGAAATACCGCAAGCTCGCACGCGAGTTGCACCCGGATAAGAATCCAGGCGACGCGAAGGCCGAGGAGCGCTTCAAGCAAGTCTCCGAGGCTTATGACGTGTTGTCCGATGAGGCAAAGAACAAGGAATACGACGAGGCCCGGTCACTATTCGCTAACGGGGGTTACCGCTCGGGTGGCTTCGGTGGTGGCCAAGGTGGTGGCGCCCAGTACAACACCAATATGGAAGACCTATTTGGCGACGGCAATAGCGGCTTCGGTGACTTTCTCGGAGGGATTTTCAACCGTGGCCGTGGCGGTAGAACACCACAACCGCGTCGAGGTGGCGACCTCGAGAGTGAACTGACACTCTCATTTGACGATGCACTTGACGGCGTAACGGTGCCACTGCGCTTGAGCACTGAAGCCGCCTGCAAAACGTGCCACGGCACCGGAGCTCAGCCTGGTACTTCCCCGCGCGTGTGCCCGGCCTGTGACGGCGCTGGTCAAACTGCACGCAATGCCGGCGGTTTCGCTTTCGCGGAGCCGTGCACCGTGTGCCGTGGACGCGGGGTGTTCATTGACGAACCGTGCACGGTATGCCGCGGTTCCGGCCGTGGCTTGAGCACTCGCACCGTGCAAGCTCGGCTCCCGGCCGGTGTGAAAGACGGCGCCCGCATCCGACTTAAGGGCAAGGGTGCACCCGGTGAGCGGGGTGGCCCGCACGGTGACCTATTTGTCATTGTTCATGTCTTAAGTCACCCGGTGTTCGTGCGCAAAGGCGACAACATCTCTTTGACCGTGCCGGTGACATTTGTCGAGGCCGCACTTGGCGGCCAAATCTCGATACCGGTGCCACGCGGTGGATCCGTGACACTTCGGGTGCCCCCCGGTACCACGACCGGGCGCACCTTCCGAGTGCGCGATAAAGGCATTTTGCGCAAGGACGGCACCCATGGTGACGTTTTGGTCATGGTTGAAGTTGCCGTCCCGCAGCAGTTAAGTAACGAGGCAACACAGGCACTACGCACCTACGCCGAGGAGACTTCCGATCATGATCCACGCCAGGATCTCTACACGTTGGCTGGGCTGGAGGATAAGCCATGAGCGAGCCTAGCCGCGGATACCGAGTCTCCGAGGACTCCCCCGTCTACATCATTTCGGTAGCTGCACAATTAACCGGTTTACACCCGCAAACTCTTAGGCAGTACGACCGTTTAGGCCTGGTCTCACCAACTCGGATGGGTGGGCGAAATCGGTTGTACTCGGCAAATGACATTGCGCGATTACACGAGATCACTGAGCTGTCGGCAGACGGGTTGACACTCGAGGGCATCCGCCGCGTACTTGAACTGCAGTTAGAAGTTGAGAGGTTACGCAGCAGATTGCAGGAGTTCCACCGAGAGAAATCATCAACAGCTTTAGTGGTTTGGCGACCAGCGAGGAAGTAATTTCCATGGAAATTGTATTGACCACAAAGAGTCAGGACGCTCTCGGCGCTGCAGTACGCATAGCGGCCGCGGGTGGCAACGCACAGGTTGAACCCCTTCACCTACTTGATTCATTGTTACAACAAGGTGAGGGTATTGCCGGCGCACTGCTCGAAAGCGTTGGGGCGAACTCCGCTTTCTTGGCCAAGGAGATAAGAAGTGCTCTTGAGGCGCTGCCTTCAGCGAGTGGGTCATCAGTTTCGGCGCCGCAACTAAGTAGTGCTTCTTTCAAGGTACTCAATACTGCACAACAACTTGCTAAAGAGCGCGGCGATGAATTCGTCAGCACCGAGCACCTACTTATTGGTCTGGCCAAAGATGGTGGCCCCGGAGTAAGTGATCGGTTGGCCGCCGCCGCCGCCACCCCGGTCGCATTACTACAAGCACTGCAACAAGTTAGGGGGTCGGCCCGCGTGACTACTCAAGATCCGGAGCAAACATTTCAGGCGCTAGAGAAGTTCGGTGTTGATCTGACCGCACTGGCGCGTGAGGGCAAAATCGACCCGGTAATCGGCCGCGATGAGGAAGTCCGCCGGACCATTCAGGTGCTTTCGCGTAGAACCAAAAACAATCCGGTTCTCATCGGTGAGCCAGGTGTTGGTAAGACTGCTGTGGTCGAGGGCTTGGCTCGGCGCATAGTCGAGGGCGATGTCCCGACGTCACTGATGGGCAAGTCTTTGATCGCACTTGATCTGGCTGCGATGGTAGCTGGGGCGAAGTATCGCGGTGAGTTCGAGGAGCGCCTGAAGGCTGTGCTCGATGAGATTAAAGGCAGTGACGGCCAAATCGTCACTTTCATCGACGAACTGCACACCGTGGTCGGCGCTGGTGCCGGCGGCGAAGGTGCGATGGATGCTGGCAACATGCTCAAGCCCATGCTGGCCCGTGGTGAGCTGCGCATGATCGGTGCAACGACCCTTGATGAATACCGCAAGTACATCGAGAAGGATGCAGCACTTGAGCGGCGTTTCCAACAGGTATTTGTTAGTCAACCTTCGGTTGAAGACACCATTGCAATTTTGCGTGGTATCAAAGAAAAGTACGAGGCTCATCACAAAGTCGTAATATCCGATGGAGCACTCGTGGCGGCAGCGAACCTTTCTGACCGCTACATCACTTCGCGTTTTTTGCCGGATAAGGCAATCGACCTAATGGATGAATCCGCTTCGAGATTGCGGATGGAAATTGATTCATCGCCGGTTGAGATTGATGTGTTGCAGCGCCAGGTCGATCGCCTACGCATGGAGGAGTTGGCTGTTGCTAAAGAGACCGACGACCCATCGAAGGAGCGACTTCAAAAGATTCGGGTCGAGATTGCGGATAAGGACGAGGAACTGCGCGGATTACGGGTGCGTTGGGATGCCGAGAAGCAGGGCTTAGATCGTATCGGCGAAATCAAAGTATTGATCGATGATCTACGCGCGGTAGCCGAAAAGTCACAGCGTGAGGGCAACTTCGAGCAGGCATCGCGGATTCTCTACGCCGAAATCCCTACCTTTGAAGAGGAGTTAGCACGGGTAACAGCCGAGACAAACGCTCGCGAGTCCGCAATGGTCAAAGAAGAAGTAACAGCCGACGACATTGCCGAGGTAGTTTCGGCCTGGACGGGTATCCCGGCTGGCCGGCTCCTTGAGGGTGAGACCCAAAAACTCCTTCAAATGGAAGATCAATTAGGTAAGCGCGTGGTTGGTCAGAGCGAGGCGGTGAGTGAGGTCTCGGATGCCGTCCGGCGAGCCCGTGCCGGCATCGCCGACCCGAATCGCCCAACCGGCTCATTCTTGTTCCTCGGCCCGACCGGTGTCGGCAAAACTGAGCTAGCAAAAGCTGTTGCCGAGTTCCTATTTGATGACGAACGCGCGATGGTCCGAATCGACATGAGCGAATACTCCGAGAAACATTCGGTGTCACGCCTAGTCGGTGCACCTCCCGGATACGTCGGATATGAAGAGGGTGGCCAGTTAACCGAGGCAGTTAGACGGCGTCCATATTCAGTGATCCTGCTCGATGAAGTCGAGAAAGCTCACCCAGAGGTGTTCGACATTTTGCTGCAGGTGCTAGATGACGGCCGCCTTACCGACGGCCAAGGCCGCACCGTTGACTTCCGCAATGTCATCTTGATCCTTACCTCGAACATCGGCTCTCAATTCTTGGTTGATACCGATCTGCCATTTGATGAGCGCAAGGCACTCGTCATGGGTGTAGTACAGCAGAAGTTCAGGCCTGAGTTTTTGAATCGACTCGATGCGATGGTGATGTTCGAGCCACTTGATCGCGCTGAACTATTGAAAGTAGCCGACATTCAAGTTGGACAACTGCAGCAGCGGTTGCGGGACCGCCGGATCAGCCTTGAGGTAACCGATGCGGCCAAAGCGTGGCTGGTCGAAAAGGGCTTCGATCCGATTTATGGGGCCCGCCCACTGCGCCGGCTGGTGCAAACGGCCATCGGTGACAAGTTGGCCAAGGGGATCTTGGCTGGTCAGGTGCGCGATGGCGACAATGTGGTAATTGGCGTTTCGGATGAGGGTGAACTAACTTTGAAAAATTCCTGAGCGCTGTTCCCGGCCGGTAGTGCTTAGCTAAGACCAGCACGTAGTCGATCGAGGGCCTCACGCAGCACTTCGGTGCGCTTGCAGAAAGCCCAGCGCACATAAGGCCGGCCAGCTTCGGGATCATCACAAAACACTGCGTGTGGGATGGCGACAACTCCGGCCTTATGCGGCAGTTCTCGGCAGAAAGTCATGCCATCGGTATATCCAAGTGGGCGCACATCGGTGGTTGCGAAGTAAGTACCCTCCGGGCGTATGACTCCAAAGCCGAGTTCCTCGAGCCCGCCACAAAGGAGGTCGCGCTTAAGAGCTAGATCGGTACGCAGCTCGCGGTAATACTGATCAGGTAAGCCCAGGCCGTAGGCCATTGCGTATTGGAATGGGCCGCCAGATACAAATGACAAATGCTGGCGGGCAGCTCTCACTGCAGCGATCAAATCACGCGGCCCAGATGCCCAACCCACTTTCCAGCCGGTAAACGAGAATGATTTACCACCGGAACCAACAGTGATGGTGCGCTCGAACATACTGGGAAGAGTGGAAATAGGGATGTGCTCATGTTCGTCGAACCAAAGGTGTTCGTAGGCTTCGTCCGAGAGCACAAGAATGTCGTTCTCGATGGCAATAGTCGCGACGGCTTGTAATTCCTCGCGAGTAAAAATTACTCCCGTTGGATTGTGGGGTGAATTGAGAATAATCATTCGGGTCTTAGGGCTAATAGCAGCACGAAGTGCATCAATGTCGGGCCGTAGTTCTGGCCCGCTCATAGGTACGCCTACCCGCTTACCGTTCGCTATCGAAATGGCTGCTGCGTAAATATCGAACCAAGGCTCGAACATAACAACTTCGTCACCGGCATCAACCAGGGCGATCAATGTTGCTGCGATTGCCTCCGAAGCTCCGGTGGTTACAACCACATCAGTCTGCGGATCCAGTGAAATCCCATAGAAACGATCTTGATGCACAGCTATTGCCTGCCGCAATTCCAAAATGCCAGTGCCCGGTGGGTACTGGTTACCTCGCCCATCATTAATTGCCGCAATCGCGACCTCTTTAAGCTGAAGTGGCCCGTCGGTATCAGGAAACCCCTGACCTAAGTTCACCGCCCCAACTTCTAGGGCCAAACGTGACATCTCAGCAAATACCGATTCAGCATGGGGGCGAAGACGGGGGACCAACGGCGGAGTTCTTCGCGACATAGGTATAACGCTAGCGGGTCACTTTTATTACCCTTGGGGCCGATGCAGCCGAACCGAGTGCATTGGTCGCGATGATCACGCAGGAGTAGTAGGTGGGGCGCAACTTCTTTAAAATCGCCCAATCCCCTCGGACCGTTGCAGCCTTAGCCGGGCCGCCGTTAACCGGCGCGCAACTAAGAGCGGTGCTGGTGATAGGTGCGTCGTTGGCGAACGAACGTCTCACGACAACGGCGATGGTTCGGTCGTAGCTACTCCACACCTTGCGAATTGCCCCCGGTGTCGGTACCCCGAGGGGAGTGCCCGTAACGGCGGTCGACGTAGGGGAGGTGCCCAGTGAGTTCGATATCGAGGCGGTGACCGAATAGCTGGTGTTGTTCACCAAATCGCTGATCGTGCAGAACGGCGACTGCAGATCTACCCGGGGCTGACCGGTGCAGGTGAATACCTGCCCGGTTGTCGGGTCCGTTGCGTTAGCGGTGTAGGTCGAAGGGACCGAGCCATCATCGGCAACCTTGAAGTTGACGCGCAAGGCGGTGTTCAGCACGGTGAGATCAATAGTTGGTGCGACGATTGGTGCCACGCTCACCAGCGCATTAGTTGAGATTAGAAAATCAGCCATTGCTGAGACCCTCGCGTAGACACCGGGTTTCTTGATAGCGCAATCCTCACCCCAACTCACGAGGCCGATTAGCCGCATCGCGGCGCCATCGCCGCCTACTAGCGGCCCGCCAGAATCACCCTGGCAACTGTCGATTATCTTTTGGTTAGCGGTCACGCCCGCGGCGCAGAGCATGGATTCAGTCGCAGCCGCATCGCTGCCGAAGCCGTCAAAGGTGATTCCGCCAATGATGAACTTCGAGCCACCACCACAACTCTCATTCGGGAAGATCAGCAGCCGTCCGACCTTGAAGGTATCGGGGAAGTTATCCTTAGTTGCAGAGAGATTGCCCCAGCCGGCAACCTTTGCGAGGGCACCGGCAGCGGTCAGTGATGGTGCATCGGTTGGTCGCATCGGCAAAATTGGGGTGATATCCAGTACCGGCTCGGCCAGCGTGAGAACTGCGATATCGAAGGTAACCCCTTCGGAGTCGTAACTTGGGTGCACCTGGATTGCCGAAACGCTACCGGTGCGCACATTAGGTGCCTTTAGATTTCTAGTGAACCCGACTAGGACGTCCTCGGGAGGCGTCACGGCGCCGGTTTCGTCATCGACCACACAGTGGGCGGCGGTGACAACCGTCGTACTCGTCGTCAAGGCGCCGCCGCAGAACTGGGCTTGAAATGCGCCCTCGTCTTCGAAGTCATAGGCATCAAGGAGTGCGACCAGGAAGGGCAGATCGCCGGGGGCGGAGTCGTCACCATTGACGATGCGAGGAGTACCTAATTCGGGCGGGGCGGCAATTGCCGCGCTGTAGGTGCCGGTAGCAAGGCCTATTGCTACCAAAGTCGAGATGGCGCGCGTGAGTCTTCGTCGCACCCGGTCACCCATGCGCCTACGGTACGTTGCCAACTTAAGAGGTCGTTGCAGGACGCTGATTTCGCGTTTCTCGGACGAAGGAGTGAAATAGCCATAGCGCTGGTGACGGGCCCGACCGCCGGTATCGGGCGGGCTTTCGCGGTGGCCTTGGATCGAGCCGGGTTTGACCTGGTGCTGGTGGCCAGGGACGAAACCCGCTTGGCTGAACTAGCCGGGCGCCTGTCCTTAGATTTTGGCGTCAACACCGAGGTACTTGTTGCCGACCTCGGTGATGGGCCCTCGTTAGCGAAAGTTGAGGAGCGCCTAGGTCGGACCGACCTCCCTCCTATCTCGGTATTGGTAAACAACGCTGGGTTAGGCGTAAAGGAGCCATTTGCCAAAAGTGATATCCGGGATGAGCAACAAATGCTTGATGTACTGGGTCACCGCGGTCTGCCCCGGGTATGTGCATACCGAGTTTCATGACCGCGCCGGTATGGATATGTCGACTATTCCTGACTGGATGTGGCTTGAAGCCGAGCAGGTGGTTGAGCAAGCAATGCGTGACGTTTCTCGGAATCGACCGGTTAGTGTCGCCGGTGCGCAGTACAAGGCCCTGTCGATCCTGGTGCGCTATGCACCTCGCCCGCTGGTGCGCTTTGCGACAGCAACGAGCCGGGTATCAGGTCGTTTCGGGAGGCGTTAGCTGTCGGCGCTTGCAACCAGCACAGTTGCTAGTTCTTCAATCCCGTTGAGTATTAATTCCTGCCACCCTCGAAGCTCGGGTAATCGGGAGGTGGTGGTGCCGGTTAGTTGGATTAGATAAACCGGTGCATCGGGCCACTCCGGCCCGGTTGGATCGGTAAGCGGGTCGATTAAGTAGTAGGCAGCGACTCTGCGGTGCGCAGTTCGCTGGGCGAGGGCAACCGCCGGCAAAAAGTCGACACTGCTCACCGGTGCGACCACAACCAGTGGGCCGAGCGGATCATGTTCATGGAGTTGTGCGCAGATAAGAACGGAAATCGGGGCGGCTGAAACTGGGGGGATGTCGATCGAAAACGCGAAGCCACCTAAATTAACTATTGCCCGCATCAGGGTAGCGCGAAATTCGGCCGCCCCGCCGGGCAGGATGATGATTGTTCCGGCGCTCACCTGTTGAGCATAGAGTTCACCCCATGACGAAGTCGGCAGCATGGGAGCAGCTCCGCCAGGAAATCATTAATAAAGCGGTAGTCCGCGGGAAGGTCACTTTGTCCAGTGGGCGTGAAGCCGACTACTACGTCGACCTTCGGCGAGTAACCCTCGATGCGGTAGCAGCCCCTTTGGTCGGGGCTGTTATGCGAGAACTGACCAGTGACCTTGCTTTTACCGCGGTTGGCGGCTTGACCCTTGGAGCGGATCCGGTTGCGACCGCGATGATGCACGACGCGGCGCAATCTGGAGTTTTGCTAAATTCCTTTGTGGTTCGTAAGGCAGATAAGCAGCACGGATTGCAAAAGCAAATCGAAGGCCCAGACGTGTCTGGCGCACGCGTGCTTGCCGTTGAAGACACCTCGACAACCGGGTCATCGGTGTTAACTGCGGTAGATGCACTCGACCGAGTCGGGGCAATAACTGTTGCCGTTGCGGTAATCGTTGATCGCGGTGCCGGGCCGGCAATCATTGAGCGAGGATTTGAATACCGCGCAGCGTATTCGTTAGCGGATCTTGAGTTGGACTAGCCGGCGGCGCGTTCGCGCCGATGCTTTACGTACTCAAATATCAAAGGCAAAATGCTTATGAGGACGACGAGAATCAAAATTGTTTCTATATTCTTCTTGACGAATTCGATATTTCCCAAGAAGTAGCCAGCCAGAGTTACCAATCCGGCCCAGAGCACCGCACCGATGAAACTAAAAACCACATACTTGCGGAAGTCCATTTTGCCAACACCGGCAATTGCGGTGATGAAAGTACGCACTATTGGCACAAAGCGCGCCATGACAATCGCGCGGGCTCCGTACTTCTCGAAGAAGGCATGGGTCTTGTTGACATATTCCTTCTTGAAGAAGCGAGAGTCGGGGCGTTTGAATAAGGCGGGCCCGGCTTTCAGTCCGATCCAGTAGCCGACAATATTGCCGAGGATTGCGGCCAGAATTAAGAGCAAGACCGCGACACCAACGTTGACCGCGATGAAGCCCTGCGCTATCAACATGCCGACTATGAACAGCAGTGAGTCGCCGGGTAGGAAAAAGCCGATCAGCAGCCCACATTCGGCGAAAATAATGGCAAGGGCCACCCAGAAGGCGACCGCTCCGAGGCTTTTGAGCATAGCTTCTGGGTCCGGGCCGAGGGTGTGGACAACTGCTGTAAGGGCATGCATGTGATGGAGGCTATCGTCGGAAACGTGGAAACCCCGGACGCACCCGCCGAAATCGGGGTTGGACCGCACCCAAAACCCTGGCCGGTAGGTGCTCATTTTGACCCTGAACTCTTGGCTGAAGGTGATCGCCGGAACGTAGTAGACAAATATCGCTACTGGTCACTCGACGCAGTCGTAGCCGATCTTGATACCCAACGGCACCCATTTCATGTGGCAATCGAAAACTTCCAGCATGACTTTAATATTGGTTCGGTAGTCCGCACGGCCAATGCTTTTATGGCCAACGAGGTTCACATCGTCGGAAAGAAGAGATGGAACCGGCGCGGAGCGATGGTGACCGATCGGTATCAACATGTGCGCCATCACCCCGACCCGACCGCCTTAGCGGCTTGGGCACGCGACAATCAGATTTCGATTATTGGTATCGATAATGTGCCCTGGTCGGTGCCCCTTGAAACCCACCGATTGCCCGAACGTTGCGTTTTGCTCTTTGGTCAAGAAGGTGAAGGACTGACACTGGAGGCGCGCGCAATTTGTAATTCAGTGCATTCAATCGCACAATTTGGGTCGACTCGCTCAATCAACGCCGGGGCCGCGGCCGCTATTGCGATGCACGCCTGGATTCGTCAACACAGATTTGGGCAGCAGCCATGATGTCGATATCGACCAAGGTATTGATGACTGATCGCAAGTTTCAAAAACTCTTCATCGCTCGTACGATCAGCAATATTGGCAATGGGATTGCTCCAATTGCGTTGGCGTTCGGGGTTTTGGATCTTGAGGGTGCAACTCCGACCTCATTGAGTTTAGTGCTTGCAGCGCAGGCTTTGCCCATGGTGATAGTGCTTCCGCTAGGTGGAGTAATCGCGGATCGCCTTGGCCGCGCCCGAGTCATCGCAGCAAGTGACATCGTCATCAGCCTTGTTGTTGCAGTGATGGCGATGCTGTTCATAACCGGAACGGCCACGATTCCTCTACTGGTAATCCTGTCGGCAATTTCTGGGGCGCTCAATGGATTGTGGTATCCGGCATACCCCGGCTTGGTACCCGATGTGGTGGACGATGAGCACCTGCAACCTGCAAATGCCTATATCAGTGTGGCTAGCAATGCGGGCCTTATCGTCGGTAGCGCAGTGGGCGGGCTATTAGTCGCCCTCGTTGGGTCTGGGTTGGCCATCCTGGTCGATGCCGCCTCATTTTTAGTAGCGGGCTTCTTGGTTTTCACTTTTCGGCATTCCTCGAAACCTCATTCATCAGGAGAGTCAATGCTGAGTGATCTGACACACGGGTGGCGAGTATTCATCTCCTATAAATGGGTTGTCGCAGTGGTCCTGTCATTCAGCGTTGCTGTAATGGTGATACGTGGCGTCGAAGAAGTCATGGGTCCGGTACTTGCCAATGAGTCATACGGGGGGCCAGCCGGTTGGGCATTTGTGCTCGGGGCCATGTCGGTTGGGCTACTTATCGGTGCGGTTGTGGCATCAAAGATTCACGCGTCCCGCCCATTGCTATTCGGAATGATTGTCTCTTTTTCATTCCCGCTTTGGGTGTTGACTTTGGCTTTCACCGCACCAATTTGGGTGGTTGCCATCGGCGCGCTTATCTGGGGTGTTGCGATCGAGTTGTTCATGGTCCTTTGGTTCACCGCACTACAAACACAGATCCCGCGCGAGGCGCTTTCCCGAGTGTCCGCCTACGACGCTATGGGCACCTTGATGTTTGGGCCGATTGGGCTGGCCCTGGCTGGGCCACTTGTTGCTTTCGTCGGGCTAAAAACCAGCTTTTTACTTGCAGCTGCGGTAATGGTGGTTGCTCTCTGTGGTGGACTGCTCTCTAAATCCCTTCGCGACCTGCGAGCGGAGCCACGTAACACGGACACCATGTTGGGGTGAAAGGATACGCCTCATTCAGCGTCCATTACGGATTAATGTGCCGTGACCTATCAGCAGGAGTAATGATGCCCATCGCATCCCCCGGGGTGTACGCCAAGATGCTCGACCGAGCAAAAGCTGGAAAATTTGACTACCCGGCGATCAACTGCACCTCGTCGCAGACCATTGTTGTGGCGATTCGTGGCCTCGCCGAAGCCGAGAGTGATGGCATCGTTCAGGTTTCGTGGGGCGGCGCGGAGTTTGCTTCGGGTCAGACCGTCAAAGACATGGTGGCTGGCGCCACGGCCCTTGCCGAGTTTGCCCACTCCATCGCGAGGCACTACAGCGTAAATATCGCCCTTCATACTGACCACTGCCCCAAGGACAAACTATCCGGCTTCATGGAGCCGCTGCTCAAGATTTCACAGGAACGGGTTGCAAAAGGCTTGGAGCCGCCGTACCAGTCGCATATGTGGGATGGTTCGGCGGTGCCGCTAAAGGAGAATATGGAAATGCCACAGCGCATGTTAGACGAGTCGGTAAAGGGGCGCACCATCTTGGAAATTGAGATTGGAGTTGTCGGTAGCGAGGAAGACGGCATCGAGGCAACCCGCGACGCGAAGTTGTTCTCTTCCATTGAAGACGGCATCGCAACCGCTGAGGCCCTAGGTCTCGGTGAGCGTGGTCGCTATCTGGGCGCAGCGACATTCGGTAATGTTCATGGTGTCTACAAACCCGGCAATGTGATGTTGGCTCCGTCAATCCTCAAAGATATCCAGGACGCTGTTGGGGCGAAGTACAGCAAGGACAAGCCATTTGATCTTGTCTTCCATGGTGGCTCTGGTTCACTGTTAAGTGAAATCCGTGAAACGCTGGACTATGGCGTGGTCAAGATGAACATCGACACCGACACGCAATACGCGGTTACACGACCGATTGCCGATCACATGTACAAGAAGGACGAGGGCGTGCTCAAAGTTGATAGTGAGGTCGGTATAAAAAAATCTATGACCCACGCGCGTATTGCAAGGCGGCTGAAGCCGGAATGGCAGCTCGCGTTACCCGTGGTTGTGAAGATTTGCGTTTCAGCGGAACGAAAATGCGCTAACCAGCGATATTCATAAGTGATCTAGATTAGGAGTAATTAGATGAGTTTTGGACACGACTTACTCGGGGGCCCACCGCCGACTTTCCTACCAATTGATGACGGGGCAGTGACCGCACTTACGCAGGGCATGGCTCCTGACGCCGTGGTGCGGGCGCACCCGACCAGTTCCCTTGCCTGGGCGGTGCTGAGTGAGGAGGCTTGGGCTGCCGGCAAGGTGGTTGAGTCATACGCCTTCGCCCGCGTGGGCTACCACCGAGGTTTGGATGCACTGCGTCGCAGTGGGTGGAAAGGTCATGGCCCGGTGCCCTGGAGCCATGAACCCAATCAAGGTTTCCTGCGCTGCCTTCGAGCCCTCGGCCGCGCCGCTGCTGCCATCAATGAAGTCGACGAAGCAGATCGCATCACTGCGTTTCTGATTGATTGCGATCCAAATATTCCGGCTGCGTAGTAAGTGGTCATTGTTGTCGGTGGCGGGATCAGCGGCGTGGCTTGCGCCGCTGAGTTAAATGCGCACGGGTTCGAGGTAGAACTCCTTGATCGCGGTCACAAACTTGGTGGCCGGATGGCATCGCGGGTGATCCGCGACTCCGGTACGGACTACGACGGGCGAGTTGTCGATATCGGAGCTTCGTACTTTACGGCCAGTGATGAGAAGTTCTTAACTGTTGTTGAAGATTGGAAGGCGCGAGGTCTTGCGCGTGGCTGGACTGACGCATTTCATCTTGCGTCTCCGCAAGGAGTGTCCGGGGTGCGCGCAGGGCCGATGCGATACGCGGCGGTAGGCGGCTTGCGGTCACTGATTGAGGATCTGGCATCGCAGTTGCCGAACACTGCGTTTCAGCGCAATCACAATGTTGAGCTCGTTTCCTTTACGGATGGTCACTTAACTGTCGATAGCAGGTTGGTTGATGCCGTTGCGATATGTATGCCGGACCCGCAGGCGAGAGCGATTCTTGATGTGCGGGCACCTGAAATGGCAGCAACTATCGAGGCGACCTGCGGGGTGGTTTGGGAACCTACCTTCGCGGTGACCGCGGTCTTCCAAACAGCAAGTTGGTCGCCGTTTGATGGTGTCTTCGTCAACGACGATTCAGTACTTACGTGGATAGCCAATGACGGCAGCAGGCGCGGGGATGGCGCCCCGGTCTTGGTGGCGCATGTGAATCCGGTACTTGCGGCCGGTCATCTGGCCGATCCAGCTGCGGTGATCCCGAGGGTATTGGCCGCACTGCAAAGGATTCTCGCCCTGTCCGAGCAGCCAATCTGGGTTGATATTCAACGCTGGACCTATGCCAGACCGCTAATTGCTTGGGCCGATGACTGCTACTTAGATGACGACACCAATGTCGGTCTAGCAAGTGATGCTTGGGCCGGTGGCCCACGTATTGAGACCGCTTGGCAATCAGGCACGGCCCTTGGCCAACGTATGGCCGAGCGGCTTACTGCTGCTACCTGAATCTCCGATAGCCTGAGCACATGCCTGCCATAGTTCTTGTCGGTTCACAGTGGGGCGATGAGGGTAAGGGCAAGGCCACCGATCTACTCGGCAGCCGTGTCGATTACGTGGTCAGATACCAGGGCGGCAACAATGCCGGTCATACGGTCGTCATCGGCGACCAAAAGTTCGCACTGCACCTGCTACCAAGTGGCATCCTCACCCCCGACGTGGTGCCGGTCATTGGTAACGGGGTTGTCATTGACCCGGGGGTCTTACTCGGTGAAATGACGGCATTAAATGAGCGCGGGATCGACACCTCGAAGCTGGTGATCAGCGCCAATGCGCACTTGATCACTTCGTACCATGTCACGCTAGACAAAGTAACTGAGCGATTTCTTGGTAACGCGAAGATCGGCACCACCGGTCGCGGCATCGGCCCTACCTATAGCGACAAAATTGCGCGGGTAGGTATTCGCGTTCAGGATCTATTTGATCCATCAATTCTGCGCCAGAAAGTTGAAGGCGCATTGGCCAATAAGAATCAGACCCTGGTCAAAGTATTCAACCGCCGTGCCCTAGATCCCGCGGTCATCACCGATGAGTTACTCGCTTTCGCTGAAATATTACGCCCCTACGTCGCCGACACTTCACTATTACTTAATAGGGCACTTGACGATGGCAAGGTGGTGCTCCTAGAGGGTGGCCAAGGCACCCTTCTTGACGTTGACCACGGTACTTATCCATTCGTGACGTCAAGTAATGCGACGGCTGGTGGGGCATGCACCGGTAGCGGCATCGGACCAACCCGAATCACCGGTGTCATCGGCATCCTCAAGGCGTATGTCACCAGGGTGGGTTCTGGCCCGTTCCCGACCGAGCTCCTTGACGAAAACGGTGAGCGCCTTCGCACCATCGGCGGTGAGCGCGGTGTCACCACTGGTCGCCCACGTAGATGCGGCTGGTTCGACGCGCCGATTGCGCGTTTTGCATCGCGGGTCAACGGGCTGACCGACACTTTCTTGACCAAACTTGATGTGCTTACGGGCTTCGAGCAAATCCCAGTTTGTGTTGCTTACGATGTTGATGGCACTCGTTACGAAGAACTTCCGATGACCCAGACTGGGTTCCACCACGCGACTCCAATCTACGAAAATATGCCCGGGTGGACCGAAGATATTTCCGGCGCACGCCGGGTCAGTGACCTGCCAGCCAATGCACGCAACTATGTGAAATTCCTCGAAGATATTTCTGGAACCCGAATCAGTGCTATTGGCGTTGGCCAAGATCGTGATGCCACCATCGCGATTAACGATCTCATCGGGTAGTAGATACACGCGCGCGGTGGAGACTTACGTGCAGTGGCCGATACCGGCCGACACGGTTTTGGCCGGTAGTCACGTCGCCTTGATTCTTGCTCAAGCAAGTGATGCTCCTGATTTATTCGCAGTGCTCGACCATGACGCGGTTTGGACCCACGTGCGCGGCCGACCGGACTCCGCGGGTGAGTTGGCCGCCACTTTGGCGGCGGCCAATGAAGTCGGCCGCTGGCCTTGGGTTGTCCGGCAAAGCGGTGCTGTGGTCGGCACCACCTCTTATCTAGAGGTGTCACCCATTGACGCCAGACTCGAAATCGCCTTCACCCTTTATGCCCCAGAGGTCTGGGGAGCGGTGGTTAATCCCGAATGCAAGTTACTGCTGATGACCTGGGCCTTCGAAGTCGCCGGCATGGGTCGGGTGCAACTTAAGACCGATATTCGAAATGTGCGCAGCCAAGAGGCCATCGCCCACCTGGGCGCCACTAAAGAAGGGGTGCTGCGCCAATATCAACGCCGGCAGGATGGCTCGGTGCGCGATACCGTCATGTATTCGGTGCTGGCGCAAGAGTGGCCGGCGTTGAAGGCCCGGTTAGCTGAAAGATTAGGGATTTCCAACTGATTGTCATGGGTATCGAAATTTGTCTGGTCAGGTCCAATGTCGACTATCAGGGTTGTGCGAGAAGAAAAAGCATTGCCAGAAGACCCGGCGGGGCTACCTGAGGCACGATCCCCAATGGTGGTTCGCATCTTTCCCGCTGGCATGCGAGCAGGGTTTAATTTCGACAAGGCACTTGATCTCGTGGCCGAGATGAATAACGAGAGACTGCTGGCCCTGAGCGACAGCCGGCTCAAATGAGCGCCCCCAAGTAACCTGAACGTTAGGGCGGTTCTACAGTGCGCTATATCAACTAATCCATAATCACTAGCGCCAACTAAGGGAGCCAGCCATGACATTCACCGCCAACCCAGCCGAGGGCAAGCGCGTATTTGATCTGGACCGAGCCCATGTCTTTCATTCTTGGAGTGCGCAGGGGGCCTTGAACCCGTTCACGCCTGCGGCAGCAGAGGGTTGCTATGTGTGGGATTACGAGGGCAATCGGTACCTGGATTTCTCATCGCAACTTGTGAACGTCAACATCGGCCACCAGCACCCAAAGGTCGTAAAGGCGATTCAGGATCAAGCAGCGACTTTGGCGACCATCGCACCGCAGCATGCCAATGACAAGCGCGGTGAGGCCGCAAAACTAATCGCCGACCTAGCACCTGACGGCATGAACAAAGTCTTCTTCACTAATGGCGGCGCCGATGCGAATGAGAATGCCATTCGGCTGGCGCGTATTCACACCCACAAGCACAAGGTGCTTTCCTTCTACCGCTCCTACCACGGCAATACCGGTGCTGCGATTGCCGCGACAGGTGATCAACGGCGTTGGCCAAATGAGTACTCAACCCAGCACGTGCATTTCTTCGGTCCATTTCTTTACCGCTCGGTCTTCTGGGCGACGTCAGCCGAGGAAGAATCAGCGCGCGCCTTAGAGCACCTCGAGCAGGTAATTATTTTCGAAGGACCCAGCACGATCGGCTGCATTTTGATCGAGACCATCGTCGGCACCGGTGGCATCTTGGTCCCACCCCCCGGCTATCTCGCCGGCGTCCGCGCGCTTTGCGATAAGTACGCAATCGTCTTGATTCTTGATGAGGTAATGGCGGGATTTGCGCGCACCGGTAAGTGGTTCGCCTTTGACAACTTTGACGTCAAGCCCGATCTCATTGTTTTTGCCAAGGGTTCGAACTCCGGCTACGTGCCCGTGGGTGGTGTGGTGATTTCCGATGAGATTGCGGCGACATTCGATACCAAGGTGTTCCCCGGTGGTCTTACCTACTCTGGTCATCCATTGGCGGCGGCCTCCATCGTGGCTTCGATCAATGCGATGAAAGAGGAAGGTGTGGTTGAGAATGCGGCAGCCATCGGCGAGGATGTCATCGGCCCGGGGCTGCTCGATCTCCAAGAGCGCCACCCGGTAATCGGCGATGTTAGAGGCTTGGGCGTCTTCTGGGCCATCGAGTTGGTCTCGGACCGAAAGACCAAGGCCCCTTTGGCGGAATACCCCGGCACCTCCCCGGCGATGGCTGAAATCGTGGCCGAATGCCGAAAGCGCGGTTATCTGCCATTCGCGATGATGAACCGGGTGCACGTGGTGCCGCCTTGCATCGTCACCCCTGAGCAAGCCAAGGAAGGTCTGGCAATTCTTGACGAAGTCCTCACCTTGACCGATAAGCATTACGTCGGCTGATTGCGTGAAAGTCCTCGTCATTGGCTCAGGTGCGCGCGAACACGCTCTCATAATGGCATTACTTGCCGATGACGAAGTCGAAGGCGTGATTTGTGCGCCCGGCAATGCGGGAATCGCCGGCGTTGTCGAAACCCATCAAGTTGACCCACTTGACCCCGAGGCGATCGGTGAGCTAGCTGCGAAATTGTCGGTCGACCTCGTCGTCATCGGCCCTGAGGTCCCACTCGTTGCCGGCGCTGCCGATGCGGTTCGCGATCGGGGGATTGCCTGCTTTGGGCCATCGGCTGCTGCCGCGCAGTTGGAGGGTAGCAAGGCATTCGCAAAACAGGTGATGGCCGAGGCGGGTGTGTTGACAGCCATAGCGCATGTCTGTTCAACTATTGATGAAGTCGTGACCGCTATCGATCAGTTCGGTGCACCGTATGTGGTTAAGGATGATGGCTTGGCCGCTGGTAAAGGCGTTGTCGTGACCAATGATCGAGCCGAGGCTCTGGCGCATGCTCAATTTTGTTTGGCGCGCGCTGCAGATGCGCAAGTAGTGATCGAAGAATATCTAGATGGTCCTGAAGTTTCACTTTTCGGCATTACTGATGGCACCACCATCGTGCCCCTGCAACCGGCGCAAGATTTCAAGCGCGTCCGCGACGGTGACGAAGGCCCGAACACCGGTGGCATGGGCGCCTACTCACCGTTGCCATGGGCTCCCGAGAACCTGGTTGCTGATGTAACTAAGCGCGTGCTACAGCCGGTGGTTGATGTAATGCGCCGTCGGGACACGCCATTTATTGGCCTGCTCTATGCCGGATTAGCCCTGACCTCGCGCGGTACCCGGGTTATTGAATTCAATGCGCGCTTCGGTGACCCCGAGACCCAGGTGGTGCTCGCCCGTTTGGCCTCACCGCTGGGCCGGGCGCTGATGGCCGCGTCGACCGGCCGGCTCGCCGATTTACCGCCATTAGCTTGGCATCCGCATGCCGCCGTAACAGTTGTTGTTGCCGCGGCTAACTACCCGGAGAATCCGCGCACCGGTGACGCAATAACAGGGATTGCGGCTGCTGATGCGGTTGCCGGAGTGCAGGTCTTGCATGCGGGCACCGCACTGAATGCTCAAGGTGAGTTGGTATCGGCTGGGGGTCGGGTGCTGTCGGTGACGGCTACCGGCGACACCCTTGCCGGTGCTAGACAAAGCGCTTATGCGGCAATTGATCTAATCACCCTTGAAGGATCCCATCACCGGACTGACATCGCTCTGGATGCTAGCGCGCCCGCATAGACTCAAAATATTTAAATCAGAGTGCAAATTCTTCACTTTCTGCAGTGTATTTTCTATTTCTACGTCATAATAACGTGCAAACGTATTCTTGGGGAAGCAGATGCGATTAATTCGGCTCGGATCAATTGCTGTTATCAGTGCGTTATGCGCAGTCATGACCGCCGCCGTGATTGCACCGGCAGTGCAGGCAGCGCCGAAGCCCGGGGCCAAATGCCCCAAGGCGGGCATCGCAGTACACATTTCGAATGGCGATTTGCGGTGCGTGAAGAAGGGCGGAAAGCTCGTTTGGGTCAAGATTGATTCGGGTAGCTCGAGCGGAAGTAGCTCGAGCAGTATTACCTCTAACGCCAGTATTCCGAAAGTGATTCAGAACTGGGGCCTTGCGCTCGGACCCTACGACGCGGCATCAGGTAAAGCGGGGGTGATGCAACTAGCGGGTGTAACGCCACCCACCTTTAGTAACCCCGCCGACACCGCGGCTTACAGTCGAATAGTTGGTCTCTACGGCGATGTGGTGCAAGGGATCCTTGAGCCGCAGATGGCTTTTATTGCGCCGCTCGGGACCTCGGTTATCTCAATGGTAGATGGAACGGTGTGCGACCTTCCGCAGCTATACAGCAATGACTACAGCGTTCGGGTAGCTCCCACAGGTATAGCTTGCATGACCGGGGGCGCGACGGTTCTATTCGAGCATGAGCATCTGATTAATCCCCTGGTAAAGGTTGGCGACAAAGTACAAGCCGGGCAGCGTCTTGGCACGGTTAGCGACTATAACGCCAACTGGAAAGCCAAAGGGATGGGCATGATCGAAACCGGGGTCTTCTTCGCCAGGGCAGGTAGTAATGCGCCTTGGCACGCCTGCCTGGCCAATTATCTGGCTCCGAGCAAGAAAGCAGCGATGGCGAACGTGCTGACATCGATTGAAAATGGCTGGATCGCTGTCCGAAATGACCCGTCCCTTTACAGTCTCACCGCCCAAAATCCCATCGGTTGCCTGACCCAGGACGACATCACCGACTCAAACACCGGAGTTAAGTAGCCCAATAAGGCAAAACTGCTGGCCTAGCCGGAAAGTTGGCTGTGGTCGGATCGCGTGGAACAATGAGGATGTGACGTACGCCCAGCAGGTCCCAAATGTCCTAGCTGGCCGCTATGCCTCCGTTTCCATGGTTGCCATCTGGTCACCGGCCGGCAAGATCGTTTTGGAGCGTCAACTGTGGCTCGCGGTGCTTAAGGCCCAGTCGAAACTCGGGATGGTAATTCCAGCCGGTGCCATTGAGTCATATGAATCAGTGATCGAAAACATTGATCTAGCCTCGATCGATGCCCGGGAGCGAACGACCAAGCACGACGTGAAAGCCCGCATCGAGGAGTTCAACGCGCTTGCCGGGCACGAGCTGATCCACCTCGGTATGACATCACGTGATGTCACTGAAAACATCGAGCAACTACAAATCCGTGATTCGTTGCTACTGGTGCGCGCAAAAGTAATTGCGGCCTTGGCGAACTTAGCTGAGCTGGCGGTGCGATATTCCGCGACCGCAATTGCCGGTAGATCACATAATGTGCCGGCGCAGATCACCACGTTGGGTAAGAGGTTTGCATCGGCGGCTGACGAATTACTCGTGGCCTTTGATCGGCTTAATGATCTAATTGTGCGCTACCCAATGCGCGGCATTAAAGGTCCAGTGGGTACTGCGCAAGACATGCTTGACCTGCTTGACGGTGATGAAGCAAAGTTGGGTGAATTGGAAGCCTCCATTGCGAAGCATCTCGGATTCGATCGGGTTTTCGACAGTGTCGGTCAGGTGTATCCGCGCTCACTAGACTTCGATGTGGTCTCTGCGCTGCTGCAGGTGGCTTCGTCGCCTTCATCACTGGCAACTTCAATTCGCTTGATGGCAAGCCATGATCTCGTCACCGAGGGTTTTAGGCCCGGGCAAGTTGGGTCTTCGGCGATGCCGCACAAGATGAATACGCGATCCTGCGAACGAGTCACCGGGCTAGCAGTTGTGTTACGCGGTTACGTGACGATGACAGCTGAACTGGCGGGCAATCAGTGGAATGAGGGTGACGTCTCGTGCTCGGTGGTGCGCCGAGTGGCTCTCCCCGATTCGTTCTTCGCGGTTGACGGGCTATTTGAAACCTTCCTTACCGTACTTGGTGATTTTGGTGCCTTCCCCGCGGTAATTGAGCGGGAGCTTGAACGTTATTTACCATTTCTCGCCACCACCAAGATTTTGATGGCCGCGGTGCGCGCTGGAGTGGGGCGCGAGGTTGCCCATGAAGTCATCAAGGAGCATGCGATAGCTGTGGCGCTGGCAATGCGTGAACAAGTAAATACCGAAAATAACCTAATGGAGCTCCTTGCTGGCGACGGGCGCTTAGGGCTCTCACTTGATGATCTCAATGCACTCATCGCCGAGCCGTTGACCTTCACCGGTGCGGCATCGACCCAAGTCGATGCGATAGCTCGGCGGGTAGGGCAGATCGTGGCCGATAACCCAGATGCGGCTGGTTACCGACCCGGAGACATTCTGTGAGCAAAGACGCCCTATTTTACGACCTCCCGGCCGGTTACAAGCACATCTACTCAGGCAAAGTTCGTGATTTGTATTCGACTCCTGAAGATCGGTTGCTGTTTGTAGCGAGTGATCGAATATCGGCCTATGACTGGGTGCTGCCAACGACCATCCCCGATAAAGGTCGCATTCTTACGCAGTTATCTCTTTGGTGGTTTAAGCAACTAGAGGGAGTGGTGCCCAACCACTTACGCAGCACATCGGTGCCGGCGGCGGTTAAAGGTCGCGCCATGATCTGCGATCGGCTCGAGATGCTGCCGGTTGAGTGTGTGGTTCGTGGATACCTAACTGGCTCGGGCTTAACCACCTACCTTGAGTCACGGTCAATCTGCGGTGTCGGTCTGCCGCCGGGTCTCAAAGACGGTTCGCTGCTGCCCAAGACGATATTCACCCCAGCCACCAAGGCCGAACTCGGCGAGCACGACGTGAACGTGACTTTTGACGAAGTCATGACAATAATCGGCCAAGAGGAAGCGCAGGAGCTCAAGCGGTTGTCACTCGATATATACGAGCGGGCCAGTGCGAAAGTTCGGGCGCGCGGTTTGATTCTTGCCGACACCAAGTTCGAATTTGGGATCGGATTGTCGGGCAAGAACGTGGGCAAAGTTGTGCTCGCCGATGAAGTCCTAACTCCAGATTCATCTCGCTACTGGCCGATGGCTTCGTGGGCACCAGGTGGCCCGCAGCCCTCATATGACAAGCAATACGTGCGCGACTGGCTGACCTCGCCGGCCTCGGGTTGGGATCGGCACAGCAACACCCCGCCGCCACCGTTGCCCGACGAAGTTGTTGAGCAAACTCGTGCGAAGTACATAGAGGCTTACGAGCGCGTGACCGGGGAGCCATTCCGGTGACGACCTGGTTAGTCACCGGTGGCGCTGGCTATATCGGCTCCCATGTAGTGCGCGCCCTACAAGAGTCTGGGCGAAGAGTAGTTGTTCTAGATGATTTTTCGAGCGGCCTAGAGCGGAAAGTCCCCGCTGGTGTGCCAATTGTGCGAGCATCCATCGCAGATCGTGCGGCGGTAGCCGAAGCCCTGCGCGCACATCAGATTGACGGCGTAATCCACCTAGCCGCAAAGAAGGCAGCGGGGGAGTCAGTAACGATGCCTCTTTATTACTACCGCGAAAACGTTGGTGGCATGGTCGAGTTACTCGCTGCTATGAATAATGTTGGTGTCACTAAGTGTGTTTACTCTTCGTCGGCGGCGGTTTATGGCACTCCTGGTGAAAATCCAATTCATGAAGATGCGCGGCTTGCTCCTGAGTCACCATACGGTGAAACCAAAGTTGTTGGAGAATGGCTAGTGCGTAGTGCCGGTTTAGCTGACGGAGTTTCGTGGGTAGCGCTGCGTTACTTCAATGTGGCCGGAGCGGCGAGTGATGAACTCGGTGACAACAGCATCAACAATTTGATCCCTATGGTATTTCGCGCACTCGCAAATGGTGAGCGTCCGCAGATATTCGGTGCCGACTACCCAACTATCGATGGCACCTGTATTCGCGACTACATCCATGTTTCCGATTTGGCTGATGCGCACGTGGCGGCCGCAGCACTATGTGAATCTTCGGTAAGTTCTGAGATATTCAACGTAGGCCGAGGCGTCGGATCATCGGTCCGTGAAGTCATGGACACGATCGGGTCGGTACTAGGTCGCGACATTGACCCAGAGGTCGTAGCACGCCGCGTCGGGGATCCACCAGCATCAACTGCAGCAACCAGCCGTATCGAAGAGGCACTCACGTGGCAGGCCACACATGAGTTGCGCGCCATGGTGGCGTCAGCTTGGTCGGCGTGGCAGGCGTACCCGCCTAATTGAGTATTGGCTGAACCAAGAAGACCGGGATTTCGCGACCGGCATTTCGCTCGTACATTGCATAGGCAGACCAAATAGCGACTAATTTTTTGTAGAGCACATCGCGCTGAGGCCCGCTGACCTCGATGAATGTGCACGTGGACTTGGTGTCGTCAACCTCAACAAAGCCCGTGGGTTGAGCGCGGACATTGAACACCCAACCCGGGATTTGGGTCTGTCCGGCATTTGACCCGGTGATAACCCACGCATCCTCGTGTGGCACTGCGAGCAGCGGGGTGCGACGCCACTGGCCGGATTTACGGCCGAGGGTGGTGATCCAGATGACTTGCTGGCCACCGGGGAAGCGACGCCAAAGCCGCCCGCCACTTAACTTGTCGACGACCTTGTGGAGGCCGGTGGTGGTGCGTAGGGTCAACCCCCACCAAGTGTCATAGCCCCTTGAGCCCATGGGAACACCGTACACACTGCCCCGCTTTACGTATGGCACAACGTATGGCACGATTGCCGACATGAGGCGGACCACCGTGTATTTTCCTGATGAACTCAAGGCCAGGTTGGCAGCCGAGGCAGCCCGCCGGCAAGTAACCGAGGCCGAGATCATTCGGCAGGCTGTGGATAAAGAAACCCGGCGGCCGCGGCCGCGTGGTGGAATCTTCTCCGGAGACACGGGCGGGTTAACCGGGGCTAATCTCTATGAGCACATGGAGGGATTTGGTGAAAATTGATCATCCTCGACACGGGTGCAATGTTTTCTTATCTAGTTGCATCCGACCCGCACCATGAGTCGGTAGCGTCGATATTCGCAGCTAATAGCGAGGGCTTCGTCCTAAGCCCATTTGTGATTGCCGAATTGGACTATTTCGTCTTGACGAGACTGGGCGTTGGTACCGAGCTCGCCTTTCTGGCAGACATTGCCAGCGGCGCATATGAACTGCCGGTGTTGAGCGCAGCCGATTTAATAGCCTGCGCGGGTGTCATCGACAAATACGCTGACCAGCGGGTAGGAGTGACCGATGCGTCTTTGGTCGTACTCGCGGAGCGATATCAAACCCGGCGTATCTGCACCCTTGACCACCGACACTTTGGGGTCATGCGAGGCACGGACGGAACCCCATTCGCACTGCTGCCGTAAGCGGCCCCGAACGCCGATAGACTGAAGTCCTTCCCCGGACTGTCAACTGAAACCTGCGACTAGCAATGGAGAGCCCGTGGCCCGCGTCGTCGTCGACGTAATGCTTAAACCTGAAATTCTGGATCCGCAAGGCCGTGCTGTAGCCGGCTCCTTGCGCCGCCTGGGCCTGACCGGTGTCACTGACGTAAGACAGGGCAAACAGTTCATCATCGATCTGGACGGTGTGGTCGAGGGTGCTCGTCTTGAGCTTATTGAAACCTTGGCTTCTGAGTTACTGAGTAACCCGGTTATCGAAGACTATAAACTTCAGGTAATTGAGGACCCCGCATGAGCTTACGGGTTGGTGTTGTTACCTTCCCCGGTTCGCTCGATGATCGTGATGCAGCGCGAGCGGTACGCATCGCTGGTGGTGAAGCAGTTTCCTTATGGCATGGCGATGATGATCTAAAGAAGGTAGACGCGGTTGTCCTTCCGGGTGGATTCTCCTATGGTGATTACCTGCGCTGCGGAGCGATAGCCCGCTTTGCGCCGGTGATGACTTCAGTCGTTGAACGAGCAAATGCTGGCATGCCCGTTTTGGGTATCTGTAATGGCTTCCAAATTCTTTGTGAGTCACATCTACTCCCGGGGGTGCTAACGCGCAATGACTCTTTGCACTTTATGTGCCGAGACCAGCGCCTGCGCATCGAGAACTCAGTTTCATCTTGGACCTCAGACTTCGTGGCAGGTCAAGAAATAGTGATCCCGCTTAAGAACGGCGAAGGCGGTTACGTTGCCGACGAGCGAACCCTTGATGCACTCGAAGCTGAAGGCCGTGTGGTTGCACGTTATTTAGAGATGAATCCGAACGGTAGTCGACGTGATATAGCGGGGATTTGCAATGAACGTGGCAATGTCGTGGGTTTGATGCCGCACCCAGAGCACGCGGTTGAGTCACTCACCGGCCCTACCACCGATGGCATACCGTTTTTTACCAGCGTCTTAAAATCACTGGTTAGTGCATGAGCATTGACACCGTAGCCACGGCCGAGATTTCACCTGAGCAGTCGCAACCTTTCGCTGAGTTAGGTTTGAAGCACGACGAATACCAGCATATTCGCGACATCCTGGGGCGCCGGCCCACCTCATCTGAACTTGCCATGTACTCGGTGATGTGGAGTGAGCACTGCTCCTACAAATCATCGAAAGTGCATCTTCGCCAGTTCGCTGAGAAAGCGCCGAAGACAGACGCACTTTTGGTAGGTATTGGTGAAAACGCAGGTGTTGTCGATATCGGTGATGGCTGGGCTGTTACTTTCAAGGTCGAGAGCCACAACCACCCGTCCTATGTCGAGCCGTACCAGGGTGCCGCAACCGGCATCGGTGGGATTGTCCGCGACATCATGTCAATGGGTGCGCGCCCGCTCGCGGTTATGGACCCACTTCGTTTTGGTCCGGCCGATGCCCCAGACACCAAGCGGGTGCTACCGGGCATTGTGGCTGGTATCGGCGGTTACGGTAATTGCTTAGGGCTACCAAATATTGGTGGTGAGATTGTCTTTGATGCTTCATACGGCGGTAACCCACTAGTAAACGCCTTATGTGTTGGGGCAATGAAACATGAAGACATCCACCTTGCCAGTGCCAAAGGTGTCGGCAACCTGGTGGTTCTTTATGGTGCCCGCACCGGCGGTGATGGCATCGGCGGCGTTTCAATTCTCGCCTCAGAAACTTTTAGTGATGGTGGGCCCACTAAGCGACCGAGTGTGCAAGTTGGA
>NSHP01000070.1 GCA_002737125.1 Actinomycetota bacterium | reverse complement strand
GTGCAGCTGATCAACTCCCGTTGAACGGGCCACTTACTGGAACCCCAATTATTGACATCTACGAGGTCGATGAGTTATGAGTTTATCTTTGCCCGAACTATTCGATTTGTTGCTCTTTGACCTTGATGGTGTCGTATATATCGGCCCACATGCGGTGCCCGGTGCCATCGAAGGTATTCGGGCGGCCCACGAGCAGGGGGTGCGGTGTTGCTACATCACTAACAATGCATCGCGTACCCCAGGCGAGGTGAGCGAACACTTACGCAGTTTGGATATTCAGGCAAGCTCAAGTGATGTCGTTACCTCCTCACAGGCCGGGGTGTCGTTACTTGCTGACCTCGTCCCGCCGCGTAGTCGAATTTTGGCCATCGGTGGGCCGGGGGTATTCGCGGCATTACGCGAACGTGAATTTGTCCCGGTGGAGTCTGCTGAGGATTCACCAGTTGGGGTTTTGCAGGGCATCGGGATGGATTTGGATTGGCGGGCATTGACCGAGGCAACTTTTGCCGTCGCCGCCGGATTGCCTTGGGTCGCGACTAATTTGGATTCGACTTTCCCGACCCCGCGGGGGTTGGCCCCCGGGAACGGGGCCATGGTCGAGGCCGTTGCACATGCCACCGGCCGTAGACCAGATGGAGTTGGGGGCAAACCGGAGCCGGCGCTGCTGCTTGAGGCCCTGGCCCGTACCGGAGCCACCCGACCGTTGATGATCGGTGATCGCCTCGATACCGATATTGCCGCGGGCAACCGGTTGGGTATGGCTACTTTGCTGGTCATGACCGGGGTAACTGGTGAAAGTCACCTGGCAGGCGCGACCGGGCTTGAGGAGCCCACCTATGTGGCACCAAATCTTTTGTGCTTGAGTGCCGGGACCTCATGGGAGCACCTCAGGTGGGTTAAGGGGTAACGTGGACTGCACCTTCGGCTTGTTAGCCGCACCAGCACTTGGAGGAAATAATGTTTGAAGACCTGCGAGGCTATTTGCAGATGGCCAGCGGCCTCACCGAAGTTACCGCAGCTAAAGCCAAAGAAATCGCGATGGCACTGGTTAGTCAAGGCCTGAATATGTCCGCGAAGGCACCAGATGTTGTTGGGCAGGTGCAGGAGCTGGCAGATGATCTCGTAAGCACCAGCAAGGAGAACCGTGAAATGCTGCTGGGCCTGATTCGTTCCGAGGTTGATCGCGCGGTAGGGCGCATGGGGTTTGTGCGCGAGGATGAACTCGCAGCGCTTCGGCGCCATGTGCAGCGCCTCGAGCAGCAGTTGCTTGATATAAAGTCTGGTGCGGGCGAGAACACGTCGAAGCAAGCGCCGCAACCACCAGTTAGTGAACCTGCTGCGCCCACAGACATTCCACTGAAAAAGAAAAAGAAGAAAGTCGTTGTCGTTAATGAAGGAGCTAGGGGTGTCTGACGAAGATCTTGAAATTGATGACGTACTCGTACTCGAAGAAATTAGTACCGAGTTAGCGCTGGCTGTTTGGGAGCCAACGGGTGATATCGGCATTGACGCGGCATTAGATGAGTTAACCCAGCTTGAAGATCTGCCGCCAGGCGAGCGAATCGCAGTTTACGAAGGCGTCCATCGGCAGTTGCATCAACGGCTAGCCGATCTAAGCACCGGCCCGTAGCCGGTAATGGTCCTGCGCCGGCTCGACGCGGAATTGACGAGGCGGGGGTTGGCTCGTTCGCGTGATCAAGCGCGTTTACTCATCACCGCTGGAAATGTGCTGGTGCGCGGCACGGTAGCGCTGAAGCCCGCCACCCAAGTCGATAGTGATGCATCAATAGTTGTCAATGATGTTGATGAAGGTGCGCACTATGTCTCACGTGGTGCCCACAAGCTCATTGGTGCCCTAGAAGCATTTACCGGCTTTAAGGTTGACGGTCGCGATGGACTTGATGCCGGTGCGTCAACCGGCGGGTTTACTCAAGTCTTGCTAGAGCGGGGGATATCTCGGGTACTTGCGGTGGATGTTGGCTACGGCCAGCTGGCTTGGCAGCTGCGCGGTGACCCGCGGGTTCACCTAATGGAGCGCACGAACGTCCGCACCTTGAACGCCGAGAAATTGCCCTGGCTGGCATCGGTGATAGTCGCCGACCTCTCATTTATCTCCTTGCAGGTGGTACTTCCGGCGCTGGTTGCCTGTTCGGCGCCAACCGCTGACTACCTGGTGATGGTGAAGCCCCAATTCGAGGTTGGCAAAGAGGCGGTCGGCGCAGGGGTGGTTCGCGACCCAAAGTTACGGGCGGGCGCGGTGCGCTCGGTGGCGCTGGCGGCAACTGGGCTGGGGCTACGTATACGAGGGGTGGCTGCAAGCCCGCTGCCTGGACCGGCCGGCAATGTGGAGTACTTCCTCTGGCTCGAACAGGTCGCACCGGGCGATCGAGATAATGAGGATAATGGCATCAGTGCGACAGCACTTGATGTCGCGATCCGCACCGCAGTCGAGGAGGGGCCGGCATGAGTGGTTCGGCAACCCGGGTGTTGTTGGTTATCAATCCGCGCCGCTCGGAGGCCCGCGAGGTAGCACTGCTGGTTGCAAATGCGCTGCGCGCTGAAGGTGTCAAAGTTTCGATGGCTTCTGACGACCTTGATCAGTGGGCGACGGTCGCTGGCGTAGGTGATGGCCCCCCAGAAGTTGATGCGGTTTCCGCCGATGAGCATGCCGGTGATGGTTGCGATGTCGTGGTGGTGCTGGGCGGTGATGGCACGATCTTGCGTGGGGCTGAAAGGGCGCGGGCATCTGGTGCACCAATTCTTGGAGTCAATCTCGGCCACGTCGGGTTCCTTGCCGAGGCAGAGTCCGAGGAGGTAAATGGGGTTGTCGATGCCGTAATCAATCATCGTTGGAATGTTGAAGAGCGCATGGCAATCGAGGTGCGCATCTTTGTTGCCGGTGAACTTGTGGCACAGTCTTGGGCACTAAATGAGATCAGCATTGAAAAACTTGTTCGCGAGCGCATGATCGACCTTGTTGTCGAAGTAGATGGGCGGCCACTTTCGCGCTGGGGGTGTGATGGAGTGGTAGCTGCTACTCCAACTGGTTCCACCGCTTACGCGTTCTCCGCGGGTGGTCCGGTGGTGTGGCCCGAGGTAGCGGCCTTGCTGGTGGTGCCCCTTAGCGCACATGCACTATTTGCGCGCCCGTTGGTGGTTTCACCGCGAAGTGTTATTGCCTTTGAGATTCAGCCGTTTAGTACCGCGGTGCTTGCTGCTGACGGCCGACGCATGTTCGAGGTGGCCGAAGGTGCGCGCGTCGAGGTGCGTCAGCATCCGCAGCCAGTGTTATTCGCCCGACTTGCTACCGCGCCGTTCACCGATCGGCTAGTGGCGAAATTTGATTTGCCAGTTCAAGGCTGGCGGGGCGGCACTCGAGGCACTGCGTGATCGAGAGTTTGCGGATCCGCGGGCTGGGTGTCATCGATGATGCGGTAATCGCATTTGGCTCGGGCCTAACCGCAATAACCGGCGAGACCGGTGCCGGTAAAACAATGATCCTTACCGGCTTGAGTTTGCTCGCCGGTGGTAAAGCTGATGCGCAGGTGGTCCGTAACGGCAGTGATCGCGCTGAAGTTGATGGTGAGTGGTCACTTGTTGAAAAAGAATCGTTAGGTGTCCTTAATCGCCTGAGCGAGGCCGGTGCTGAAATAGATATTGAGCAGGGGAAAGCGCAAGTGCTGCTGGCTCGCGCGGTTGCCGGTGAAGGCCGAAGCCGGGCGTTCGCCGGAGGGCGCACTGTCCCGGTGACCCTATTGCAAGAAATAGCGGGCGATCTTGTCGCGGTGCACGGGCAGTCTGAGCAATTGCGCTTACGGCAATCAGGTAAGCAGCGTGAACTCTTGGATCGATACGCTGGTGCTGCTGCCGCGAAATTACTAACCGAGTATCAAAGTGCCTTCACCAATTGGCGCCAGGTGCGAGCCGAAGTGCAGGAGTTGACCGGGCAACGGCAAACTCGGGCGCGCGAGGCGGCGATGTTGGCAATCGGGATCGCCGAGATCGAGGCGGTGGCCCCGCTCCCAGGTGAGGACCTTGATCTAGATCGACAGTCCGCGCTATTAGTGCACTCGGGAACCTTGCTCGAAGATGTGGCCACCGTCCACTTGGCACTTGTTGGTACCGACGAGGCGATTGTTACCGGTTCGGGTGAGGGCAACGCAAATGTGCTGTCGATTTTGGCCGCAGCCACCAAAGCCCTGGATCGAGCGGTTGAGGTTGACCCGCAGTTGGCCCCCGTCCGAGATCGGTTTCGCGAAATCAGCAGCATCGCCGCAGATACGGCCGTCACCTTGTCTTCTTATGCGAGTGAAATTGATGCTGATCCGGCGCGCCAGGCCTGGGTTGAGGAGCGACGAAATGCCCTTGCCGGCCTCCGGCGCAGATATGGCGCGAGTGTGGACGAAGTGCTCGAGTGGCTGGAGCAGGCCAAAGAAACCGTGGCTGAAGTCTTCGGTGATGAAGATCGACTAGCGGTACTGGGGGAGCAGGAGGTAGCTGCTCAGGCGACGGTTACCAAGTTGGCGGCGAGTTTGTCAGCGGCTCGAATCAAGGCCGGAAAGCGATTTGCCATTGCCGTCACCGGGGAGTTACAAGCTTTAGCGATGCCTGACTCGGTATTGCAAGTCAGTGTTGAAACGGTGGTAGAGCTGGCGCAATTTGGCACCCACGGCGCCGATGAGATCGAGTTCTTGCTCCAACCCCATGTGGGGTCAAGCCCGCTGCCCATCGGCAAGGGGGCTTCTGGTGGTGAACTGTCCCGGGTGATGTTGGCCATCGAAGTGGTGCTGGCCGGGGTTGACCCGGTGCCTACCTTCGTATTCGACGAGGTCGATGCCGGGATCGGGGGTCGTGCCGCGGTCGAGGTCGGCCGCCGGTTAGCCCGGCTGGCCCGTACCGCCCAAGTAATTGTTGTCACCCATCTGCCCCAGGTGGCGGCTTTTGCAGACCAGCACGTGGTTATTGCCAAAAGCGCTGACGGGCTAGTAACAGCATCGAGTGTGACTGCGGTTACGGGCGCGGCGCGAATTACCGAGTTGGTACGCATGTTGTCAGGCTTAACCAACTCGCAAACTGGCGCCGCCCACGCCGAAGAACTCCTCGATTTGGCGTCCCAAGAGCGGCTGGCCAAGTAAATACCTGCGCGTCAGGTGTTCGCATCAGGTCGAATGACTGATAGTCTGAGGTCCCGTGAGTTCAGTGAAGCAAACCAAACATGTCTTCGTTACCGGAGGTGTTGCTTCCTCACTCGGTAAGGGGCTCACCGCCTCGAGTTTAGGTAGTTTGCTTGCGGCTCGCGGATTGCGCGTGACAATGCAGAAGTTGGATCCGTATCTCAACGTTGATCCCGGAACAATGAACCCCTTCCAACACGGTGAGGTTTTCGTCACCGATGATGGCGCCGAAACTGATCTAGATATTGGTCACTACGAGCGCTTCCTCGATACCGAACTACATGGGTCGGCGAATGTCACCACCGGGCAGGTTTACTCTACGGTAATCGCCAAGGAGCGCCGTGGCGAGTACTTGGGTGACACCGTCCAAGTTATCCCGCACATAACTAACGAAATTAAGGCGCGAATTCGTCGGATGGCCGCCCCCGATGTCGATGTCGTCATTACCGAAGTGGGCGGCACGGTCGGTGACATCGAATCACTTCCGTTCTTGGAGGCGGTAAGGCAGGTGCGCCACGAAGTTGGCCGCGACAATGTGTTCTTCCTGCATGTTTCACTGCTTCCTTATATTGGGCCATCAGGTGAACTAAAGACAAAACCCACTCAGCATTCGGTAGCTTCGCTGCGCAATATTGGTATTCAGCCTGATGCCATTGTGTTGCGAGCCGATCGCCCCGTTCCAATAGCGATCAAGCGCAAGATCTCCTTGATGTGTGACGTCGATGAGGAAGCCGTGGTCGCGGCGGTTGACGCAACGAGTATTTATGACATCCCCAAAGTGCTGCATACCGAAGGGCTCGATGCCTACGTTGTCCGCCGGCTTGACTTGCCATTCCGCGATGTGGATTGGACCAGATGGGATGACTTACTGCGCCGGGTGCATCATCCAGCCAAGCAGGTAACCATTGGCTTAGTGGGCAAGTATGTAGATCTACCCGATGCCTACCTGTCTGTCACCGAAGCAATGCGCGCCGGTGGCTTCCACAATGATTGCAGGGTTGAAATCCGCTGGGTCACCAGCGATGACTGTGCAAGCCCTGTTGGCGCCCGCGAGCAACTCGAGGGCCTAGACGGCATTTTGGTGCCTGGTGGCTTTGGGGTGCGCGGCATTGAAGGCAAACTTGGGGCACTTCGATACGCACGTGAAACTGGAATCCCAACACTTGGTATCTGCCTCGGCTTGCAATGCATGGTGATCGAGTATGCGCGCAACGTTGCCGGCCTTGCCGATGCTAACTCACTTGAGTTTGACGAAACCACAGCGCACCCGGTGGTCTCGACCATGGCTGATCAGCGCGATGTGGTATCCGGTGAGCGCGATATGGGTGGCACCATGCGCTTGGGCCTTTACCCGGCGAAATTACTTGAGGGCTCGCAAGTGGCAAACACCTATGGGTTTCCCTATATTGACGAACGCCACCGGCACCGGTACGAAGTTTCAAATACTTATCGTCCAGTCCTCGAAGAAGCCGGCTTAGTTTTCTCTGGCACTTCGCCAGATGGTCGCCTTGTTGAATTTATAGAACTCCCGGAGCAGGTACACCCTTATTACATAGGCACTCAGGCGCATCCCGAATTTCGGTCACGGCCTACCAGGGCGCATCCACTATTTATCGGCTTGGTTAGTGCAGCACTTGCTCGCGCGGAAAGTCGCGCCACTCAATTTGCCAGATGATTGAGCCTGGCGACGAAGAATGGGGAGACGATGTCGCCGATGCTCTTGAGCCCCGCCAGATAGTTGAGTCCATCAATCAATTCACCGGCCGGATCTGGTCAGTTCGTACCGACACTGTTAATTTTGATGGGCAACTCATTCAGCGCGACATCTTGTTACACCTTGGAGCGGTCGCGATTATTGCACTCGATGATCAAGACCGGGTACTGCTGATTCGCCAGTATCGGCATCCGGTGGCTATGGCGCTATTCGAGCCACCGGCTGGGCTACTTGATATCCCAGGTGAGCAACCGCAGGTAACCGCGGCCCGTGAACTTGCAGAAGAGTCTGGCTTTCAGGCCGAAACCTGGCAGGTGCTAGTGGATTTCTTGAACAGCCCCGGTGGCTCAAGTGAGGGTATCCGAGTCTATTTAGCGCGGGGACTGACGCCACTGGCCGGCGGCCGGCCGGCAACCGGTGAAGCCGAGGAAGCATTTTTGCCAAGGGTGTGGGTGCCGCTGACAGCGGCCAAAGACCTAGTCCTGAGCGGGGCGATTGCTAGCCCATCGGCGGTTTCCGGAATTTTGGCAGCATGGGCGGCGCGGGATGCCGGCTGGGCGAACTTGCGGCCAGCTGATGCGCCGTGGCCGCTCCGAGCCACCCTCCTAGGGCAGGGGCGCGTGCATCCGACCTAGTTGGGCCATACGATCTCTTAAGTCCGCGCTTAGATGCCGCGTTCGCGGCTGGTTTAGGAGGCACTGTGAAGGTCGGGGTTCCCCGTGAGCTCAAGACACATGAGTATCGGGTTGCGATCACCCCGGCAGGAGTCCACGAATTAGTTGGGCACGGGCACGAGGTCTTCATCGAGGACAATGCGGGTTTTGGATCATCGATCATGAACGATGACTACCTGGCCGCCGGCGCGAAAATCTTGGCAACCGCCGACGAAGTATGGGCAGTAGGCGACCTAATACTTAAAGTAAAAGAACCGATCGCAGCTGAGTATCCCCTTATTGGATCAGGTCAAATAGTTTTTACTTATTTACATTTAGCCGCATCACGCGAATGTACCGATGCGCTGATTAGTTCAGGAGCCACGGCAATCGCGTACGAGACCGTTGAGTTGCCAGACGGCTCACTACCGCTGCTCGCGCCAATGTCTGAAGTTGCCGGCCGGTTGGCACCTCAGGTGGGTGCGCATTCCTTGATGCGGGCGCATGGTGGCCGCGGAGTCCTAATGGGCGGCGTCTCTGGCGTGTACGCGGCCAAAGTAGTTGTCCTAGGAGCCGGAGTGGCCGGCATGAACGCCGCAGTAATAGCACTTGGTATGCAAGCCGAAGTGCTACTACTCGATAAGAATATTGCTCGACTTCGACAAGTAGATGCCATCTATCAAGGTCACATGCAAACTATCGCATCGAACTCATTTGAAGTTGAGCGCGCGGTGGTTGACGCCGATCTAGTTATCGGGGCCGTGCTGGTGCCGGGGGCGAAGGCACCGAAATTGATCAGCAACGATTTGGTATCGCGGATGAAACCTGGGTCAGTTTTAGTGGATATTGCCATCGATCAGGGCGGCTGCTTTGAGGATTCGCGGCCTACCACCCACTCCGACCCCACCTACACCGTCCACAACAGCGTGTTCTATTGCGTAGCAAATATGCCGGGTGCCGTGCCATACACATCAACTTATGCGTTAACCAATGTCACCCTGCCGTATGCGGTGGCTTTAGCCGATAAAGGCTGGAAGCAGGCCTTACGTGATGATCACGCACTGGCGCTTGGACTAAATGTTCACGCCGGGCAGATCACTTACGGCGCGGTGGCTGAATCGTTTGGGCTCGCGCGCGTATCGCTAGATGAGGTCTTGGCCTGAGTTCCGGGCTTGCCACGGCGATAGCGGGATATCTCGATCACATCATGATCGAGCGCGGGCTATCGGGCAATACCGTTTCGGCTTATCGGCGTGATCTGATTCGGTATGAGAACTGGTGCCGGTCGCGCGGTTTGGTCGATGTCCGGTCAATAACTACGAATGATGTTGCGGATTTCGCGGCGTCACTTCGCTCAGAGTCGGTCTTCGGCGGTGCCTTATCGGCAGCGAGCGCGGCGCGCACGGTGGTTTCGGTCCGTGGATTTCACCGCTTCGCACTGCTTGAGTCCTTGACACTTGTTGACCCTAGTTGTGATGTGCAGCCACCTAGTACTTCGCGCAGGTTGCCCAAGGCACTTGATTATGTTGACGTAGAGAGGTTGATCTCCTGCGCTGGTGATTTAGATTCACCGATCGGTTTGCGTGACCGCGCGCTGTTGGAGTTGTTGTACGGCACCGGCGCCCGCATCTCCGAGGCTATAACGCTAAATGTAGATAATATCGATTTAACAAATCGGACTCTCACTGTCGTCGGCAAGGGTGATAAGCAGCGCAAGCTGCCACTTGGGGATTATGCAGCGCGGGCGATTGATGCATATTTGATAAGGGGGCGTTCGGTGTTTGCGGTAAAGGGCCGCGGTACTTCTCGGGTGTTCTTGAACACCCGAGGTGCCCCACTCAGTAGGCAAAGTGCCTGGTCGGTGTTGAAATCCAGTGCCGAACGCGCCGAACTCGATGCGAAAGTGAGCCCACATACTCTTCGACATAGTTTCGCCACGCACCTGCTTGAAGGCGGAGCCGATGTGCGCGTGGTGCAAGAACTACTCGGACACTCTTCGGTTACCACCACCCAGATTTACACGCTGGTGACCGCCGATACGCTCAAACAGGTTTATCTCACCAGCCACCCGAGGGCGTTATGACCAAATTTCAAGCCTTCATGATTCGACCGGCGCTAGTTTTCGGTGTTGGGCTCGGCTTGATTCTTGGTTTTTGCGGGCCGTTGACCGCGGTCCCGCACTCCACCGAGGTTGGAGTCAAAGAAGTAATTGGGACAAGTGTGCAAGGCCGGGCCATTACCGCCACTCGATACGGGTCAAAGTTGGCAACGACGAGGGTAGTGGTGGTTGGCCAAATGCACGGTAACGAACGTGCGGGCAGGCGGGTAATTTATGAGATCGCTCGCCGATTGGGTGGCGGGAATGAGCTCCCAGCGGATTCGGCTATCTGGCTTATCAGCAGCGTCAATCCAGATGGCGCTGCGGCGAACACGCGGGTAACCGCTGCCGGGGTTGACCTAAACCGCAACTTCCCAAAGGACTGGCTCCAGCAGGGCCTAGGTAGCT
>NSHP01000007.1 GCA_002737125.1 Actinomycetota bacterium | reverse complement strand
GTCAGGTTTATCCGGCAGTAGCGGCTCCAAGTGGGTTAAGTCGAGCAGAGCAGGTGCGCGAAATGACCCAGCAGATTGCCCACGCCTTCGAAGATGGCATCCGTGCGCATCCAACCGACTGGCATATGCTCCAGAAAGTTTGGTTAGCCGATCTGGATCCAGCTAGACGCGCGGCGGGCTCGTCATGAAAATCGGTTTGGTCTGCCCCTACACCTGGGATACCCCCGGTGGGGTGCGCTCACACGTGGCAGATCTCGCACTCACCCTGCAAGAGCACGGCCACACGGTAAGTGTCCTCGCTCCAGTTGATGATCCTGCAGACCTACCACCATGGGTTGTTGACGGTGGCAGGGCTGTTTCGGTGCCATACAACGGCGCGGTCGCCAGGATGAATTTTGGACTAAAAGCGGCGAATAACGTGCGACGCTGGGTGCGCGATGGGGAGTTTGATGTACTTCATATACATGAACCACTGGCCCCAGGCTTGTCCCTGCTGGCCTGTTGGGTTGCTCGTGGGCCGATAGTCGCTACTTGGCACTCATCACATGTGCGTTCACGAATGCTTTCAGCTGGCTACTACATTGCGCAAACCGCAATGGAGAAGGTTCGAGGCAGTATCGCGGTTAGTGAAGATGCAAGGCGCACTTTGGTTGCCCATGTTGGTGGGGATGCGGTGCTCATCCCTAATGGCGTCCGCGTGGCGGCTTTTCTTGAAGATGGTCGTTTGCCGCAAATTGCCGCAGATGTCCCTACTATTTTATTTCTTGGCCGCATTGACGAACCCCGCAAAGGTCTCGATGTGTTACTTGATTCGCTGCCTACGATCATCGAAAAGATACCTAATATCCAGGTATATGTTGCGGGCCCCGGGGACCTCGGTGAACAACATGAGAATTTGAACCCGGCGCTTTCGCAATCGGTCACTTTCCTTGGCCGC
This sequence comes from Actinomycetota bacterium, assembly GCA_002737125.1. Taxonomy (GTDB): domain Bacteria; phylum Actinomycetota; class Actinomycetes; order S36-B12; family S36-B12. The sequence goes on along the minus strand of NSHP01000007.1, from coordinate 29,710 downwards.
TTAAGTGATGAAGACAAGGCGCGGGTACTTCGATCGGTGGATCTCTACGTGGCACCAAATACCGGTGGTGAATCATTTGGCATTGTGCTCATCGAAGCCATGGCCGCCGAAACCGCAGTTTTGGCTTCAGATCTGCTTGCCTTTAAGCGAGTGCTTGAAGACGGTAAGTCAGGTGCACTTTTCACTAATGAGGATTCTTCGGATTTGGCCGCACATGCAGTGCGCCTTTTGGGTGACTCAGCAGCTCGCGAGCTACTCGTGGACGCCGGACGAGCGCGTGTTCGGGAGTTCGACTGGGACGTTGTTGTTGATGACGTTATCGCGGTGTACGAAAGTGTAGGCATGCCTGGTGAAAAAGTGACCACCGATATCCGAGGGCAAATTGTCGGCCGCCTCGGGATGCGGCCGGTGGCGTAATGTGGCCGGTGTCGTGATGTGGGTGGGAATAATTATCACATTGTTACTTGTGATTCTGGGGTTGTACTTGAGCATGACAGCCGGGCGCATCGATCGCTTACATCAGCGCATCGAAACGTCATCACTAGCTCTAGATGCACATCTACTCAGACGTTCGTCGATAGCCCTTGAACTTGCAACCGCCGGGGTACTTGATCTTGCCAGTAGTGTGGTCATTGCAGATGCGGCTCACGCGGCTAGAACTTCAGCAGATCTTGATAAGGTGCTTAAAGCGCAGGTCGAAAGTGACTTGACCGCGGCCTTGGATGCAGCCCTTGAAGATCCCGAAGAAACTGCTGTGATCGAGATCACCGAGTTGGGGAGCGGGTTGCTCGATGAACTCGACGCGGCCTTCCGGCGGGTCCAATTGTCACGCCGTTTTCACAATGATGCAGTTCGAGCCTGCCGTCAGGTGCGTAGCCAGTTCCTCGTGCGAATCTTTCGTCTCGCCGGTCATACGACCTGGCCGGAGACATGTGAGATGGACGACACTCGCCCGCATGGGCTGAACGAGCGCTAAGGGCCGACCATCCAGGCACGGATATTAGGCCGTATCATTGACCACGTTAGGGGTAACTTCCGTCGAAGTTGAGAGGGTGTCATGGGCGACCAGGAGGCAGTGACCGGTACCAGCCGAGTTAAGCGCGGGATGGCCGACATGCTCAAGGGCGGCGTCATCATGGATGTTGTCAATGTAGAACAGGCGAAGATTGCTGAGGATGCCGGTGCCGTTGCGGTAATGGCGCTGGAGCGGGTCCCGGCGGATATTCGCGCACAAGGTGGGGTCGCGCGCATGTCGGATCCCGACATGATCGACGCCATCATGAATGCCGTGAGCGTGCCAGTTATGGCGAAAGCGCGAATTGGCCACTTCGCCGAAGCTCAGATTTTGCAATCACTGGGTGTTGATTACATTGATGAGTCTGAGGTGCTTACACCGGCTGACTACGCCAACCACATTGACAAGCAACTATTCACGGTGCCTTTTGTGTGCGGTGCGACCAACCTCGGCGAAGCACTGCGCCGGTTGAACGAAGGCGCGGCGATGATCCGCTCCAAAGGTGAGGCCGGTACCGGTGATGTCTCCAATGCGGTCACCCATATCCGTCGCATTCGCGGTGATATCGCGCGATTGACGTCGCTGTCACCGGATGAGTTATACGTGGCCGCAAAGGAGTTGCAAGCCTCCTATGACCTAGTCGCTGAAGTCGCGCGCCTAGGCAGGCTGCCGGTGGTTTTGTTCACCGCTGGCGGTATAGCGACTCCTGCTGATGCGGCGATGATGATGCAACTTGGTGCCGACGGGGTATTTGTTGGGTCGGGTATTTTCAAGTCTGGCGACCCGGTGCAGCGCGCCCAAGCCATCGTGCAAGCAACCATGAATTTTGATAATCCGGATGTAGTAGCGAAAGTATCGCGCGGCTTGGGTGAGGCGATGGTTGGAATTAACGTCGCCGACATTCCGGTAGCGCACCGGCTGGAGGATCGAGGCTGGTGACCACTTCCCCGCTAATCGGGGTGCTGGCACTTCAAGGCGATGTAAAAGAACATGAGGTAGCTCTCGAGGCCGTGGGGGCGCGAACGATTCGAGTGCGCAGTGCCGCCGGCCTATCCGGGATCTCTGGTCTTGTCATACCCGGTGGCGAGTCAACAACTATGTCAAATTTGGCGATCCGCGCCAATCTGTTCGAGCCACTTCGCGCCGCGTCCAGTGCGGGGCTACCAATGTATGGCTCATGTGCGGGAATGATCATGCTTGCCGACAGGGTGACCGACGCGCGGCCGGATCAACAAACAATCGGTGGCCTAGACGTCACGGTTCGGCGCAATGCCTTTGGCCGCCAGGTCGACTCCTTCGAGATCGATCTAGACGTCCCGGCGGTGGGGACGACTCCTTTTAAGGCGGTCTTTATCAGGGCGCCGCTGGTGGAGTCAACGGGGCCAGATGTTGAAGTGCTCTCGATTCTCAGGCGCGGTGGTGCCGCGGGTACGATCGTGGCGGTGCGTCAAGGGGTCCGGCTCGCCACGTCATTTCATCCCGAGCTGACGGGTGATACCCGAATCCACGATTTATTCGTTCAGATTGTGAGGCAGCACTCATGAGCGGTCATTCCAAGTGGGCGACCACGAAGCATAAAAAAGCAGTTGTCGACGCCCGCAGGGGCAAGCTATTTGCCCGCCTGATTAAGAACATTGAGGTGGCCGCGCGCACCGGAGGCGGTGACCTCGCTGGTAACCCAACCCTTTATGACGCGGTTCAAAAGGCGCGCAAGACCTCGGTGCCACTTGACAATATCGAGCGGGCCGTCAAGCGTGGATCCGGCCTTGAAGCAGGTGGCGCTGATTGGCAGACCATCATGTACGAGGGCTACGGACCAAATGGGGTGGCATTCTTGGTTGAGTGCCTTACCGATAACCGTAATCGCGCGGCCTCTGAAGTTCGCGTCGCGATGACCAGGAACGGCGGGTCGATGGCCGACCCCGGCTCGGTTTCTTATTTGTTCGCTCGAAAAGGCGTAGTAATTGTTCCAAAAGCCGAAGGGCTTACCGAAGACGAGATTCTAAGTGCGGTGCTTGATGCTGGAGCCGAGGAAGTCAACGACTTAGGGGAGTCTTTCGAGGTTGTCAGTGAGGCGACTGATGTGGTTGCGGTGCGCACTGCATTGCAAAGTGCTGGCCTTGACTACGAATCTGCCGAGGCCACATTTCTTCCAAGTGTCACAGTTGAATTAGACGAAGAAGGCGCACGCAAGGTATTCAAGTTGATTGACGTTCTTGAAGATAGCGATGATGTGCAAAATGTGTACGCCAACTTCGATGTGAGCGATGACATCATGGCATCGGTCGAATAAATGAGTCAAGCAAAAATAGGAGTGGGCACCCAATTACGTGGTTGGGACGCTGCGACATTTCGTACCGCCAGTGCCGACCCCAAACTGCGTTCGACGGTAATTGCGCTCGCAGTTTTAGACAGCGCTCCTGATTGGAGCCGTTTACATGCGCGACTTAATCGACTCACACTATTTGTACCGGCACTTCGTAAGCGCCCGCTCTACGGAGCCACGGGGTTTTCGGCGCCGCGGTTGGCGATAGATCCGGATTTTGACCTTGATGTGCATGTGCGTCGATATCGGTTGCCCGCGGATGCGGGCTGGCAGGGGCTACTTGATGATGCCCGCCGCATGAGTTTGACCGATTTTGACCACAACCGCCCCCTTTGGGAAGCAGTTCTCATCGAGGGGCTTCCGGGGGAACAGTCGGCCTTTTTGTTGAAACTGCATCACTCAATTGCAGATGGTGCAGCGACGGTCATTATCGCGCTTTCATTATTTGAACTTGGTGATGAAATAAATCCTGATGAGCCGGTGCCACCGCCGGCGCCAGATTCAGAGGAGGTGTCGGTTACCGATGTCACGATTGCGAATCTCACCGACAACATTAAATGGGGAGCCGATCTCGCGGTGAGTTCGGTGCGCGGAGCATTGGGTTTGGCACGAGGTAGTTTCACTGATCCCACACAAACTTGGTCTCGGGTGTGGGACACCGTTTCGTCAATTGGCCGATTCACGGCCGTAAGTGATGGTCCCATGTCACCGGTAATGGCCGGTCGCGGCACCACCTACCGCTTCGCGGCCTTTAATCTGCCTTTCGCGGCACTTCGTGGAGCCGCGAAGTCACGTAATTTAAGTGTTAATGATGCTTTCCTCGCTGCCCTAGCCGGGGGTTTTGATAGCTACCATCGCCGCCATGGAGTAGTAGTTGATGAACTGCGCATAAATGTGCCAATAAGTTTGCGTGGTGATCCTGGCGATCGCAGCGGACAAGCTTCCAATGCGGTCAGTATCGCTAGATTCCCGTTCCCTATTGCCGGACTGACCGTGGGCGAGCGGATGAGCGCGGCGAATGACCTGGTCGCTAATTGGCGTGCAGAGCCAGCTTTACGATTGGCTGAACCGTTGGCCGAGGTCAGCTGGTTCGTGCCCGTCCCGTTGCTGGCTCAGGCGGCCCAAAGCAGTGACGTAACGGCCAGCAATGTGCCCGGCCCGCCGGTGCCGCTATATCTAGCCGGGGCCAAAATGTTGGCAGCCTATCCGCTGGTGGCAACGATTGGGGCCGCGGTTAACGTCACGATGGTGACTTATGACGGTACCGCTTATGTCGGGATTTCAGCCGATGACCGGGCGGTACCAGATCTTGGCGATCTGGTCGAAGACCTACGTTCGGGGTTCGCCGAGGTGGTCGGGGACTTAGTGGGGCCGCGTGAACAGTACGCCGCGCCGAGCACCTGATTCCCCCAATCCGTCGGCCCCTCGCGTTAGTGTCATACGAACACCTGTTCGGATGGTGAAAGGGGTAGGCATGCGCGTGTTGGGAGTCGACCCTGGACTGACCCGGTGCGGGGTTGCGATCATTGAGGGCGCTGCCGGGTGCACCCTGACCCCAATCCATATTGGGGTGCTCGTCACCTCGCCCCAGACCCCGATCGAGCTGCGGCTAGCCGCCGTTGAGCGGGGGATCGAAGAACTAGTTGACCAATTTGACCCAGAAGTCATAGCTATAGAGCGCGTATTTAGCCAGCACAATGTGCGCTCGGCGATGGGGACGGCCCAAGCGGCGGCAATGGCGCTGGTGGTTGCCGGGCGTCGGGGTATTCCGGTCGCGATGCACAGCCCCACCGAAGTCAAGGCCGCGGTAACCGGCAGTGGCCGAGCAGACAAAGTGCAGGTCACGGCAATGGTTACTCGCATCTTGGGTTTGTCGGTGGCCCCGAAGCCAGCCGATGCGGCCGATGCGGTGGCAATTGCTATCTGCCAAATTTGGCGGGGTGCGGCGCAGCAGCGCATCAATAATGCTATTGCGGCGGCAGCGATTTCAGTAGGTGCCAGATGATCGCCTTCCTACGTGGTGTGGTTAATTTAGTTGGGCCTGATTACGTAGTTGTCGACATCGGGCCGGTTGGGGTGACCGCATCGTGCACCCCGGCTACGGCATTGGGTTTACGAATAGGTGATCACGTTGAACTCGTAACCGCAATGATCGTGCGTGAGGACTCCTTGACTTTATTTGGCTTCCTTGACACCGATGAGCGTGCAGTGTTTGAGTTGGTCCAGACGATCAGCGGCGTAGGCCCACGTTTGGCCTTAGCGATTCTTTCGACTTTGTCTCCTGATGAGCTTCGCGTTGCGGTGGCTCGCAATGACCTGGCCACTTTGACCAAAGTACCCGGAGTTGGTCAAAAGGGTGCCGGTCGTTTGGTACTCGAACTCAAGGACCGTATTGGGCCACCAACAGGTGGTGCGCCTATCTCTGCCGGGTCGATGTCACCGGCTGGGTGGCAGGGGGCCGTTGCCGCTGGGCTGATGTCGTTGGGTTGGTCGCAGCGTGAAGCTGAATCCGCCGTCAGCGCCGTCACCCCCCTTGCCGCGGAAATGGCGGACCCAGACATTGCAGTGCTACTAAAAGCTGCCTTGCAATCCTTGGATCGCTCATGACAGCACGGGTTACCGATGCGGCGCCGGATCCAAATGATGCTGCCGTTGAGGGTGCTTTGCGGCCAACTTCGCTTCAGGAGTTCGTTGGGCAGGAGCGGGTTAAATCGCAACTAGGTTTAGTGCTGGAGGCGGCTCGCCGTCGCGGGCGGGCCGCAGATCACGTGCTCATAAGTGGCCCACCTGGTTTAGGTAAGACCACCTTGGCTTTCATTATTGCTGCCGAGCTGCAAGCCCCACTTCGCATCACCTCTGGCCCAGCCTTGCAGCATGCCGGCGACGTTGCAGCGGTACTTGCGAGCCTGCAACCTGGTGAGGTGCTATTTCTTGACGAAATTCACCGCACGGCGCGCGCTGCCGAAGAGATGCTCTATTTGGCGATGGAGGATTTCCGGGTTGATGTGATCGTTGGCAAAGGCCCTGGCGCCACCGCTATCCCGTTAGAGATAGCACCCTTCACCTTGGTCGGTGCCACCACCCGCGCCGGCCTACTGCCGAGCCCGCTGCGCGATCGGTTCGGGTTCACCGCCCACCTAGATTTCTATGACCCGGCTGATCTCGAAATTATTCTGCGCCGTTCGGCGGTGCTACTTGAGGTGCCACTGCATGACGATGGCGCCGTTGAAATCGCGGGCCGGTGCCGGGGCACCCCCCGCATAGCAAATAGGCTGCTGCGGCGGGTGCGCGACTTTGCGCAGGTGCACGGCAATGGAGTGGTCGACCACGCGACCGCCCGGGCGGCACTTGAACTGTATGAAGTCGATGAACTCGGTCTGGATCGAATCGACCGAGCCGTGCTCGATGTCCTAATCAATCGCTTCGGCGGTGGTCCTGTGGGATTATCGACGCTGGCGGTGGCGGTAGGCGAAGAACCCGAAACTATTGAAACAGTCGCTGAGCCGTTCTTAGCGCGTTTGGGGATGATAATCCGTACCCCGCGCGGTCGGGTCGCAGCACCGGCGGCCTGGTCGCACCTGGGGGCGAATCCTCCGCTGCCGCCGCAGGGGGTGCTTGATCTAGGCACCTAGGGGCTACCGCGGGGGCACCGGTAGGCTGACTAGGTGAACCTAATTTAGGTCGCTGTGGTGTTAGTGGTCAAGTTGGAGCCCGTCCGAACTTTTCGTCAGGAGCGCTGTGGATCCCGTCACGATATTACCGCTGGTTTTAATCGCGGTCGTCTTCTACTTTTTGATGATTCGCCCCGCCAAGGCCAGACAGAAGAAACAGGCTGCGACATTAGCCAACCTGGGGCCCGGTACCAACATCATGACCACCGCTGGCATATTCGGCACGGTCATTTCCAATGGCGATGAGGTCCTCGTCGAGATTTCACCCGGTGTCATCATTCGGATGCTGCCGGCGGCCATCGCCAAGGTGATTCCGGTTGAAGTGCCAGAACTGGATACCCCAGATGGGCCAGCTGCACCCGGCGCTTCGGGCCCGGCGGCCTAGGCGATCCACAGGTGGCTCCTCCAGCAACTTCTAGGCCCGCGCGTGGGCTAATTGCCTTATTAATTGTTTTAGTCGGCCTATTGGCATGGGCGTTTTGGCCGGGCACCGCAAATACCGTGCGCCTTGGGCTGGACCTGCAAGGTGGGACGCAGGTGATTTTGGTGCCCAAGCCGGTTACCACCGGGGCTGAAATTACTGATGAGCAACTACAGCAAACCGTGGCCATTATCCGCCAACGCGTTGATGGCCTCGGGGTGGCTGAGGCTGAAGTTACCACTCAAGGCACTGGCAACGGTGCCGCAATCATCGTTTCGGTGCCCGGCGCCGAGCAAGATCGGGTCGTCGATTTGGTCAAGCGCACCGCGCTACTTGATTTTCGACCCGTTGATACCCTGCTGAATCCACAGCCATTCGACATCAATGCAGCGCCGACCCCCGAACCCTCAGCGAGCGCTTCGGCTAGTGGATCACCAACGCCGTCACCAACGCCGTCACCGACCACGACCTTTGTGCCCGGTACGTCATTAGTGCAGTCACCCGATAATTCACCTGTTTACCAAGGCAAAGTCTTTGCTTTGGATTGCACGAATCCGGAGGCTTACACCGGTGGTATCCCAGATGATCCGGGGCTTTGGCTCGGTACCTGTGAGCGCACCGGTGGGGTTAAGTACAACCTGGAGCCGGCATTCATCAAGGGGAGCAACGTCACCGGTGCGACCGCCGGCCTACCGCAAAATGGGGTTGGTAGTTGGGTGGTATCCTTGGAATTTGATAGCGAGGGGGCTAAGGCCCTAGCCGAGGCATCTACCAAATTGTCCGCACTCCAAGATTGCGGTGCCGGGGTGAGCCCCTGTAATGCATTTGCGATTGTGCTCGATGGTGTGGTCGTTTCGGCACCGCGTTTTAATGAGCCGATTCTCGGCGGCCAAGCGCAAATCGAAGGAAACTTCACGGCGCAGGAGGCAAATGACCTAGCCAATGTACTCAAGTATGGTGCTTTACCCGTAACCCTTGATCCGGTAGATATAACCAGCGTTTCACCGACGGTGGGTAATGATCAGTTGCGTGCAGGCATCATCGCCGGTCTGCTCGGCCTTGTTCTGGTCATGATCTATCTGCTGATTTACTACCGCGCCCTTGGCATTGTTGCAGTGATTTCACTGATCAGTGCGGGAGCGATCACCTATTTGATGGTCGTGGTCTTTAGTAAGACCATCGGGTTGACTTTGACCCTAGCCGGGGTAGCCGGGGCGATCGTTGCTATCGGTATTACCGCGGATTCGTTCATTGTCTACTTCGAGCGTATTCGCGATGAAATTCGCGAGGGTCGATCGCTTCGGCAGGCTTGTGAGAGTGGTTGGGTGCGGGCTCGGCGAACCCTTCTGGCCGCAGACTTTGTCTCATTGCTCGCAGCGGTAGTCCTTTATCTACTTTCCGTGGGCAGCGTTCGTGGTTTCGCGTTCGTCCTTGGGCTAACAACAATAATCGATATTCTGGTGGCCTTCTGGTTCACGCATCCACTGGTGGTGCTTATCGGGCGCACCGAGTGGATGCAGAAGGGTTCACGCTGGACTGGGCTCGACGCGGATCGAGTTGGCGGCCACAGTCTTGGTGGTGGAGTAGTCAGCAAATCGCGCAGACGGCAAAACACTGACCAAAAGGCAGTGGAGGTGACAAGCCCATGAGCAGACGTATCGGGATTGCGCAACGGCTCTATAAGGGTCAGGTTTCTTTCAATTTTGTTGGCAGGAGGCGGACTTGGTACGTCATTTCGGCCATCATTCTTTTGGTATCTGTAGGGGCGCTAGTCTTTCGCGGTCTAAATCTTGGTATTGAGTTTCGGGGCGGGGCTGATTTTGCGATTCCAAACGCAACTTGCAGTATTGAGCAAGCCCGTGCTGTTGCTGAATCGAAGACCGGATCACAGGCGATCGTGACCTCTGCGGTAAATGGCACGATTAGGGTGCAAACCGAGTCGTTGACAGCTGACGAAAGTTCAGTGCTGGCCGGCGAGTTGGCCGATACTTGCGGGGTACCGAAAGTCGAAATCAAGGTTCAGGTGGTTGGTCCGACTTGGGGCTCAGAAATCTCGAAGAAGGCCCTCCAAGCCTTAGTGGTCTTCTTATTGCTGGTATCGATATTCCTCTCGATATATTTTGAGTGGCGCATGGCCGTCGCGGCGCTCGTTGCGCTGGCGCACGACTTGGTTATTACCATTGGTATATATGCACTCACCGGGCTCGAAGTCACGCCGGCGACCGTCATTGGTTTGTTAACTATTCTTGGGTTCTCGTTATATGACACCGTTGTAGTTTTTGACAAGGTCAAAGAGAACACCAGAAATATTGCTGGTCAATCGGTCCTGACATACAGCGAAGCAGCGAACTTAGCCCTAAACCAGACTTTGGTGCGAAGTATCAATACGTCAATCGTCGCACTATTGCCCGTTCTTGCGATTATCATCATCGGGGCGGGGCTACTAGGTGCGGGCACCTTGCTTGATCTAGCAGTTGCTCTTGCGGTTGGTATGGCTGCGGGCGCCTATTCATCGATCTTCATCGCGACACCGTTCCTTGCTCAATTGAAGGAACATCAACCGCAGATGCGCTCACTCAACGCCCGTGTCAGTGCTCGACGGACTCAGGCAAGTAAGAGTCGAACCGATGAGGCCGGCGGTGAAAATGTTGTTGGCACCGGTGAGGTAACCACACTCATTGATGGCGCGCTACGGCAGCAACCGAAACGAGTTAGCCGCTCACGTCGATCCAAGTCTTAGTTCTAAGTAGAAGGTTGACACGATCTTGCCAGTCGAGCCAGCGGTTGAGGAGGCCCTGCGTAGCCGAATTCGAGTCATTGACAATTGGCCGCAGGCTGGTGTGTCATTTCAGGATTTGACCGGCTTGATGGCTGATCCGGTGACTTTCGCCCTAGTGGTCGCGGCGATGTCGAAAACGTTGGGCTCGGAGACAATTGATGATGTCGCAGGTATCGAGGCCCGTGGCTTTCCATACGGAGCCGCACTAGCGCATTCTTGCAATGCCGGGTTCGTCACTCTCCGCAAGCCTGGCAAGTTACCCGGAGCGGTCCACTGCGTTGACTACGCCTTGGAGTACGGGTCCACCTCCTTGCAATTGCAAACCCACGCGCTTGGCCAGGGGCGTCGAGTCGTCCTCGTTGATGATGTGCTGGCTACCGGTGGTACTGCAGCAGCCGGAGTCGACCTTATTCGGCGCACCGGTGCTGAAGTTGTCGCCGTCGTATTGGTCATGGAGATCCCGGTCCTTGGGGGTCGTGGCAGGCTCGAAGCGCTCGGGGTCAACGTGCACACACTGCTCACCGCCTAGCACCCGTAGACTGGTAGCGCATATAGATCGAAGTGTTTATCTATGAGTCCTGCTATTGGGAGCGCCTGTGGCCAAGGAAGCACCGCCGACCACGGAGCAGGCTTCGCCGCCGGCTTCGGTTACGGTTGTGTCTGCAGGCTTTCGATCCAGAGTTGCCCGGTTGGCTGGGATTCAGCGCCGTGCGCACCCAGAACTTGAACCGCTATTTCGAACGCTGCGCCAATACCACCCGAAATCAGATGTCCGCATGGTGGAGCGTGCTTATGAGATGGCTGAGTATCTGCACCGAGAGCAAACCCGCATGTCGGGGGAGATGTACATCACTCATCCATTGGCGGTCGCGACGATTCTTGCCGATCTGGGCATGACCGCACCGACCCTTGCAGCGGCGCTGTTGCACGACACGGTTGAGGACACTGGTTACTCGTTAGATGCGCTGCGAGAGGATTTTGGCGACGAGATCGCCCAATTGGTTGATGGCGTCACCAAGTTGGATCGAGTTAAATACGGCGAGTCGTCTGCTTCGGAGACCGTCCGCAAAATGGTCATCGCGATGGCGCGTGACATTCGGGTGCTGGTGATTAAGCTAGCCGACCGCCTACACAATATGCGCACCCTGCGCTTCATGCCCGAAGACAAGCAGCAGACGAAGGCGCGCGAGACTCTTGAGATCTACGCCCCACTAGCGCATCGGCTGGGCATAAATGCGGTTAAGTGGGAACTAGAAGACCTAGCATTCGCCACCATGCACCCGAAGATGTACGACGAAATCGTACAACTCGTGGGCCAGCGGGCGCCGTCGCGCGATCAATTGCTCTCGGAAATTATTGATGAAATCAACTTGGATTTGCGCAGGGGGAAATTGCGCGCCGTGGTCAGTGGCCGCCCGAAACATTATTACTCTGTCTATCAAAAGATGATTGTGCGCGGTCGTGATTTCGCGGAGATCTATGACCTTCTCGGCGTGCGCATCCTTGTCGAAAGTGTGCGCGATTGCTACGCGGTACTCGGTGTAATTCACGCTAAGTGGAGTCCGGTGCCAGGTCGCTTTAAGGATTTTATCGCAATGCCGAAGTTCAATATGTATCAGTCATTGCATACAACGGTAATTGGCCCTGAGGGTAAGCCTGTTGAGTTGCAGATTCGAACTCAAGATATGCATCGCTCTGCTGAATTCGGGGTCGCGGCTCACTGGCGCTACAAGCAGCAAGATGTTGGTGGCAAATCCGGGCCCGATGATTTTGGTTGGTTGCGCCAGTTGATGGAGTGGCAACGTGAGACCGAAGACCCCGACGAGTTCATGGATTCGTTGCGTTATGACCTGAGTTCCTCTGAGGTTTATGTTTTCACTCCGAAAGGTGATGTGGTCGCATTACCGAGTAAGGCCACCCCGGTGGACTTTGCTTACTCAGTGCATACCGAAGTGGGCCACCGCTGTGTAGGAGCACGCGTCAATGGCAAGTTGGTGCCCCTTGAGTCAACCTTAGACAATGGCGATGTGGTGGAGATTTTCACTTCCAAAGCTGAAAGTGCCGGTCCCAGCCTTGACTGGGTTTCTTTCGTTGCATCTCCGCGAGCCAAAAGCAAGATTAAGGCGTGGTTCTCAAAGGAGCGGCGCGAGGAGGCCGTCGAGACAGGCAAGGACGCAATTGTGCGGGCAATGCGCAAGCAGGGCCTACCACTGCAGCGCCTAATGACCAATCAGTCACTTCAGAACATCGCCGCAGGATTACACCAAACCGATGTAAGTGCACTTTACGCGTCGGTGGGTGAAGGTCGGATTTCTGCTGCCACGATCGTACAACGATTAGTTGATGCAGCGGGCGGTGTCGATGGGGCGGCGGACGATGCCGCTGAGGGCATTAATCCCGCGAATTTACGGCAGCGTGCCCGAACTTCGGGCGACGTTGGGGTAGTCGTTAAGGGCGTTGATGACGTCTGGATCAAATTGGCCAGATGCTGCACCCCGGTACCCGGTGATGCCATCCTAGGGTTTGTCACTCGTGGATCTGGGGTATCAGTTCATCGCAATGACTGCGTAAATATTCCTGGACTTCAAGGGGAGCCGGAGCGAATCGTTGAAGTTACCTGGGCACCAACTGCCACAAGTGTTTTCTTGGTTAACATTCAAGTGGAAGCCTTAGACCGCGCAAGGTTATTGAGTGATGTGACTAGAACACTCTCAGATACCCACGTAAATATCCTGAGCGCATCGGTTACGACTTCACGCGATCGCATCGCGCTGTCGCGCTTTACCTTCGAAATGGCCGACCCCAAGCACCTAGGGTCGGTACTCAAGGCGGTTCGTAGTGTTGAAGGCGTGTACGACGCCTACCGAGTGTGAACTTTACAACTAGCCAGCGTGGGTGAGTGACCCGAATTCACTTGCCGCAGCCTGCGCCGCCCTTAGTAGAGCGGAGGTTTGCTCAATGGCGGCATCAAGTTTGGCAACTTCGCGGTCATTGCTACTGGCGACTGCCTTAGCGCGTTTCACTTCCAATTTAGCGATGCCATCGGAAAATACATTAGCGGTTGACTCTGCCCGAGCGCGGGCCTCTGGGTTGGATTTCTTCCACGATTCGGATTCGTCCTTGCGCAGTGCCTCATCGACTTTACGAAGGCGCGCATCGAGTCGTTCGCGGTCGCCACGTGGCAGGTCTCCGACTTTCTCCCAACATTCGTGAATCCCACGAAGTGCAGACTTCGCGGCCTTGTGATCGGTGATGGGTAAAAGTGCTTCGGCTTGTGATGCCAATAATTCCTTCTCGGCGATATTTGGTCGCAGTGCATCCTCGGCCTGTGCTTCAGCAGCCACCTTGGCGGCGAAGAACGCGTCCTGTGCCGATTTAAATCGCTTCCAGAGTTTGTCCTCGTCACTACGCCCGGCTCGCGGGGCGGCCTTCCAATCGCTCATTAAATCGCGAATCTGCTTGCCGGTAGCGACCCAGTCGGTTGAAGTCGCCAACGTTTCTGCTTTCGCGATGAGTTCGCGTTTGCGGGTCACCGCAATCTTATGCTCGGCATCGGCTTCGGCGAAGTGTTGTCGCCGGCGCTTATCGAATCCCGTGCGTGCTGCGCTGATGCGCTTCCAAAGGGCTTGTTCGGTGGATCGGTCGGTACGCGGTAGTGCTTTCCACTCTTCAATCATCTTTGCAAAACGCTCACTGGACTGTTTCCAGGATGTCGATGGGCCAAGCTTTTCGGCCTCGACCGCTAGGGCCTCACGTGCGGATGTGGCTTCGGCGCGCAAGGCGGCCCGCTTCTCGGCAACGGCGGCCCGCACTGCCACGACACTTTCAGCAACTTCATCGCATTTAATCCCTAGAGCGGTTACATCGCCGATAAAGGCGCGCGCGACAAGTGCTTCGCGAACTTTCACAAGAACGGTCTGGGCCTGCTCTGGAGTAGCCCGGCCATCAGCCAAGCGGGCGGCGATTAGCTCAATCTCAACCACTAAGTCTTCATATTTGCGTTGGAAGAAGGCATGGCCCGCGGCCGGCGACCCCGCCGCCCATTGGCCAATTTCGATTTCACCTTCCGGGGCGAGGAGGAAAACGGCTCCATCGGCTTCAACCCGGCCGAACGGGGAGGGCGGGGGAGCGGGTGCGGCCGGGACCGGACGCAACATAGCAGGGGTCGGCATCGGGGTCGGCCCGGTGGGGTCGGCCATAGGTGAACCTGCCTAACGGTTGGCGATCACTAGCGATCGGGTTTATTTTGGTTGATCTCTTGGTACAGACCGTACCGGCCCACTCACCCAGCTTGCGCCGTGGCTGTCTCAATCGTTATCGACTGGGTTGGGGCCCCATCTGAGCCACCACCGGCCACCCCAGCGGCGGCTACCCTGCGCAACAACTCAAGGCCCGAGGTGATCGTGCCCCAAATGGTGTATCCGGAAGGCAAGGTGGTGTCGTCATACACGAGGAAAAACTGCGACCCGCTGGTGCCGGGACCGGCATTTGCCATGGCTACTGAACCCGCGGGGTAGTTTGCGGCCCCCTCGCCCGGCAGGTTCTCATCCGGTACCTGGTAGCCGGGGCCACCGGTGCCGTCACCCTTTGGGTCTCCGCATTGCAGGACGAAAATGCCCGCGGTGGTTAGCCGGTGGCAGGCCACCGAGTCATAAAAGCCCTGCTCGACCAAGAAAATCTCCGAGGCAACGGTTAAGGGTGCCTGGTCTGGCAGCGTTTCAATTACTATGTCACCGCAGTTGGTAGTGAAGGTGATCTTGGCGGGCTTGCTCGCAAGTAATGAGGCGGCGGGTGCGGTGGTCCAGGTCAGGTTGTCTGGACGGGCGGCTACCGCAGGGGTGCAGGCCAAAGTTTCGGGGGCGGCACTGGCCATCGCGGAAGCCAGGGCCGATGCGGCCGCAGCTCCATCGACTACCGGCTCGCTTTTATTGATTTGGCTAATGAAGACATAAGCCAAAGAGCCAGCCACGAGCACCAACACCACTGCGGCGGCGATGATCTTTTGGCCCCGGCCCCGGCGTTTTGAGCTGACTGCTCGCCGCTCCTGCTGCCGCTCGTACTTTTCTCGGGCCAATTGCCGCTCACGCTGGTTACTTGCCATCCGCGGAGTCTATTCGCCCGCCGATTGGTACAGCACTAGGCTTCCGAAGGTGTTCATCGCAGGGTTTCCCGCAGGTCCATGGGCTACTAATTGCTATGTGATCGCGAGCGCCCCCGGCCAGCCCTGCGTAATCGTGGATCCAGGCCAGGGCAGTATCGACGGGGTAGCCGAAATCGTGCGGGAGCAGCACCTCTTGCCGGTGGCCGTACTCCTGACCCACGGCCATATTGATCATGTTTGGTCGGTGGCGCCGGTGGCGTCCGGGTTCGGCATTCCTGCACTTATTCACGCCGACGACCGCTACCGGCTCGCCGACCCGATCAGCAGTACCTCGAGTATGGGCCGCGAACAACTTTTGGCCATGACTAAAGGGGCACTGGAGCTAACCGAGCCCGATGAGGTTCGAGTATTTGTTGATCAAGAAGTCTTAGACTTCGCCGGACTTGGGTTACGGGTTGAGCACGCACCTGGACACACCGAAGGTTCGGTGGTCTTCCAAATCGCAGACCTTGAGGCGCCCATCATGGTGAGTGGAGATCTACTTTTCGCTGGATCAATTGGCCGTACTGACCTACCCGGTGGTGATCAGGTGGCCATGGAGCGTTCGCTAGCGCGGGTGGTATTGGGTTCTGCTGACGCAACCGTAGTGCTCCCAGGTCATGGGCCGCAAACCACAATCGGGGTTGAACGTGCGACCAATCCTTATCTGGCTGCGTTCGGTGAGCCACCAAGGCGAGGTATGTAGTAATGGCTAAACCCACCCGGCTTTCGGGGTTTCCCGAGTTGCTCCCATCGGGTCGAGTTATCGAGCAGTATTTTCTTGACGTTGCCCGTCAGGTTTTCGAGTTGCACGGATTTCTCTCACTCGAGACCCGCGCGGTCGAACCGATTGACAATTTGCAGGGCAGCGGCGAGATAGCTAAAGAGATATATGTATTGCGCCGGATGCATGCAGCAGTTGGGGAAGCAGATCCCGGTCTTGGTTTGCACTTTGATCTCACGGTGCCCTTCGCCCGGTACGTCCTTGAAAATTCAGCGCAGTTGGAGTTCCCGCTTCGCAGATATCAAATTCAAAAGGTCTGGCGCGGCGAGCGACCGCAAGAGGGTCGTTTCCGTGAGTTCACCCAGGCCGATATCGATGTCGTGGGTAGTGGCGTCTTGGCTTTTCATCATGACATAGAGATGGCAGTTGTGATGTCCGCCTTGTTGGCAAAACTGCCAATTCCACCCGCGATCATCCAAGTGAATAACCGCAAACTCGCTGAGGGTTTTTATCTCGGGTTGGGAGCAACTGACACTCAAAGGGTGCTGCGGGCCATAGACAAACTCGACAAGATTGGTGCTGATCGCGTCCGCGTGCTTTTGGAGACCGAAGCAGGGCTGACCCCCGAAGCCGCGGCTAAGTGCATTCAATTGGCGTCGATCAAGACCCCGGATGCGTCATTTGCTGATCAAGTACGTGCGCTGGGCGTGCAAAATGACCTGCTTGACGAAGGGCTGAGTGAATTAGCGGCGGTGGTAACCGGCGCCAACTCGGAGCGGCCCGGCTCGGTCGTAGCTGACCTTCGGATTGCTCGTGGGCTGGATTACTACACGGGTACCGTCTATGAAACCCAACTGGTTGGATTCGAATCGGTTGGCTCAATTAGTTCAGGTGGTCGCTACGACAATTTGGCCAGCGACGGCAAGCAGAGCTACCCCGGCGTGGGGATTTCACTCGGCGTATCGCGTCTCGTGTCGGTCCTTATTGGCCGAGGCCTTGTTTCGGTATCGCGGGCGGTACCATCCGCAGTTCTGGTGGCGGTTACCGATGAGGCGAGCCGCCCCGCTAGCGAATTAGTGGCCCGCCAGTTACGAGATCGTGGTATCTCCTGCGAGGTGGCTCCCAGCGCCGACAAATTTGGCAAGCAGATTCGCTTCGCTGACCGACGGGGGATACCGTTCGTCTGGTTCGCGGCTGCGGCGAAAGGCGAAAGCCCCGAGGGCGATACGGTCAAAGATATTCGAACAGGTGACCAAGTGCCGGCTGATCCAACGCAATGGGCGCCACCACTAGATGACCTAACACCAAGAGTGATTTCCACAATCGATACAACCGCTGTTTCAGAGGAGAGTTCGTGATTCGCTCACATGGTGCCGGTTCACTGCGCGCCGTAGATGCCGGTAGCACGGTAACTTTGGCTGGCTGGGTCGCCAGCAGGCGTGATCACGGCGGGGTGGCGTTCTTGGACCTACGTGATGCAAGTGGCGTTGTGCAGGTGGTGGTTCGCGATACCGCAATTGCGCACGCGCTGCGCGATGAGTTCTGTCTAAAGATTGTTGGCACAGTTGAATTGCGACCATCCGGAAACGAAAATGCTGACTTGGCGACAGGTGATATAGAAGTCATGGGTGACTTGGTTGAGGTGCTGTCGACTTCGGCCCCCTTGCCATTCCCGATTGATGATCGCGTAACAGTGGGAGATGAAGTTCGACTCAAGTACCGGTATCTGGATTTACGTCGACAGTCTGCTGGAGATGCCTTACGGATGCGTTCGAGAGTTAACCAGATTGCGCGGGACGTATTGCTTAAGCGTGGTTTCGTAGAAATTGAAACGCCAACACTGACCAGATCTACCCCCGAAGGCGCCCGCGACTTCCTAGTTCCGGTGCGGTTGCAGCCTGGGCATTGGTACGCGCTGCCGCAGTCGCCCCAGCTTTTCAAGCAGTTACTGATGGTCGCTGGTATGGAGCGGTATTTCCAAATTGCCCGTTGCTATCGAGATGAAGATTTCCGAGCGGATAGGCAGCCTGAATTCACCCAACTAGATATCGAGATGTCTTTCGTAGAACAAGACGATGTCATCGAGGTTGGTGAGGCTGTTATCCGAGGGCTGTGGAAAGGCATCTTGGGGCATGAGATCGGCGATATCCCGCGTATGACATATCACGAGGCGATGCGACGCTTCGGTAGTGACAAGCCGGATTTGCGCTTTGGTCTTGAATTAGTTGACCTAACGGATTACTTCTCAGCGACTCCATTTCGAGTTTTTCAAGCCGAGCATGTGGGTGCAGTCATCATGCCTGGGGGCGCCGATCAGCCACGTCGACAGTTTGATGCCTGGCAGGAGTGGGCGAAACAACGTGGGGCAAAAGGTTTGGCTTATGTAACCGTTGATGCCGATGGAACATTGGGGGGGCCGGTTGCCAAGAATTTGAGCGATCAAGAACGTGATGGCCTAGTGGCGGCGGTTGGAGCTAAAGCGGGTGATTGTGTTTTCTTCGCTGCGGGTAAAACCTCCGATGCACGTGCACTATTAGGTGCAGCTCGTATTGAGATCGGCCGTCGTCTCGAACTTATTGATGAAAAAGCCTGGTCATTTCTCTGGGTCATCGATGCCCCAATGTTTGAAGAGACCGAAGATGACCAGGGCAACAAAGGCTGGACGGCAGTCCATCATCCATTTACCTCACCAAACCTCCAGTGGCGAGATAATTTCGAGCAGGCCCCCGATCAGGCCCTCGCTTGGGCTTACGACATCGTTTGCAACGGCAACGAAATCGGCGGCGGATCAATCCGTATTCACCAAGCTGATGTGCAGCAGCGCGTTTTTGCAATGTTGGGTATGTCAGAGGCCGAGGCCCAGGAGAAATTTGGCTTCCTGCTCGAAGCGTTCACTTTTGGTCCACCACCACATGGGGGTATCGCAATCGGCTGGGACCGCACCTGCATGCTGCTCGCCGGAGCGACATCACTGCGGGATGTCATTGCGTTCCCGAAAACCGGCGCCGGGCATGATCCACTAACAGGCGCACCCAGCACGATTACTGTGCAGCAGCGCCGCGAAGCTGGCATTGATGCCAAGCCAGAACGCGCAGCGCGTCCAGAAGCAGACACTGAGCCGCCAACCACCGCCTGATGGCAACGGGAAGCAAGCTGTTAGTTTCCGCACGGCCCCATGACCCATTCATCAGGTGGCGGATAGCTGGCTCTGATCTCGCAGCGGTGGAAGTTGATGGGGACCATGTTGGTTGGCTGCGGATTTCTAAAGAAACAGGTGAAGTCTGGGCGACTTCACTCGGTACTGATTCAGGTCGCGTCACCGCCATCTTGGCTGCGCTTGCAGCAAGTATGCCGATTGATGGCATTACTGTTGAGGATTCTGTGTTCTTGAAATTGCCACCAGGATTCATTAGTCCCGAATCGGCGCACTGGTGCCTGTGGACTCTGGACCCAGCTAAAATCGGTGCTCGAAAATCAACTGCGATCAGCTTAGCGCCCGACGACAAACGCATAGCTGAGTTGCTTGTGCATTCTAACTCAGCGCATGTTTTTCCGGGCAATGACAAATTTGTGCGGTGGTGTGGGGTTGTGCGTGGAGAGGAGTTGTTGTCGGTGGGGGCTCAGGTTCACAGCGCAACCGGTGCCACTCACCTAGTTAGCATCTGCACTCACCCAAGTGCCCGTGGCGCTGGCCTTGCCCGCGAAGTTTGTAACGCACTTATCAACGAGGCGATCGCCGATGAATCGCCGATGATATTTTTAGAAATGTTCGCAGGTAATGAGCCTGGGCGGCGGGTTTATTCTGCGCTCGGGTTTGACGAGGTTGGAGTGTATCGTTCAGCGCGCCTGATTACTGCGGCTGCGCAAACCCTCAGGTGAAGAAAGTCAATTGACCGTAACTGGTGTTGCCGCACCAATGTGAGTCATGGCACGTGAGCTGGGATTTGGGGGTTGGTGGTGGGGAAGGGTGCTGCTCTTCGTTACCCTCACAGCAGATAATTTCACCGCTGGTTAAAGAGGGGTTTAGGGTGCCGCCGATACCGGCCACACCGGGGCGTACCCATCCAACACCGAGTGTGAGCCGATCAGATGGCGCTGAACTAACTGGTGCATTAACCTCAAGACTTGGATTTGGAACTCCTGACCTGCTAGCGATTAGTTGCCCGGTCGGGCACCTGCCAAAAAATGCAAATTTTCCTTGCCTTAAAACCTCGGGTTTGACTAAAAGTTGTCCAAGTGCGCAGCTGCGCGCATGAGTAACGGGGAACGCTTTGGTGGGGTCGCCCAGAGTCCACACCTGCCTAAAGCCAAGTGCTGCCCCACAGCGAGCCAAAAAACAAGGACACACGCCTGAGCATTCCACACTAGCGGGTCCACTCCTGGGCAGCCTAGCGGTCAGGCTTCCAACAATGTGGGCAAAGATAGGTGATGTGACTTGAGGCATCGTGCTGCCAAGCGAGGTGTCGGAATCGGACCTAAGGGCCAGGCAGGTTTGCCGGCTAGGTATTAGTTCGTAGGGTGGTGACATGACGTTATTTGATGATGGGCTGTCCCCGCAGCGCGCTTCAGCTCCGTTGGCGGTGCGCATGCGCCCACGAACCATCGATGAGGTCATTGGTCAAGATACAACACTAGCTGCGGGATCGCCGCTGCGCACGATGCTGGAGAGTTCAGATCATTGTGTGTCCGTAATTTTGTGGGGACCGCCAGGTACCGGTAAAACGACCCTAGCTCACTTAGTTTCCTTGGCAGCGGGGCGAACATTTACTCAACTTTCCGCGGTGACAGCCGGGGTTAAGGATGTCCGCGAGGTAATCGATACCGCCCGCGATCAATTAGCAATGCACGGACGTGGCACGGTCTTATTCATTGACGAGGTTCACCGCTTTTCAAAGAGCCAACAGGATGCCTTACTTCCAGCTGTTGAAAATGGGTGGGTGACCTTGATTGCGGCCACTACCGAGAACCCGAGCTTCTCAGTGATCGCGCCGTTGCTTTCCCGCAGTGTGGTTATCACTCTCCAGCCGCTTACCGAGGCGGATTTGGAAGTACTCATCCGACGCGCTGTTAGTGATCAGCGGGGCCTTGGCGATCGAGTCACCATCTCAGACGAAGCAGCGGTTGCTTTGGCACGAATGTCGATTGGCGATGCGCGAAGAGCTCTTACGGCCCTTGAAGCTGCTTCCGCTCCGCTGCTTCCAGCCGGTGGTGGTGTTGTCGAGCTGGAAACTGTCGAGCAAGCAGTTCAGCATGTGGCACTTAGGTATGACAAAGATGGCGATCAGCACTATGACGTCATCAGTGCCTTCATTAAGAGCGTGCGTGGAAGTGACGTCGATGCGGCCTTGCACTACCTGGCTCGGATGCTGGAAGCAGGCGAAGACCCGAGGTTTGTTGCTCGCCGTTTGATGATTTTGGCAAGTGAAGATATTGGAATGGCCGATGTCAGCGTCTTGCAGACCGCGGTTGCTGCTGCCTCAGCGGTCGCGTTAGTGGGCATGCCAGAGGCGCAGATTATTCTTGCCCACGCCACGATCCATGCGGCCCTGGCACCGAAATCTAATGCGGTGGTGGTCGCGATCGGAGCGGCGACCGGTGACGTGAAGCGGGGTGTTGTCGGGTCAGTACCACCGTGGTTGCGCGACGCTCACTACCCGGGTGCGGCCGCCCTGGGGCACGGTCAGACGTACATCTATCCGCACGATTTACCGGGCGGAGTTGCCGAACAGCAATACCAGCCCGATGTTTTGCTCGGATCGCATTACTACCAGCCCACCACCCATGGGGCAGAGGCCCATTGGGCGCAGGTTGCTGCACGTCTGGAGCAGGCGCGGCTCGGGGATTCGGCCGGATAAGGTTGGGTCCATAGCATTCAGGAGTCACTAGCGGGTTTGGGAGTAGTCGTGCGCAGGTTGTTCTGGATCGCGTTAGGTGCTGCGGGCGGTGTGCTGCTTTACCGCCAAGGCCAAAAGTTCTTGGCTGACGCCCGAGAGCAGGGCGTAGTAGCCAGTGCTCAACAGGTAGGAATCTCAGCTGCAACGACTTTGGGGGCGGCGCGCACCCTACTTGCTGGGGCGCAACGACCGGCTCCTACGGCCATACCAGGCAATGCCGCTGCGAAGGTACGTCGCTGATGGAATCTGCTGAGATCAGGAGTCGTTTCCTTCGATTTTTTGCCGACCGCGGTCATCAAATCGTACCCTCTGCCTCATTACTTCTTGATGATCCAACACTGCTATTTGTAAATGCCGGCATGGTGCCGTTCAAGCCATATTTCTTAGGGGAGGCTCCGGCGCCATATCCGCGGGCCACCAGTGTCCAAAAAGTGGTTCGCACCTTAGATATCGAAGAGGTAGGTAAAACGACTAGGCATGCTTCGTTCTTTCAGATGGCCGGCAATTTCTCATTCGGCGATTACTTCAAAGCGGAAGCCATCCCTTTCGCCTGGGAGTTATTGACTAAATCCATCGCCGATGGTGGTTACGGATTCCGTGAGGACCGGCTGTGGGCAACTGTCTACCTTGATGATGATGAAGCCATCGACATCTGGCACCATAAAGTCGGCCTACCGCTCGATCGCATTCAGCGCCGTGGGATGGCCGACAACTTTTGGTCTATGGGAGTACCGGGCCCATGTGGTCCGTGCTCTGAAATCTATTACGACCGCGGCAGTGAGTACGGCCTTGATGGTGGTCCGGTAGTAGATGAAGACCGTTATCTCGAGGTCTGGAACCTGGTGTTCATGCAATCAGAGCGTGGAGCGGGGCCAGCGAAGCAAGATTATCCGATCCTGGGTGACTTGCCTGCGCAAAATATTGATACCGGCATGGGGTTGGAGCGCATGGCGGCGCTGCTTCAAGGGGTTGAGAATATCTATGAGATTGATACAACTCGCGGAATCCTAGATCGCGCCTGCGAACTCTCCGGTGCGATCTACGGCCGCAATGATCGAGATGATGTTGCGCTTCGGGTTGTTGCTGACCATGCCAGAACATGTGCATTCTTGATTGGTGATGGGGTAATTCCTGGAAATGAGGGGAGAGGTTATGTGTTGCGCCGCATTATGCGCCGAACTATTCGAATGATGCGGCTCTTGGGTGCGGGTGATCCTGCGATGCCTGACTTGATTGATGCCACTGTGCTTACTATGGCGCCGCAGTACCCAGAGCTCAATGATGAAGCCAACCGAATCCGGCAGATCGCCGCTGGCGAAGAAGCGGTGTTCTTGCAGACGCTGAAGACCGGCACGACAATATTTGATGATGCGGTGCAGCAGGTTAAGGATCGCGGCGGCAACACCTTGCCGGGGGCTAAAGTTTTCGCTCTTCACGACACCTACGGGTTTCCATTTGATCTAACCCTTGAGATGGCCGCCGAGCAAGGTCTTGTAGTCGACGAAGAGGCCTTCCGTCAATTGATGGGGCAGCAGCGTGAACGCGCCAAGGCCGATGCCCGTGACCGCAAAGTGGGCTTGACCGCTACCACGGAATATCGCGATATCTTGCAGGTTGGTGGCACCACAGAGTTCACCGGCTATCTTGAGGCTGCGAGTGATGCAACAGTTATCGGTTTACTCCGCGATGGAGTCACAGTAGTTATCGCAGGCCTTGGCGAGCACGTTGAAGTTATCTTGAATCGTAGCCCTTTTTATGCCGAAGCCGGCGGGCAATTGGGTGACCACGGACGCATCTTGACAGCCGATGGCGGGGTTGTTGAGATCTACGACGTACAAGTGCCGGTGCCCGGATTATTCGTGCACCGTGGTGAGGTGGTACTTGGTGAAATTGTGCAAGGTGCGGTCGTTACGGGCGAAGTTGACGTCGCTCGGCGCAAGGCCATCTCGCGGGCACACACCGCTACTCACCTGATCCACCGGGCTTTTCGCGAACGACTCGGTGACACCGCGACACAAATGGGCTCGGAGAACGCTCCGGGTAGAATTCGATTTGACTTCCCGAGCCCAACTCCGGTCGGGACCTTAGTTCTTCAAGAAGTTGAGGCCCGTGTCAACGAGGTGCTTCTTGATGACCTAGAAGTAAGTGCGCAGTTAATGACTCAGCCGGAGGCAAGAGCTATGGGAGCGATGGCGCTCTTCGGTGAAAAGTACGGTGATCAGGTGCGCGTGGTTTCGGTAGGCAACTGGGCCCATGAGCTTTGTGGTGGCACGCACGCCCTCAGATCAGGGCAATTGGGTGTGGTGACATTCTTGTCCGAAGGGTCGATCGGTACCGGGGTACGGCGTCTTGAAGCCCTTGTAGGTGCTGATGCCTACACCTATTTGGCACGTGAGCATGTACTCGTAAATCGCCTAACTGATTTGCTGAAAGCACCTAGTGAAGACTTAGTCGAACGTATCGAACGCACAATAGGTGCACTGAAGGATGCTGAACGCGATCTAGCCAAGGTTAAGAGTGCGCAACTGGTGGCCGGGATCGATACCATTATCGGTGAGGGCCGTTTAATCGGTGAAGTCCGCGTCTGGGCATTTGAGGCACCCGCTGGTACGAGTGCCGGAGAACTTCGTGAACTAGTTATCAAGGGCCGCGGTCGTAATCGTGCAGAGATTCCAGTGGTACTTATCGGTAGTGCTATTTCAGACGACAAAGTCTCAATGGTGGCTGCCGTAAATGCACGAACCATTGAATTGGGGCTAAATGCCAGTTGGTTACTCAATATCGCGCTCGCTGGTGTTGGGGGTCGTGGTGGTGGCAAGGATGACCTCGCGCAAGGCGGTGGGCCCGAAGTGGCCGGTGTAGCTAAGGCATTTGGTCTAGTCGAAGCTGCGATTGCGATGCGGCAAGGCGGTTGAGGGTGACGGGGGTCCATATGGCCTGCGATGTCGGCAGTGTCCGCATCGGAGTGGCGCGCAGTGACCCGGCTGGGATCTTGGCTTTTCCACTTGAGGCCATTGCCGCGGGCCCGGATGCCATAGGTGCATTGGGTGAACTTATAGCGGAGTATGAAGCGGTGGGAGTCGTAATTGGCTTGCCATTAAAGATGGACGGTACGGCGGGTCCTGCAGCTGAATCTGCCCGTGCGTGGGCGACCCTGGTGGTTGAATCGGTTGCTGTGCCGGTACATCTTGTTGACGAAAGATTGACAACGGTGCAGGCGCAACGTGGCTTACATGAGGCCGGACGCACGGTGCGATCCTCGCGCGCGGTCATCGATAGTGCGGCCGCGGCGGTGCTTTTGCAGACTTATCTAGACGCTCAGCGAAAAGCTACTTAGTGAGCCAATTGAATGCGTTGATGAGTTTGGGTCCCTTGCCACCGTCGCGAAATCAGCGCAGCATCAGCCGCCGCATCGTATTGGGTGTAATTCTTCTGAGCGTGTTCGGATTAATATGGGGTGGGTTTTCAGTTTTGCGCACTTCCACCACGACGTCGGACTATGTTGGCGCGGGTACGGGTGAGGTTGTTGTCTTAGTCGAGCGCGGTGACTCCCTCCGGGTGATTGCCGAGAAACTTCGGACGGCTAACGTCGTCATGAGCGTGGAATCTTTCTTGGCGGCCGTAAATGCCGACGAGCGCGCATCAAGCATTGGACCTGGCAAGTACATCATGCACGATCAGATGAGTGGGGCTTTAGCGCTAGCGCTGATGTTGGACCCCACTTCGCGCGAACTAAACCAAATGGTCCTGCCTGAGGGTCTAACGCTGGATGAAACCGTGGCTCTTGCAAGTAAAATTACGGGCCTTTCTAAGGCCAATTTCAAAGATGCGCTCAAGGCGCCTGACGAACTTGACTTGCCAACTTATGCTGAGGACCGCCCGGAAGGTTTTTTGTTTCCGGCCACCTATGACTTATCTGGTGACGAGACTGCTGCTGATCTGCTGCGTGCGCTCGTCAGTCGATTCGCGCAAACAAGTGCAGACGTCGGGCTCGAAAGTCGGGCGGCGGCGGTTGGTCGAACACCTTATGAAGTTCTTACGATCGCATCGTTATTGCAGGCAGAGGGCTTGCCGAATGATTTCGCCAAAGTAGCTCGCGTGATTTACAACCGCCTTGATGCGCAGATGCCACTGCAACTTGACTCAACCGTGTCGTATGCGTTGGGGATAAATGACATTTTGCTCAATGAGGAGCAACTATCGACTGAGTCGCCATACAACACGTATCTAAATGCGGGCTTGCCTCCCACACCTATCAACTCACCCGGTGAAGCAGCGATCGATGCTGCGTTGGCACCGGCCAGTGGCGAATGGCTGTATTTCGTGACGGTAGATCCGGAGGCTGGCATCACAAAATTCACCAAGTCATACGACAAGTTCTTGAAACTCAAAGCGCAGTTCCAAGCTAATCTCGCAAAGTCAACAAGTGAGTAGTGCACCCGGAATGCGAGCGGCGGTGCTCGGTTCACCAATAGCTCATAGCCTGTCTCCGGTCATTCATCGGGCGGCCTACCAAGCTTTGGGGCTGGACTGGACTTATCAGGCTATCGATATAACTTCAATGCAACTGCCCGGGTTTCTTGCGGAGATGGATGAATCTTGGGCTGGCCTGTCACTGACAATGCCGCTTAAGGAGACGGTCATTGAGCATCTTGATGAAGTTGACGAGTTGGCAAGGCGGGTCCGAGCGGTAAATACGGTGCTCCCGACTGGGCGTGGTTTGCTGGGCACAAATACCGATGTCTACGGGATGGTCCAAGCCCTTAATGCGGCAGGCCTCCAAGGGTGCGCGACCGCAACAATCCTTGGTGCCGGCGCTACGGCACGAAGCGCGGTGGCCGCAGCGGCCGCAATGGGTGTTACTTCAATTACCGTGTGTGCGCGACGTCTTGCTGCGGCGCTAGATGTCTGCGCGGTTGCCGCTGAATTTGGGCTCGCCGCGAACCCACGTGACCTTGACCCGGCAGCCGATTTACTCACAGCGGATTTGGTGATCAGCACATTACCCGGAGATATTGCCGCGCAATGGGTTCCCTTCGTGGCAGATGGGGTAGGGGCCTTGCAAGATGTTTCTTATTACCCGTGGCCAACTCCGCTAGCCGGAGTGTGGCCCACAAAGGTCATTGCCAGTGGCCGCGATCTTCTGCTTTGGCAGGCTGCCGAGCAAGTGCACTTGATGACAGGGCAGGATGCTCCGGTGCTACAGATGCGGGCGGCGATCGATGCGCTCTGAACGGCACCCCCTGAGATGAGCGTGGTTTTTGAAGTAGCGGCTTGGCTTATCTTCGCGGGGTTTGGGTTGGCGCTGTCGGTAATCGATATTCGCGAGCATCGATTACCGAATTATTTGGTGGCGATCGCGGCTCTCCTGGGGTTGGCCGCGGTGGCGGCAAGTGCTATTAGCTCCGGCGATCTTGGTTCACTGGTGCGCGCGGTGCTCGGGGCCGTCATGGTATTTGGCGCCCTACTAGTAATGGCCTTGATTGCGCCAAGTGGCTTAGGCATGGGTGATGTGAAACTTGGTGCGGTCACTGGGCTTTATTTGGGCTGGTTGGGCTGGTCTTGGCTTTTTTGGGGCACCTTCATTGGTTTTGGCATGGGTGCGGTGTGGGCGGTGACGCTGATCCTGCTAAAAAAGGCGCAAAGTTCCACCCCGATTGCCTTTGGCCCCTTCTTGATCCTCGGTGTCGTGGTCAGCGCGCTGATCGTTATCTGAAAGGATAACCCCATGGTGCGTTGGCTCACGGCAGGTGAATCCCATGGACCAGCCCTCGTCGCGATCATTGAAGGGCTACCCGCCGGAATCATGGTGACCACCGCCGATGTTGATATTGACCTGGCTAGGCGCCGGTTAGGAGCCGGGCGTGGAGCCCGGATGAAATTCGAGCGCGATGAGATGCGCTTCTTGGGCGGGGTCCGCCATGGGCAATCAATGGGTGGCCCGATCGCAATCGAAGTTGGTAACAGCGAGTGGGCCAAGTGGGAGACCGTGATGGCCCCCGACCCGGTCGACGCAGAGGTACTAGCTCAGTTGGCCCGGAATGCGCCACTTACTCGGCCAAGGCCTGGTCACGCTGATCTAGTCGGTATGCAAAAGTATGGATTCGACGACGCCCGACCGGTGCTCGAACGCGCTAGTGCGCGCGAGACTGCGGCCCGGGTCGCACTCGGTGCGGTGGCCCGAGTGTTCCTGCGCCAGGTTGCTGGCATCGAAGTTTTGAGCCACGTCGTTCGCATCGGGTCGGTTGAGGTTGCCAGTGGAGTGGTGCCGTCAGTTACTGATGGAGGACGCATCGACGACAGCCCGGTGCGCTGTGTTGATGAAGTCCAAGCGGCCGCTATGGTCGACGAAATAGCAAATGCCCACCGAGATGGCGATACTTTGGGCGGTGTAGTGGAGGTAGTTGTCTATAACCTGCCACCGGGTCTGGGCAGCCACGTGCACTGGGATCGCCGACTGGATTCAAAATTAGCCGGCGCACTTATGGGTATTCAGGCCATCAAGGGCGTAGAGGTTGGTGATGGTTTCGGGCTCGCCGCTGTTCGCGGATCGCAAGCCCAGGATGAAATCATCAATGATGCTGATCGACTTGTGCGAACATCCGGTAAGTCAGGAGGCACCGAAGGCGGGATGTCGACCGGCGAAGTACTTCGTGTGCGCGCCGCGATGAAACCAATTTCGACGATCCCGAAAGCGCTGCGAACCGTCGACGTTGCAACCGGTGAGGGGGCACCAGCAATCAATCAGCGCTCAGATGTGTGTGCGGTGCCGGCCGCCGGAATTGTGGCTGAGGCGATGGTGCTTCTAGTACTAGCCGATGCCATGCTCGAGAAGTTCGGGGGCGATAGCGTTGCCGAAACCAAGCGCAACCACGAATCCTATCTAGCCAATTTACCGATCCGATGACATCGAGCGCAGTGTCAAGCACTAAGCCCGTGCTCGTGCTGGTCGGAGCACCCGGTGCTGGCAAGTCCAGTATTGGCCGTCGGGTAGCTAACCGACTTAACGTCTCATTCGTCGATACCGATCAACTAATTGCGAATTCCGCCGGTATGAGTGTGTCGGATATCTTCGTGACTCTTGGCGAGGCCGAGTTTCGCCGCATTGAGCAGGAGACTGTCGCTGGTGCTTTGCGCGACCAAAATGGGGTGGTGGCGTTGGGTGGTGGCGCGGTGATGAATGCAACCACAAGCGCGTTACTTGGTCAGCAATGCGTTGTATGGCTTCGCGTAAATGTGTCTGATGCAGTTAACCGAGTCGGTATGAATACTGCCCGTCCGCTACTTTTTGGGAATGTGCGCGGTCAATTGAAATCCCTGATGGATGAGCGCACTCCAACTTATGAAGCTGTCAGCACCTACATCGTTGACACATCCGGCAAATCTTTAAGGGTGGTGACCGATGAGGTTGCGGCGCTCGTTGGAGGTCATGAAAATGGCTGAGCCGATTTGTATAACGGTGCGCGCGGAGCACATTTACGAAGTTCATATTGGCACCGGGTGCATCAACTTGCTGCCTACGATGCTTACTGGCGCCGGCCGATTGGCAGTTATCTATCAGCGGCCGGTTTTGCGATGGGTTGAGCTTGTTCGCGCACAACTCGTTGATCGGGGCGCGCTAGTGGTGTTGATTGAAGTGCCGGAGGGGGAGGCGGCGAAATCAGCAGCCGTGCTCGAGGAGTGCTGGCAAAAATTAGGAGATTCAGGGTTTACCCGAAACGATGCCGTGATCACAGTGGG
>NSHP01000069.1 GCA_002737125.1 Actinomycetota bacterium | reverse complement strand
TTTTGAGTTATGAGTTAGTGCGCCACCAAGATCTTCGAACGCAACGTCCTCGCCGGTTACGGTCTTGATGACATCAGGGCCGGTGATGAACATATGCGAGGTTTTATCGACCATGATGGTGAAATCGGTGATAGCTGGTGAGTAGACCGCGCCACCTGCACACGGGCCCATGATCATGGAGATCTGCGGTATTACTCCAGATGACTGCACATTGCGGTAGAAAATCTCACCATATAAACCAAGTGAGACAACACCTTCTTGAATGCGCGCGCCACCTGAGTCGTTGAGGCCGATGACCGGGCAGCCGGTCTTCATTGCGAGATCCATGACTTTGACGATTTTTTCGCCGAAAACTTCGCCGAGGGAGCCGCCGAACACGGTGAAATCTTGAGCAAATACGCAGACCGGGCGACCATCGACGGTGCCGTAACCGGTGATGACACCGTCACCGTAGGGTCGGTTGTTCTCGAGACCGAAACCGACCGACCGGTGCTTGGCGAGGCCATCGAGTTGTTGGAAGGAGCCTTCGTCCAAGAGAGCGTCAATACGCTCCATCGCAGTCATTTTGCCGCGGGCATGCTGATTTTCGAGCGCAGCACCGCGCCGGTCAATGGCTTCGGTGCGGCGCTCGCGCAAGATTTCGGCTTTGCCCGAGGTGGTGTGCGGGTCGGGTGCTGCGGTCATGGTTTTCCTCCTCGCCGTACCTTAGCCATTGTGAAGATGAGTAGGTCGGCGGAGCGGTGGTCCCGCGAGCCTCTAGATGCCGTATCGGTCATCCGGTGGCTAGCGCACTATCCATCTGGCACTGACGGCGCCCCATGGCCGGTGCCGCGACTGCTGGCCACAACCGGCTCAACTAACGCCGAGTTAGCGGTGGTATTGGCCGCGGGCCCGGTGCCAGAGGGTACTTGTGTGGTGGCCGAGCATCAGTCGGCGGGCAAAGGCCGCCAAGGACGGGTTTGGGAAAGTCCAGCCGGTGCGGGATTGTGGTTATCGGTGGTGATCGACATTGCCGCGGTGGCACCGGCGCGCCGTGGCCTGTTGCCACTGGCGGCGGGCCTGGCCTTAGCGGATGCGCTGATCGAGGTCACCGGGCTAGAGGTGATGCTGAAATGGCCTAATGACATCGTTATCGACGGGCCGGCACGCGATGGTTTAGTTGGGCCACGCAAACTCGGTGGCCTACTTGTCGAAGCCGCTGAGCGGGCGGTGGTTGGCTGTGGCATCAATGTCAGCGGTGCGGTGAATGAACTACCAACCCCCCAAGCTACCTCGTTGTTCCTCGAAGGTGCCCCGCCGGTAGACCGGGGCCGGTTACTAGCCGCCGAACTGAGCCACTTGCGCCACCGGGTCACCCAATGGCGTGCTGGCTTGGGCCTTATCGGTGACTATCGGGAGCGGTGTTTGAGCCTAGGCCGCTCGGTTCAGGTCCTGCTTCCAGGCGGTGAGGTATTGGTGGGCGTGGCGACCGCAATTAGCCCTGACGGGCAATTAGTGGTCACCGACTCGAAGGGGAATAGCCGGTCTGTTGCCGCCGGCGATGTAATCCATGCAACGATCTAGCCATGGCCTACCCAGCGAAATTACTCTCACCCGGTGAATCAATCAAGTTTGAAAGGCGTCCCCATTGGCGGGCACTGATCTTGCCGATGATCGTGCTGATCGCCTTGGTGTTTTTTGGCACCTGGCTTTTCTTCCTAACCGATAACTTCATCCTGCGGTGGATCATTGGGCTAGGCGGCATCGTTATCTTGCTGTTCGGGGTGCTGATCCCTTTTTTGCACTGGATAACGACGCAGTATGTCTTCACCGACCGCCGCATCATCGTGCGCCAAGGCCTGTTGACTAAGGAAGGGCGTGATATACCGCTCGCCAAAGTCAATAGCGTCTCGTTTGAGCAAAGTGTCCTCGGCCGGATATTTAACTTCGGGGTCCTGCAGATTGAGTCCGCAAATGTTGACGGCACCTTGAGTATCAAGGACGTGCCTGATGTTGAAGAGATCCAGCGCGATGTCTACCGTTTACAAGAAGAAGATGATGTGCGTCGTAGAGGTGGCTCCCATGACAATGGCACCAGCCCGCTGCTGCCAACCGATGGCACCTGAAGGCGACGGATTCGCGCGCTTGTAGCCTGAGCCAGTGAGCGCACCCGTTGTCGGAATGATCGGCGGGGGTCAACTTGCTCGAATGAGTGCCGAGGCGGCAACCGCACTAGGTATTGGCTTTCGGGTTTTAGCCCACTCGCCCACTGATCCAGCGGCGCAAGTGGTGCGCGATGTTCATATCGGTTCGCATGAGGATATCGAGGCTTTGCTCGCGTTTGCGGAGGGCTGCGAGGTCGTCACTTTTGATCATGAACACGTGCCACCGGCTTATCTAGAACAGCTCGAGGCACTTGGAGTTGCGGTACGGCCGGGGCCTGCAGCGCTGTTTCACGCCCAAGACAAAATTCACATGCGCCAGTCACTTACCGACATCGGGGTCCGGTGTCCGCGTTGGCGTGTGGTGTCGGCCTTAGATCACTTAACCGAATTCGCGGCGGAAGTCAATTGGCCGGTGGTACTCAAGACCTCACGTGGTGGCTATGACGGCCGCGGAGTCTGGGTTATCAAGTCGGCCGAGCAGGCCGCCGAGGTGCTGGCGATCCCGCTAGCGGCTGGTGCGCAGTGGTTGGTCGAGGAGCATATTGATTTCATCCAGGAACTTTCTGCGCAAGTTGCTAGGTCTCCGCATGGACAGGCGGTCGCTTATCCCGTAGCGCGCACAACGCAGATAAATGGAATCTGTGCTGAAGTGGTGGTGCCGTGCCCGGGCTTGTCGGCCGAGCGCGCTGTTCAGGCCCAGGAGATTGCGCTGCGAATTGCCCGCGACCTAAATGTCACCGGCATGTTGGCCGTCGAGATGTTCGACACGGGTGACAAACTTTTCGTAAATGAACTTGCGATGCGCCCACATAATTCTGGGCACTGGTCAATTGAGGGCGCGGTGACAAGTCAGTTCGAGAATCACTTACGCGCGGTGCTTGATCTACCGTTGGGCGACCCGCGGGCGGTAGCACCGTATGCGGTGATGGTAAATATTCTTGGCGGTGACGCCGGCGACCTATATTCGGCCTATCGCCATGTACTCGCGCGCGACCCAGGTATCAAAGTGCACCTTTATGGCAAGGAGGTGCGACCGGGCCGCAAGTTGGGACATGTCACGGTAATTGGCGATAACCACGAACAGCTCTTAGCACGGGGCCGACACGCGGCTGACTATTTCGCGGGAGTAATTGATGAGTGAACAAAAGCCGAACTCAGAATGCGTGGTTGGTATCTGCATGGGAAGTGACTCCGACTGGCCAACCATGCAGGCTGCCACTGCCGCACTTGATGAATTCGGTATCGGGCACGAGGTGCGCGTAGTTTCGGCACATCGCATGCCCCGTGAAATGTTTGACTATGGCACCACCGCGGTTGACCGTGGCTTACGAATCATCATTGCGGGTGCTGGCGGTGCAGCGCACCTGCCCGGGATGCTCGCATCACTAACACCGCTGCCGGTGATAGGGGTCCCTATCTCGACAGCAGCACTCGAGGGCATGGATTCGCTCCTGTCGATTGTGCAGATGCCTGCCGGAGTACCGGTTGCAACCGTTTCCATTGGAAATGCCCGAAATGCCGGTCTCCTAGCGGTGCGCATACTTGCGATAGAAAACGTAGATCTAAGAAATGCAATGGTGAAATTCCAGGCTGACTTAAATGCTCAGGCCAAAGCGCAAGGTGAAAGCCTGCTGCCTCCGGCTACTTAGTTAGTCTGCGCCATTCAATCGCGGGGCACTTATTCATGACCATTGTCATGCCGGCGTCGATAACTCGCTGGGCGGCCGCTTCGTCAATGACATCAAGTTGAAACCAAACCGCCCCTGCATCAGCAGCTATCGCCGCGTCAGCAAATGCACCGGCTCGATCAGAGCGGACAAAAACATCCACGACATCTGGGATGCCAACTGCGGCTACAGCGTCGGCAATGGTCGCGTAACCCTGCTCACCGTGCACGACTTCGGCCCGTGGGTAGATCGGAATGATTCTTTTACCGTGTTCCTGAAGTACCGATGCCACCCCGTAGGCGGCGCGTTCAGGGTTATTGCCAAGGCCCACGACAAACCAGATCCGGCTTTCATGTAGTAATCGGTCAACGTCCGCCTCGTTACCGTAAAGGTCCGCCATCATTAGGCCGTCGGGCGCCCAAGGGCGCGATACGTCCAGCCGGCGGCGCGCCAAACTACTGGATCAAGGCGATTACGCGCATCGATTAGGTGGCGCTGCCGCGGTGAAGACCCAAGGGTGGTGGGATCAAATTCGCGATACTCCGGCCATTCGGTCAGGTGCAGCACGAGTTCGGCATCGGCCAGTGCTTCGGCTAAATCCTCAACATAAGTCAGAGTCGGATAAACGCGGGCGGCATTTGCGAGCGCCTTCGGGTCGTGCACCACTACCTTGCCACCGGCGTTATGGATCGCCGCGGCAACGGCAAGAGCTGGTGAATCTCGAACGTCATCGCTATCAGGTTTAAATGCGGCGCCAAGTACCGTGACGTTTTTGCCGGCGAACGAGCCGTTAAGGGCAGCCAGTGCGAGGTTCACCGTGTGGGTGCGCTGGCGCAAATTGATTTGATCGACTTCGCGCAGGAAGGCTAGGGCTTCTTCGGCACCGAGTTCACCGGCTCGGGCCATGAAAGCGCGAATATCTTTTGGCAGGCAACCACCGCCAAAACCTAAGCCAGCTGCAAGAAAGCGGTTACCGATACGCGGGTCGTAACCAATTGCCTCGGCGAGTTGGGTGATGTCGGCACCTGCGGCCTCACAAACCTCGGCCATCGCATTAATGAATGAGATTTTCGTGGCGAGAAATGAATTGGCTGCAACTTTAACAAGCTCGGCAGTGGGAAAGTCGGTGACAAGGAACGGTACATCCTGAGTGATAAGCGGCGCATAAACCTCGCGGAGTAAATCTTCGGCGCGCTGGCTGCGCACACCGACGACCAGCCGATCAGGGTGCAAGGTGTCGGCGACGGCAAAACCCTCGCGGAGAAATTCAGGGTTCCACGCGACTTCAGCCGTTGGTGCGGTGAGTGCCAATTGCTCGGCGAGCATCGCTGCGGTACCAACCGGCACCGTGGACTTACCGACAACCAATGCGCCGTCGCGCAGGTTCGGTGCCAAGGCTTGGATAGATTCGAGAACTTGGGATAGGTCGGCGGCATTCGCGCCGGCCTGCTGCGGGGTACCGACACAGATGAAGTGGATATCAGCGGTGGCAGCGGCCTCGGCCATAGAGGTGGTGAAACGCAGGCGCCCGGCAGCAATATTGCGGGCCAGGATCTCGGGGAGGCCGGGCTCGTAGAACGGCACCAGTCCCCTCTGCAAAATCTCGACCTTGGCCGGGTCAATATCTACCCCGATGACCTCGTATCCCAGTTCGGCCATGCAGGCGGCGTGAGTGGCACCTAAATAGCCGGTTCCGATGACAGACAGTCGCAGGGTCACACCTTTAGACTATCGGCCCTCTAAGGTGCTGTTCGTGGGCATTCCCGGGGTCCGGATCCGCGCTCGTGCCAACCAGTGGCGAGTCGAGGCGGCATCGATTGAGCAGCTCCAGCAATTGTGCGTCACAAGTGTCGGTGCGATGAAAGTCACGAACCTTAAAATTCGGGTGACGAAATGGTCACCACCCAAAGGTTGGATCGGGGCGCCCACATCGCCGGGCCTGGTCACGTACCTAGTTGAGCCGCGCGGGGCTGGTGCGCAGGTGATTTTGGCTTGGCACGAGCCAATTGATGTTGCGCTGGCACTGGCCGCTGCGTTGCGGTGTCTGAGCCCAATCAGTGAGTTTGGCGTCGGGTCGATGTTGACACTGGCACCGGGGTTGCCGGTCGCGGCCGCTGTGCTGGCGACTGGTGCTCGTGATGTGCTGTTACCAGATGCGTCAATCCACGGACACCTGCGCAGGTGCGACACCTTGGTGGTGCCGACCCCCGATTCAATGTCGGAAGTCGAGCGGGCGGTAACCGTGGTGGTATCGGGTGAAACGTGGATCGTCGATGGTGCGGCGCATTTGGTAGTCGTTGACCCGAGCGTGCATAACCCAATTGGTCGGCGGTCATTGGGCGCGACCGAGGTCATTGCGGCTAGCGTCGCCGGTGGAGTTCTTGAGTTGCGGGGCTCAACACTTAAACTCGAAGTCGCCGGGGATCTTAGATCCGTTGATGTTGAAGCCCTGCGGTCAGTCGGTGTGGTTAGAGCGGGGGCTGACCTCGGCCCGAGGTGGACCAATCAATTGCGCGCGTGCGGCCTAGTCATCAACTCTGACTCGGCCAGTGCTGACTCGACCAAGGCTCAGTTGGCCGACCCGCTAGAGGCGCAGGTATCATCTGTTGCTTCTCGTCACGATGCGCTGCGTGGTTCAACCCCGGTCGCAGCATTTGGGCGGTGGCCCTCGGTAAGTGCGGTTCTGCTAACCAATCGTGAAACTTACTTGACTCATGCGATGCAGCAAATTGCCAAGTTGGATTACCCAAACTTGCAGGTGTTGGTCGGGCTACACGGCCTCGAATTGACTTCGGCACGGATTGCTGAGCTGATGGATTTGGCCGGCCGTGAATTGGAGTTCATCTCGATGGCGGGCAACGTGTCATTCGGCGCCGCGATGCAATTGGTAAGTCAGCGTGCCGATGGTGAACTGATTACGAAAATGGATGATGACGACTACTACGGGGCCACTCACATTTGGGATTTAGTGCTCGCTCGCATGTACTCAGGTGCGCAGGTGGTAGGTAAGGCCCTAGATTGGATTTATCTTGAGAGTGACGACACCACGGTATTTCGCCCGACGTATGCCGCCGAAAAGTATTCATTCTTTGTAGCTGGTGGCACTATTTTGATTTCGCGAGCTGATCTTGACGGAGTTGGCGGTTGGCGCCCGGTTACTAAATCAATTGATCGGGCGTTATTGGATAGGGTAAAACAAGCCGGGGGCTTGATCTATCGCACCCATGGCCTTGGGTATATGTACGTGCGGCACTTGGCTCCACATACCGCCAGCGTTGCGAGTGAGCATTTCCTGTCAAAGACCGAGCGGACATGGCCCGGTCTGCTTCGGCACCAAATCTTCGGGACGGCGCCGTGAGTTGGACTTCATCGCACCAGCCGAGTGTTTCGGTGATTATGCCGGTCATCAATGAGGAGCGGCACCTGCAGCATGCGATCAACCAAATCCTTGAGCAGAAGTACGTGGGCGCCCTCGAAGTAATAGTTGCGGTTGGACCATCACGGGATCGAACGGCTGCGGTTGCCGCGGATATTGCCGCGCGGGAGCACCGGGTGCGGATTGTCGAGAATCCGTCGGGCAAGACGCCAGCGGGCTTGAACGCAGCGATTGACGCGGCAATCGGCGAGGTAATTATTCGAGTTGATGGCCACGCAATGATCCCGGACAACTACGTCTCGGTAGCGGTAGACACGTTGCGAATTAGCGGCGCCGACAATGTCGGGGGCATCATGAATGCCGAGGGCACCACTGATTTTGAACATGCAGTAGCCCGCGCTATGACCTCGCGTTTTGGCGTCGGGGGAGCCGCATTTCATATTGGTGGTGCAGCTGGGCCGGCGCTTACCGTTTATCTGGGTTGCTTTCGCCGGGAGGCACTGGAACGGGTGGGCGGTTACGACATCACCATGGAGCGGGCTCAGGATTGGGAAATGAATCTTCGTATCAGGCAAACTGGTGGAACGGTTTGGTTCACCCCCGATTTGAAAGTTACTTATCGGCCGAGACCTTCGCTCGGGGCGTTGGCACGTCAGTACCTCGATTACGGGCGCTGGCGCCGCGAGGTCGCAAGTCGACATCCAGATACGATCTCACTTCGCTACCTGGCCGCGCCGGTAGCGGTTACCGGTGTCATGAGCGGCGCATTTATTGGATTTTTAGGTTTGTTTCTTGGGATCACCTGGGTTGCGGCAATTGGATTTGCGGCGCCGATTGGCTACCTGTTTATTGACCTGGCGGCAAGTGTTTTAGCGGCAGTAGCCAACCCTCGTTTGACCCCTCGTGCGGCACTATTGCTGCCTGCCATCTACGTAACCATGCACGCTTGTTGGGGCTGGGGCTTCCTGCGCGGTGGGGCTCGGCCGTGATGAAACTAGGTGCGCTCTTTGGTAAGTCAGCTTCGAAGCCTTTGCGCTGGTCGGTGGTGACGCCATCGCCAAAAGGAGAGGCTGGCCTCGTCTGGGGCGATACTTGGTTTGCTGCCGATTTGGCGGAGGCGCTGCGACGGCAAGGCCAAAATGCAACTGTGGTGCATCGTGGTGGTGCCGAAGATGCGGCACGTGATCGCGATGACGTCGTTTTGGTTTTACGGGGTCTGCGCCGGGTGCGTCCGCGGCGTACTTCATCCGGTGGCAGCGCCACAACTTGGATGATGTGGATTATTTCGCATCCTGAATTGATCGAGCCTGATGAGTTAGCCGAGTATGACTCGGTATTTGCCGCGAGCCAATCCTGGGGTGATCCTGGGGTTGTTACCCCACTCCTGCAGGCAACTAATCCACAGCGGTTCAATCCGCAAGCCGGTGTGCCCGACACCGGTGACGATCTACTATTCGTGGGTTCAACCCGGGGTACTTTTAGGCCAATAATCAAAGATGCTTTTGCGG
The DNA here is from genome assembly GCA_002737125.1 of Actinomycetota bacterium. Taxonomy (GTDB): domain Bacteria; phylum Actinomycetota; class Actinomycetes; order S36-B12; family S36-B12. The sequence continues at coordinate 1,443 of NSHP01000069.1, read as the reverse complement.
TGGGCAGCGATGTCGCGGTTTATGGGGTGGGCTGGGAGACATTCCTAGCGCCAAATCAGATTCGGGCTGATCACCTGCCCAATGTTGAGCTGCCCGCCGCCTATGCCAGCGCTGGAGTGGTTCTTAATGACCACTGGCCGCAAATGGCGGCTGACGGCTTCTTATCTAATCGACTATTTGATGCGGTGGCGACCGGAGCCAGAGTTGTTTCCGATCCGGCACGCGGGCTCGAGAGTGTTTTTGGTACTTCGGTACGCACCTATGAAGGCACCGAGGAATTGCGGTCGTTGCTGACGAGGGAGCGCGATGGGGTATTTGGCGATCACGAAACGCGGCTGGCGGCAGCTGCGCAGGTAGCGCAGTTACATAGTTTCGATGAGCGCGCAAAGGTGCTCATCGAGCGAGCGCAAGTGGTGCGTGCAGCCCGATGAGCACGATTGCCAGCCCAATAGTTCCAGATGTCAGCGTGGTGCTTATCAGCTATAACGATGCGGCTAGATTGCCCCGCGCCCTTGCAGCACTGCAGCATCAAAGCCACCGCAATATTGAAATAATCGTGGTAGATGATGCATCGACAGATGGGACCTCCGAACTGGTGTCCGCCGCCGCCGCCGCTGATAGCCGAGTCCGTCAAGTGGTGCTTGCCGCTAACTCCGGGGGCTGCAGTGGGCCGCGTAATCGCGGTATTGATGAAGCTGTAGGGACCTGGGTGATGTTTTGCGACTCGGATGATGAGTACACCCATGACGGCGTTGCCGAGTTGATGCGCGCTGCTGAGCAAGGCAATGCCGACCTAGGTTGCGGGATGGCCGAGCGATTTTATCTGCGCGAGAGCCGTGGTTACCCTTGGCGGCCAGAGCTTCATGAGCCGCGCATTATGTCGACGATTATGGATTTCCCAGATTTGATTGCTGACACGATCAGCGTGAATAAGATCTACCGACGCAGTTGGCTGATAGCCACTGGCATCAGGTTTCCTGAAGGTCTGCTTTATGAAGACCAGCTCTTTACCATGAAGGCGTTCACAGCCGCCCGGACGATTGTGGTGATCCCCGAGACCACTTACCGGTGGAATGTGGCGGCCGAATCCAACCAGCAGTCAATTACCCAGCGACGCACCGAGCTGCGCAACGTCACAAATCGCATTGAAATAAACAGGCGAATTGACACGTACCTCACCGGGCTTGAGTTACCCGGCCTAACGGCGATCAAGGGCATCAAATTCCTCACCCACGATTTACCTGTTGCATTAGCGGCGGTGTTGCTAGTCAATGACGAAGACGCCGCACCTATCGTTGAGGTCTTGGCCGAATATGCGCGCGACATTGACGTTCACTTGATAAGTGAAATTCCACCGATTAATAAGGTGGCTGTGGGATGTCTATTGCGCGGTGACATTGCGGGCATTCGTAATGCGATGCGCTATTTGCGTTGGACATATGT
>NSHP01000068.1 GCA_002737125.1 Actinomycetota bacterium | reverse complement strand
TGTTTCACTAGCGAATCGTGATAAGCGGGCGGCGATCTTCCCGATCATGCGGTTGGCGGATCTAGGTTTCGAGATTACGGCAACCGCCGGCACCGCTGATATTTTGGGCCGCCATGGCGTCACCGCGAGGGTATTGCGCAAGCATCATGAAGGCAGGGGCCCGGCCGGTGAACCAACGACAATTGATTTGATCATGGCCGGTGAGATCGCCCTAATCGTTAATACGCCATACGGGGTGGGGCCGCGGGTTGATGGCTACGAAATCCGAACTGCCGCGGTGATCAAATCGGTGCCCTGCATCACTACGGTTCAAGGGTTGGCTGCCGCCGTACAGGGTATTGATTCCCTTCGAAGTGGTGAGGCCACCGTGCGCTCCCTTCAGGAGCATGCACGCGATCTGCTAAAGCTTCGTGAGAGTGCGAGCGGTAGCCTCAGCCCTCCGGAGCCACGATGAGCCGGGGCCGCGACTACAAAAGGTGCGTGAACTAGGTGCCACTACAGGTGAGGGGTGAGGTACTTGACGTCCGGCGCGCCGGCTCTTACTACGTGTTATCAATTACTGCCCTAGGTATCCCAGAGCAGTATCGGCCCGGCCACTTCGTAACCATCGGTATCGGTGGAGAAGAGTCTGGCCTAATCTTGCGTCGCGCATTTGCAATTCATCAAGTTCAATCCCGTGGTGTTTACGGTGGCACCCTCGATGTCGTAGTGGGTGTGCAGGGTAAGGGCACTCGCTGGCTTAGTGAGCGTCGTCGCCATGACACCCTTGACATCGTTGGTCCGCTCGGCAAGCCTTTCATTTTGCCGAAAGAGGGGGTGCCATGTGTGCTGGTCGGAGGCGGCTACGGTTCAGCGCCGCTATTTATGTTGGCCGAACAACTTCGTGAACGTGGTTGTCGAGTCGATGTAGTGCTTGGTGCATCAACCGAAGAAAAACTCTATGGAGTTCTCGATATCAAGCGGGTCTCTTCGATGATAACGATAACCACCGAGGACGGCTCGTCTGGCACGAAAGGCCGGGTTACCGATGTGCTTCCCGACATTATGGAACGTAATAACTCTGCGGTGGTTTACGCCTGCGGACCAATGGGCATGCTCGCCGCGGTTGCCGGCATCGCAGCGGAATATCGCGCCTATAGCCAGTGCTCGGTAGAAGAATCCATGGCCTGCGGTATCGGCATCTGCATGACATGTGTTTTGCCGGTGATCGGTGATGATGGAATTACCCGCATGGTCCGGTCCTGTGTCGAAGGCCCAATATTTCGTGGTGATTTGGTTCGCTGGGACGAAATCGGCACCATTCCGGCCGATGCGCTCGGTGCGCCGGCATTGGATATGTCATGAGCCGGGCCATGTTTGGGCGCGGGATTGGATCAGCCGCCGCACCCATTCCGAACATCGACATGACGGCGGCACTCGCATCGCTCGCAATGCCAAGCCCGGTCTTGACGGCGTCTGGATGCGCCGCCTCTGGGCGCGAACTTGATCAATTCTTCGATATCACCAAGATCGGAGCGATCGTAACGAAGAGCGTGATGCTGCGGCCCCGCTCCGGGCGCCCAACCCCACGCATGTGCGAAACCCCGAGCGGAATGCTTAACTCGATCGGTTTGCAGGGCCCGGGCATCGAGGACTTCATTGAAGTGGACTTAGCGTGGCTGGAAGCGCGTGGCGCTCGAACCGTGGTGTCAATCGCGGGGGAGTCGGTCGATGAGTACGGAAAACTTGCGCAAAAGTTGCGCACCGCAGGGGGAGTTGACGCCATTGAGGTCAATATTTCGTGCCCAAATGTCTCTGATAGAAATCAAGTTTTTGCCTGCGACCCAGAAATGGCAGCCAACGTAATTCAAACGGTGCGCCGGCAAAGTGACTCGCAGACGCCGATTTTCGCCAAGCTATCTCCTGACGTTACCGATATCGCCGCGATCGCCCGATCGGTGGTGCGCGCCGGAGTTGATGGGTTAACGGTTATTAATACGGCGCTGGGCATGGTGATAGATGTCGAGACGATGCGACCGGCACTCGCTGGGGTTACCGGTGGCCTGAGCGGGCCCGCAATTCGCCCGATCGCGCTTCGCTGCGTTTGGCAAATTCGCCAGGCACTTCCAGATATCCCAATCCTTGGGGTTGGCGGTATCCGCACCGGCCTTGATGCACTGCAATTCATCCTGGCCGGAGCCAATGCGGTATCGGTAGGCACCATGACTTTCAATGATCCTTCCGCGCCGATGCGCGTGCACAATGAATTGGCGTTGGCACTTCAGGAACGAGGTTTCGGGAGTGTCAGCGAGGCGATCTCATACGGGCACCGCGGTGCAGACATATTTGAAGTTGTCGGTGAAGGCGAAATCGAACCCGAATGATGTCCAATCGCGCACCAATCGCAGTTGCGCTCGATGCACCCGATCTGAATACCCTTCGTAGTTGGGCGCAGGCGGTGGCCCCGGTGGTATCAACCTTGAAAGTGGGCCTTGAAGTCTTCTGCCGCGATGGGGTCTTAGCGGTTATTGCCGCGCAGGAAGCTGCGCGGGCTGGCGGCGTCGAAGATATTGAACTATTCCTTGATCTAAAACTCCATGACATCCCCGCGACTGTCGCTGGTGCGGCAGGGGCGGTAGCGCATTTGGAGCCGGCAATTTTGACGGTGCATGCGGCAGGTGGGGCCGCCATGGTGGAGGCCGCTGCACTGGCGCTGCCGAATACGCGCATTGCGGCGGTCACAGTTCTAACCTCGATTGATGAAGAGACGTTGACCAGCATTGGCATGGCCGGGCCAGCAATTGAGGCAGCGGTACGCCTTGCTGTCTTAGCAACAAATGCGGGTGCACGTGCGGTCGTGTGTTCACCGCGCGAGGTGGCTGCAATCCGTGCAGCGGTTGCAGCGGATATAACTTTGATCACTCCGGGGGTGCGGCCGGTGGGTAGTGCCGCAGGTGACCAAAAGCGGGTAGCAAGACCAGAGCAAGCCATTGCTGATGGTGCTGACCTATTGGTAATCGGCCGACCGATTACCGGAGCTCCAGATATCGCGAATGCAGCGCGTGATATCGCTCGCAGCATCGCGGGCGTGAATTAATGGGGGCCATGCTCGCACCTCTAGTCGTTGTCTCTGGCCCATCTGGAGTAGGTAAGAGCACGGTGGTCGATGCGGTGCTTGCGATGGCTCCCGATGTTTGGCTGTCAGTGTCAGCCACGACACGGCCGCCGCGAGCCGGTGAAGTAAGTGGCAGGGAATATTTTTTCGTTGACGATGCTGAGTTCAATCGGTTAATTGAGCAGGACGAGCTACTTGAGTGGGCGCAATTTGCGGGCCACCGGTACGGCACGCCGCGTGGCCCAGTTCTTGAGCAGCGGGCCAGTGGCACCCCGGTAATCTTGGAGATTGAGGTGGCCGGGGCTAGGCAGGTGCGAGCCAGGGTGCCCGAAGCCCAGTTAGTATTTTTAGCGCCACCCTCGTGGCCCGAATTGGAGGCCAGGTTGGTCGGCCGGGGCACCGAGAGCGCCGAGTCGGTGGCCAATCGTTTGGCGGCCGCTGAGCATGAATTGGCAGCGGCACCGGAGTTTGATCGGGTCATTGTGAATACCGACGTCGGGCACTGCGCGGGCGTATTGGTAGCATGCCTTCATGATCAACCCCAGACCTGAGGGCATTACCCATCCCTCGATAGACGCCCTGCTGGAAAGAACCGACTCCAAGTTCTCCTTGGTTATCTACGCATCCAAGCGGGCCCGGCAAATAAATGCTTACTACTCGCAACTCGGTGAAGGCTTGCTGGAGTACGTCGGCCCCCTCGTTGAGACCCATGTGCAAGAGAAGTCACTGTCGATCGCGCTGCGCGAAATCGACGCCGGGCTACTTTCCGCAGAGGCGATCGAGGTAGTCGAGGCTACGGCCTGACTTCGATGTCGCCGTCAAATGGCGCTCAGGCCGGTTTACCCCAGGTGGGTGACCGGCCTCGTGTCGTACTGGGGGTCGCTGGCGGTATCGCGGCTTATAAAGGCGTCGAAGTGCTCCGGGGCTTGACCGAGACCGGCCATGACGTCACGGTGGTGCCAACCGTCGCGGCTTTGAACTTTGTTGGTGAACCGACTTGGGCGGCCTTGTCGGCGCACCCGGTTGCTTCATCCGTTTGGGAAAATTCCCATGATGTCTCACACGTTAAATTAGGTCAGCAGGCCGATTGTGTGGTGGTGGCGCCGGCCACCGCCGATCTCTTAGCAAGAGCCACGCATGGCATCGCGAATGATCTCTTAACAAATGTGCTGCTGACCGCCCGCTGCCCAGTTGTGCTGGCTCCGGCGATGCACACCGAAATGTGGCAGCACCCCGCGACCCAGCACAATGTCGCAACGCTTCGGACTCGCGGGATTATCGTGCTTGAGCCAGCTTCAGGGCGGCTTACCGGATCTGATGCCGGCACCGGGCGCTTACCAGATCCCGCCGCTATCGTGGCGGCGGTGCAAGATGTACTGCGCCGAACGCCAACGAGCGATTTGGTTGGCCGCCGCTTGGTAATCAGCGCCGGGGGTACCCGGGAATCATGGGATCCCGTCCGTTTTATCGGCAATATCAGCAGTGGTCGTCAAGGGGTCGAATTGGCGCGCACCGCGGTTTCTCGTGGTGCGCTGGTGACTTTGGTGGCCGCAAACCTCACCGTCCCAGCTCCGGCCGGGGTTACTTTGCGGTCGGTGAGTTCGGCGGCCGAGTTACTACAGGAAATGCTAGCCGCGGCCAGTGGCGCCGATGCCGTGGTGATGGCCGCCGCGGTGGCAGATTTTCGCCCCGAGGTTGTAGCCACGAGCAAGATTAAGAAACCCGATGAGCCAATGGAAATGAGTCTAAGACTTACGCAAACTGTTGATATTTTGGCTGAGTTAGTCCGCCGGCGTGACGGCGGCCTGCCGGTAATTGTGGGATTCGCCGCCGAGACTGCGGTTGACGGCGATGAATTGATTGAGTTGGGCCGGCGTAAGTTGGCCCGCAAAGGCTGCGACCTCCTAGTTGTAAATGAGGTTGGGCGCCAAGTGGTATTTGGGGCAGAAGAAAATGAAGTGACGATCTTGGGCCATGAGGGCACCCACGTGCAAGTGGCGAGGGCTTCAAAAGCGGCAATTTCCGATGCCGTCTGGGACGCCGTGGTGCAGGAGTGGAAACACTCCTTGCCATTAGACTGATCTTTCTACCTTGACAATCAATTGTTGGTGTTACCACATCTGTAAGGGGATATCACGTGTCTAAGCGCTTGTTCACGTCAGAATCGGTTACCGAGGGTCATCCGGATAAAATGGCTGACCAAATCAGCGATGCGATTCTCGATGATTTGCTTCGGCAGGATCCGCGCAGCCGGGTGGCTGTCGAGACAATGTTGACAACCGGTCAGGTGCACGTGGCAGGTGAGGTTACCACCGAAGGTTTCGCTGATGTCATTCGTTTGGTGCGCGACACCGTACTGGGTATTGGATACGACTCCTCGACAAAAGGTTTTGACGGTGAGTCCTGTGGCATTTCGGTATCTATCGGCAAGCAATCACCTGACATCGCCCAAGGCGTCGACGATGCAATCGAAGAGCGTGAAGGCGGTAGTGGTGACCCCCTTGATCGCCAAGGAGCCGGTGACCAAGGGTTGATGTTCGGATACGCCTGCACCGACACCCTTGAGCTCATGCCGCTGCCAATTTCCTTGGCACATCGCTTGGCTGAGCGATTGACCGAAGTGCGCAAGGACGGTCGCGTGCCATATCTGCGCCCCGATGGTAAGACCCAGGTCACCATCGAATACGACGAGGATGATCGCCCCATCCGAATCGACACCATTGTGGTTTCGAGCCAGCACTCGCGCGATATCAATCTTGACACCATGCTCACCCCTGATATCCGCAAGCACGTGGTTGATCCAATCCTGGAAACCTTAGACCTTGATTCCCGTGATTATCGACTTTTGGTTAACCCAACCGGTCGTTTCGAGGTAGGTGGCCCAATGGGCGATGCGGGCCTTACCGGCCGCAAAATCATCGTCGACACCTACGGTGGCATGGCCCGACACGGTGGTGGAGCATTTTCCGGCAAGGATCCGTCCAAAGTAGATCGCTCCGCCGCTTATGCGGTGCGTTGGGTGGCCAAGACCGTTGTTGCCGCAGGCCTAGCCACTCGGTGTGAGGTGCAGGTTGCCTATGCAATCGGCAAAGCCCACCCGGTAGGTGTCTTCGTCGAGACATTCGGCACCGGCGTCATCGGAGACGAAGCCATCCAAGAAGCCGTACTTCGGGTATTTGATCTGCGCCCAGCGGCAATCATTCGCGATCTGGATCTGCTGCGGCCAATCTTTAGGGTCACCAGCGCCTATGGGCACTTTGGCCGCCCACAGGGCACCAATGAGTTACTAGATGCGGATCAGCCGGCACAGCGCTCGCAGGTAGGCCCGACATTCACCTGGGAAAACACCGACCGCGCCGAAAACTTGCGGACGGTTGCCGGGGTGTGAGCCCCGCGATCGATCCAGAGACAAATCAGCTGGAGCTGCTGCCACCAGGCGGTAAATCAGGCGCAAGACGGCCCCGCAAGGGGCCTTCTTTGTCTATCGACCTCGCTGAAAAGTTGCCGATCGCACAAGTTCGAATCGATTCACCGCTTCCCCAACTTGACCGCATCTTTGACTACGCCATTTCGCAGCAGCTTGATGATTTGATGCAACCTGGGGTTCGGGTTCGAGTGCGCTTTTCCGGGCGCTTGGTTAACGGGTTTGTAGTCGGCAGGGTGCAGGCTAGTGATGCCGGAAAGGCACTTCGCCCAATTGAGCGGGTGGTCTCTGGTGAGCGCGTCCTCACCGCTGAAGTTTGCGACTTGGTTTCGGCGGTTGCTGAGCACTATGCCGGCACGTTCTCAGATGTGGTTCGTAGTGCGGTGCCACCAAGGCATGCACGGGCGGAGTCATTGCAATATCGCGTACCTGAAGTCGATGTTCAGGTTCATGACCTCGATGCGACCCGCTGGAGCAGTTATACAAATGGTCCGGTGCTGTTTGGCCGCCTTCGTAGCGGTAAGTGCTTTAATACCCGTGGGATTTGGAGTTCGGCTCCGGCACAGCCGTGGTACCAAGACATCTCGTCATTAGTGCGAGCGGCTCTGGTGAATTCAGTTGGTAGCGCGATCGTGGTGCTGCCCGATGCGCACGATGTTGACCTGCTTGCTCAGGAGCTTGCTGAACTCCGCGACACCACGGCAATCTTGACCGCAGATCAAGGTCCGGAGCGGCGCTACCGTGAGTTCCTTCGGGCCCTTCGCGGCTCGGCACGGTTGGTGATCGGGACCAGGGCAGCGGTCTTTGCACCAGTTTCGAACCTACAACTGATGGTGGTGTGGGATGACCAAGATGATTCGCTCTGGGAGCCGCATGCGCCATATTGGAATGCCCGCGATGTAGCGGCTATCCGGTCATCAGCGGGGGGCTGCGCACTGCTGGTGGGCTCCCCTGCAAGAAGTGTCGAAACACAGCTTTGGTGTGAGCAAGGGTGGGCGCGGTCATTGGCACCGACCCGGGAGATAATTTCGTCAAATGCGCCACTTGTTAGAGCACTTGAGCAAGAGGATCTAGCGCGCGATGTGGCAGCGGCTTCGGCCCGGCTCCCGCATATGGCTTGGTCGGTCGCCAAAGAGGGCTTGAAGTTAGGCCCGGTTCTAGTGCAGGTACCAAGACGCGGCTATCTGCCCACCCTTTGTTGCCGACAGTGTCGCGCCCCGGCGCGATGCTCGTGCGGGGGCGCCCTTGGGCTAGCAACGGGCCAGATAATTCCTACCTGCATTTGGTGCGGAGTACCTGCGGCGGGTTGGAGTTGTCGCCTATGCGGTGATACCAACTTACGCGCGGTAGCCATCGGGGTCGAACGCACCGCTGAGGAGTTTGGCCGAGCATTCCCATCGACCCCGGTAATCTGGTCACAGGGTTCGGCAATGCGACGTAGCGTCAGTGCTGCGCCAGCGCTGGTGATCGCTACCCCAGGCGCTGAACCGATTGCCGATGGTGGCTATGCGGCTGTCATCATTTTGGACGCTCGCGGGCAATTGCTGCGTCCCCAACTCCAAGTTACTCAAGAAGCTGCGCGGCGATGGTTCGGTGCGGCACTGCTAGCTCGCCCACGGGCCCCGTTCGCGATCACCGCTGAAAACTTTGAGCCAGTCGTACAGGCGTTGGTTCGATGGGATGCTCCAGGGTTTGCGCAGCGTGAACTTGCTGAACGAGCGGCGGCCGGTTTACCGCCCAATACTAAAATGGCGGTGTTGCACGGTGCACTTGCCGATATCAACGAAGTACTGTCATTGTTGACGGTTGAGCATAAAGTCCTCGGCCCCACCGACGAAAGTTGCATAGTGGTCGTGCGGCGCGACTTAGGGGCGCAGTTAGCCGGGCAACTGCGTGTCATTTCAGCAATGCGTGCGGCCAAGAGCACTGGTAAACCGGTAAACGTGGTGTGTGATCCACGTGAGCCAATCGCCAAGGACTCCGCACCAGTGCCGACTCCATGAAATCCCAGGACGTAGAATCCGCTCATGGCCGTTCAACCTATTCGACTCTTCGGTGACCCAGTGTTACGAACTCCGGCGGCCGCTGTTGAGACATATGACAAGGAGTTACGCAAACTTGTCGCCGACCTAACCGACACCATGCAAGAGGCACCAGGAGCGGGTTTGGCGGCTCCACAGATCGGTGTTTTGTTGCGGGTCTTCACCTACTGGGTTGACGATGAACTCGGCCATCTCATTAACCCCGAATTATTGCTGTCCGACGAAATTCAAGATGGCGAAGAAGGCTGCCTTTCACTTCCAGATCTCGCTTTTGACACCAAGCGCGCACTAAGTGTTGTTGCCCGTGGAATGAATATGCATGGCGAGCCGGTAGTCATTGAAGGGAGTGATCTCTTGGCACGCTGCATGCAGCATGAGACTGATCACTTAGATGGCATCATGTTCATTGACCGATTGGACCCCGAAGCCCGCCGCGACGCTATGCGATTAGTCCGCGAGTCCGAATGGTTCGGACAACCAGCACCAACGGTTCAGATCAGTCCGCACTCCCTTTCGGCTAGGTGGCTGTAAACCGTGCGTTGTGTTTTTGCGGGCACGCCAGATGTCGCCGCGGTAGCACTTAGATCTATTTTGAATTCACCACATGAGGTGGTGGCAGTGATCACTCGTCCAGATTCACGCACTGGCCGGGGCCAAAATTTGGTACCGAGTGCGGTGGCCGCAATGGCGCATGAAGAAGGCATTCCGGTACTAACCCCGATTGATCTGAATGACTGCGATTTCGAAATGCAATTGCGGGCACTCGAGCCAGACTGCTGTCCGGTGGTTGCCTACGGCGCGCTGGTGCCGCCGACTTTGCTGGGTGTACCACTCCATGGCTGGGTAAACCTGCACTTTTCTTTACTTCCGGCCTGGCGTGGGGCAGCCCCGGTGCAGTGGGCGGTACTTGCCGGTGATGTCATGACAGGGGCCACCACTTTTAGCCTCGAGGCGGGTCTAGATACCGGGCCGATATTCGGTACCGTCACTGAGCCGATCGGCGACCTTGATACTTCCGGTGCGTTACTGGAGCGTCTTGCGGGGGCCGGAGGGGGATTACTAGTCGCGACTTTGGACGCCCTGTCCACTAATTCAATCAAGGCGCTGCCACAACGCAATTTCGATATCAGCTATGCCCCGAAACTCTCCGGTGACGACGCTCGGATCAGGTGGACTGACCCTTGGGTCGGCGTCGATCGGCGGATCCGCGCCACGACACCGAACCCGGGGGCGTGGACCTTGGCCGATGGTGAGCGCATCAAACTTGGCCCACTTTGTTCAGAGCAAATCGTTACCGACATCTCCTTGCCACCCGGGCAATTGGCTTTGGTTGATGGGGCAGCGCTGGTAGGCACCGCTACTAGGCCAGCGCGGTTGGATTTCGTGCAACCGGCTGGCAAGAAGTTGATGCCCGCGGGTGATTGGATTCGCGGGCTGCGTGCACAGTTGCCGAGGTTTGAATGAGTGTTGATCCAGCCCGCAAGGCCGCCTTCGAAGTCCTGCGTTCAGTACGCGAGGAAGATTCATATGCGAACTTGACCATGCCGGGTGTATTGGCGCGAATGTCGCTTACCGGCCGTGACGCAGGGTTC
>NSHP01000067.1 GCA_002737125.1 Actinomycetota bacterium | reverse complement strand
AGCCCGGGAATCTCAATCACGTGGGTCACCCTATCGGGGAGCAGGACCGAAACCGGTGTTGGTGCGCGCGTCTACGACACGGCACAATGTAATCGTGGCGACCGGAGTAAGACCTGCCAGAACCTCAGATGTTGATGACATCGCTGCGGTCCAAATCCGGTCGTGGCAGGTTAACTACTCAAATCTTTTGCCCGCGGCTGAACTTGCAGCCCTTGATCCAGGTGACCTAGCTCTCACTTGGGCGTCAGGAATCTTGAACCCCCCGACACCAAGCCACCGCCTCATGGTCGCACTCGATGGCTCAAGTGGCTCCGATGCGCTGGTCGGCTACGCCGCCTTCGGACCCAGTACTGATCCAGATTCCGGCCCCACCACCGCAGAGTTGCTTGCCCTAGTTGTTGATCCAGATTGCATACGTCAAGGGCACGGGTCAAGGCTCCTGGCTGCCACCGTTGATCAGTTGCGTGCTAGCGGAAGCCAGACGTTAATTACGTGGCTCCCGTTGGCCGATGAACTTTCAAGGGCATTTTTCATCGTAAGTGGGTGGGGCCCGGACTCGGCATACCGCGATCGAGTCATCAGCGATGAAATAGTCCTGCGCGAAGTGCGACTGGTAACCGATATTGAGATCGCACCTTAATGGTGTATTCAGTAGGCCGGCGGATCCCCCGTGCCCACCGGCCCGTACCTTAACTCGAGCGCCATCAGGTACCAACGCACGGCAACTTTGTACCGGTTTCGGCAGTTACTGAGCATGTTTTGCTCGCGCTCTGTCTTGGAACTCCTTGAAGAGGCAAATTTTGGGACGAAGCCCAGCGGCCCCTCACGCTAAGGACTCCTATTCCGCGACTTGAATAAGTACACCCGGGTTCATGATCCCCGTCGGGTCAAGTTCAGATTTGATGGCCCTCAATAGCCCCATCCCAACCGGGCCAACTTCGGCACCTAACCATGGTGCGTGATCGCGGCCTATAGCGTGGTGGTGGGTAATTGTTCCCCCTGCCGGATGCAATGCAGAACTAATGGCTGCTTTCGCTGCCACCCAACGTTCGATGGAGCCTGCTCCTCCGCTATCGATTACGGTGAAGTAAAGCGAGGCTCCCGTCTCATAGACGTGCGAGATATGCGACATGACATACGGGGTGTGCTCAGGGTCCTGCAGAGCGTCAAGTGCTGCCCGCCGAATAACCTCATGAAGATTTGGCAGTTCGGCCCAAGAGGTTGCGGTCTCGAAAGTTTCAACCAGGTAGCCACCGTCTAGCAGCGTGTCACGTAAGTAGGGGCCCGAGTAACGGCCATGCTCCCAAGTTGAACCTACGCCCTTGCCTAGCGAAACTACGCCAAACTTCTTCAAAACCGCCCACGCCGCCTCGCGCCGCGCGTTCAAAATCGCCGATGAATGCTCCTCCCAGCCCATGATCAAGAGTGCACCATGGCCTACTCCGCGGGACGCTAAATACCGATCAAAAATTTTGCGTTTCGCTCCGGTGGGGCCCGACATCGCAAGTGTTGCAACGGTTTCGGCTTCATCAGAAAGCCGTATCACCGCACCGGTTAAGCCAAGTTGCGCCAACTCGCGGCAGGCATCGGTACCCGCGGCAAGGCTAGGGGCAATCGCCCCTTCATAGCGGCGGGCAATCGCAAGGCGCCGCACCCGCAGGGTGATTTCGGTGATGACGCCAAATGCTCCCTCGCTTCCAAGGGCAAGTTGCATCAAGTTTGGCCCGGCAGCACTCGCCGGCACCCGGCCCGCGGACCAAGTACCAATTGGCGTGGCGAGGGTCACCGATTCAATCATGTCGTCAATTCGGCCATAACCAGTTGATGCTTGCCCGGCGGAGCGCGTGGCGGCATACCCACCGATGCTCGCACGCTCCCATGACTGGGGTAGGTGACCAAGGGTGAACCCGCGGGCGCCCAGCAGGCGTTCAAGAACCGGCCCGGTCATTCCCGGTTGCACTCGTACCAGACCCGACACCTCATCTATTGAGACGAGCGCGCTGAGTTTGTCCAAACTGATAACGATGCCAATTGGGCCAGCTGGTCTGGTAACTCCCCCAACAACCGAGGTGCCTCCGCCGTAAGGCACCACCGATATCCGGTGCGCAACACAAATACGAAGCACCTCCAACACTTGATCATGGCTTGTTGGCTGCAACACGGCGGCTGGCACGGTGCTGATATCCGCGCCACGCCGCTGGAGCATGTCGACATATGACATACCTCGGCTGTGACGCAGCCGAGCCATGGGGTCAAGTAGTACCTGCGACTCACCTACCGCGGCAATCAAGGCCACGAGCGCGGCGCCCGGGAGCCTGGACTCCGGGACCAAATCCTTGGCCACCGGTGTCGGAGCAACTGGCCTACCTGCTCCAACCTGGGATTCCAGGAACTCCTGGGCGAGCTGGCCCAGGGCCACCGGTTTCGGCGACCTCCCCCAACGGGTAAACCGATCAGCGATGTCTGGGGTCAGTGCTAGGGGGTTAACGGTCACTATGAAAGCCTGACACATATGAGCGTGGACTTCCTCCCGGTGGGTGATCCACTTGCCGACCTCTCCCCCGAGCGCCGCCGCCGGGATGAAAACGCCCTCGCGACCACCGTTTTTGACGTCATTGTCATCGGAGGCGGCATCACCGGAGCCGGGATAGCGCTAGATGCAGCAACCCGCGGCCTTTCGGCCGTGCTACTTGAGGCCAATGATTTGGCATTTGGCACTTCGAGATGGTCGAGCAAGTTGGTACACGGAGGCCTTCGGTATTTAGCAAACGGACAAGTTGATGTTGCCTGGGAGAGCGCCGTAGAGCGCGGCCACCTGATGACAAATATCGCTCCCCATCTAGTTCGCGCGCTCGCGCAAGTGGTGCCGATCATGAACGACACCAGCTTTGGCTCTGCGGTTCTGACTCGCGCGGGCTTCGCGGCCGGAGATGCACTGCGCGCACTTTCGCGAACCAGCAGACATGTGCTGCCGGGGGCACATGTAATCAGCCCCGCAAAGACCCGCCGGTTGCTGCCGGCCATTGATGGTGCGCGGGTGCGCGGTGGGCTATTGGCTTGGGATGGACTCTTGGAAGACGATGCACGCCTAGTGGTCGCGGTTGCTCGAACAGCAGCCGCCTACGGTGCACGGATTCTTCCCGGATACCGAGTCTTGTCCGCCGACGGTACGAGTGTCAGTGTCGTCAACGACGAGAATGAGCAAATCGAGGTACACGCCAAACACGTGATCAGTGCAACAGGGGTTTGGGCCGAAGCATTTGATCCCCAGGTAGTGATAACCCCATCGCGCGGGACTCATGTGGTGCTGCGCGCTGAGACATTGCAACGACCGCGAGCGGCGATGACTGTTCCAGTCCCGGAAATGCATGGGCGTTACTGCTTTGTAATACCCAGACCAGATGGTCTACTACTTGCCGGTATCACCGATATTGATGAGCCCGGTCCGATTGCCGATGTGCCGTGCACCCCCCAGGAGGACATCAACTGGATCTTGGCGCAAGTCTCACGCGTATTACAGACTCCGGTCACGGCAAGTGACGCCGTAGGTGCCTTCACCGGGCTGCGCCCATTAGTGGCACCACCACAAGCCCCCAATGGTGAGACCTCAGACATCTCGCGCCGACATTTGGTACGCCGTGGCGAAAGCGGAGTCATCACGGTAACCGGGGGCAAACTCACCACGTACCGGCGAATGGCCCAAGATGCCGTCGATCTGATCAGCGACAAACCCTGCCGAACCACGCAGGTCGCTCTCGTAGGCGCCGGGCCAGCACCTCCCGCACTAGCGCTACCCGCCCGTTTGATCCGTCGATATGGCGCCGAGGCCGCGCGGGTTGCTTCACTTGCCGATGAACACCCTGAGCTACTTGAACCACTTACCCCTGAAGTCGGGGTCCGCGGTGTTGAATTAGTTTTCGCGGTTCGCGCCGAAGGTGCCCGTTCAATTGCCGACGTCCTCGAACGGCGCACCCGGCTCTCACTGGTGCCTAGTGACCTTGCCGCAGCAGCGCCGCGTGCGAAGGAAATCCTTGACGAATTCACCTGAGGGCAGTAAGCGGCCAATAACAACAAGTGCGATAGGTATCGGCCTGGCAACCGGCGCATATGGGCTTTCCTTCGGCGCCATAAGCGTTGCTAGCGGGCTGAGCGCACTGCAGACCCAGACACTTTCACTACTCATGTTCACCGGGGCCTCCCAGTTTGCGCTAGTTGGAGTCCTGGGAGCCGGTGGTGGCGCAATAGCCGCCGTACTCACCGCCTGGCTCCTCGGCGCCCGCAATGGACTGTATGCCTTGCATCTTGCCCCAACTTTGAACTTGCGCGGCCTGCTCAAGCCGGTGGCTGCGCAATTGACAATTGATGAATCAACTGCCATGTCAATCGCCCATGATCACACCACGACCCATAGCCGTCACGCATTTTGGGCAACCGGAATTTCGGTTTACCTACTTTGGAATATCGGAACGCTACTTGGCGCACTCGGCGCCTCGGCAATTGGTGACCCAGCGGTGTTCGGCCTCGATGCAGCTATCCCTGCCGGCTTTCTCGCTCTTCTTTGGCCCAGGTTGCGCGATCGCACCGCCTGGGCAATTGCCGCTGGGGGTGCCACCGCCGCGCTGGTTCTGACTCCGCTAACACGCTCCGGTGTGCCGGTTCTTGCATCTGCGCTAATTGCCGTTTTCGCCGGTTACCGCTTACGGGATCGAACATGATTTGGGCCGCGGTTCTGCTCGGGTCACTCGGCTGCTATCTGGAAAAGCTCTTTGGCTTCATTTTGCCACCGACACTCCTTGACCGTCCAATGATTAGAAGTGTCGCAGCACTATTACCGATTGCAATGCTCTCTGCGCTGGTTGCGGTACAGACATTTGGCGACGGACAATCACTGGTCATCGATGCCCGCTTGGCAGGTGTTGCGGTTGCCGTTGTAGCACTGCTACTGCGTGCACCATTCTTGGTGGTCGTACTCGTTGCTGCAATTAGTGCCGCACTTCTGCGCGCCTTTGGAGTTGCCTCATGATGAAGGACCCGCGGCGGCCAATCTTTGGGTTTCTTTGGCCGCCCAAGGAGAATGCAGTTGATGGTGATTTTAAGCAAATTCGACTGATTCGGATACCGGCCCGCGGGCCCTGGCGACTAATTTTATTAGTCGGGGCGTCCATACTGATCGTAATGTTTGCCGGCGTAGCGATAATGGCAGTATCTAGCACCAGCGTCTTTCCGGTGCTCATCACGGGGGCGGTGTTGGCCAGCACCGTCGTGATCTTGCTACGTGGCTGGTCAATTGGCACTTATGTCAACGATGACGCAGTAGTCGTCCGGCGAATGTTCAGTTCGGCAGCCTGCCCCTGGTCGAGCGTTGCCCGCATTGAATGCTCCGGACAAGCAGTGGTGCTCTATCTGGTCGATGGCTCGATGATAGTAACCGGCATTGCGATGAACTCCCTTGATACCTGGCTTCGACCGAGCGCGCATGACGCGGCCGTGATTGCGTTCGAAAACTGGGCGCGGAAGAACTAGCGTTAAGCGAGTCCTAGAAAATGGGCCAGCCCCACGGTTAGGCCCGGATGCGCGCCAATTGATCTCACGCCAAGAAGCACTCCGGGCATAAATGACGCCCGATCAAATGAATCATGTCGAATTGATAAAGTTTCGCCGCCATCGCCAAAAATTACCTCTTGGTGGGCAACTAAGCCCCGGACCCGCACCGAATGAACCCGAATACCGTCAACTAGTGCCCCCCTGGCCCCTGGTAGTTCTTGTGAAGTGGCATCTGGCATCGCTGGGCGCCCAACAACCTCGCGCGCCTGCGCAATCAAGGCCGCGGTGTGCCGGGCCGTGCCAGATGGTGCATCGATCTTCGCAGGGTGGTGTAGTTCCACGATTTCAACGGACTCAAAGTATGGAGCCGCCTTGGCCGCGAACTCCATCATCAGCACCGCAGCGACCGCGAAGTTAGGCGCTATTAATACGCCAACTTCAGGGTTCGCCGAACACCAACCGCGCACCTGTTCAATTCGGGAAGTATCAAAACCCGTGGTGCCGACCACTGCACTAATTCCATTATTAATACAAAAGTCAAGAGTTGCCATTACTGCATCAGGGGCACTGAAATCAACTACAACACCGGCGCCTTTGAGCAGTTCGAGTGAGTCACCGATATCAATCGAGGCAAAGAGTTCACAGTCAGCAGCCGCCGTAATTGCCGCGACAACCGTCGCACCCATTTTCCCTCTAGCACCGACAACCCCGACCTTTATGTTGGTTTCACTCATGTCCGGACCTTATCCGGTAAACACTGATTCATCCGCAAATGGACCAATAACTGCAAGTCGCAAGGCAGTGTCTAGGAGCTCACTCGCCACATCATGTATCTCGTCTGGGGTAACGGCATCAACTTTGGCGAGTAATTGGTCAATGCTCAGTAATGGCTCATCATGGAGTTCAGAACGCGCTATCCGAGTCATGCGCGCTCCGGTATCTTCTTGTCCAAGGACGGTTGAACCTCGAACTTGGCCTTTACCTCGGTCAATCTCATCGCGCGTTAAGCCACCTGCGACAAGGGACTCAAGCTCGGTTCGACATACATCTAGGACCGTCTTGACCTTGTTTGGAAGGCAGCCGACGTAGATACCAAATAACCCATCATCTGCAAATCCCTGCGAAAAAGCGTAGACCGAATACGCGAGACCGCGTTTTTCGCGGATCTCTTGGAAAAGCCGACTGCTCATGCCGCCGCCGAATGCGGTGGTCAAGACAGCTAGTGCATACCGTCGCTCATCACTACGCGCGGGGCCAGGCACCCCGAGAACAAGATGTGCCTGCTCGGTTGGGCGGTTATTAACTTTTATACCCGAACCATGCTGTTTCTTTTGACCCCGTCGACGAGCTGGTTGCACATCGACTGCCGCATCTAAGTACTCGGCGAAAGCCTTCTTGACTTGCTTTACGACTAAGTCGTGATCAAGATTGCCGGCGGCGGCGATAACCATGGACTGTGGCTTATAGCGGGATCGGTAGAAGCGGTTTATCGCCGCCCGCGGAATCGCCTCGATGGTTTCAGCCGTGCCCAATACTGGTCGACCAAGTGCGCTACCCTCGAAGAGCACTGCGGCAAAGTCATCATGCACCACGTCACTTGGGTCATCGTCATGCATCGCAATCTCTTCGAGAATGACGCCGCGCTCTGCCTCCACATCGTCATGGCGAATAAGCGCGTCATTTACTACATCGCTAACCACATCGATTGCCAATGGTAAATCCACATCCAATACCCGCGCGTAATAGCAGGTGTACTCCTTGGTCGTGAAAGCATTGAGGTCTCCACCGACCGCCTCGATTGAGGCGGAGATTTCTAGGGCGGAGCGGTGTGAAGTGCCTTTGAATAGCAGGTGCTCGAGGTAATGGGCCGAACCCATTTGAGCCGCGGTTTCATCACGGGAGCCAACAGCAACCCAAATGCCAA
The DNA here is from genome assembly GCA_002737125.1 of Actinomycetota bacterium. Lineage (GTDB taxonomy): Bacteria > Actinomycetota > Actinomycetes > S36-B12 > S36-B12. The sequence goes on along the minus strand of NSHP01000067.1, from coordinate 2,797 downwards.
ATGCGACGGATCTAACGCCAGGTACTTGCTCGGTAATGATTCGCAATCCGCCCGGGAGGACGGTGCGGCGAACGGTGCTACCGTCGCCCTCCCGGAGCAGGGTGCGAGTACTAGCCCTCATTACCAGCGTTCGAGACACCATCCTCAATTACCGGCACAAGTGACAACTTTCCACGTGGATCGATCTCCTTGATCTCAACCTGAATTTTGTCGCCCACCTTTAGCACATCATCGACACTTTCAACGCGCTTGCCACCGGCGAGCTTCTTGACCTCAGAGATGTGCAATAGCCCATCTTTACCGGGCACTAAGGAAATAAATGCCCCGAAAGCTGCGGTCTTAACGACGGTGCCCAGGTAGCGTTCGCCAACCTCGGGCATCGTCGGGTTGGCGATCTGATTGATCTGCGAGCGAGCAGCTTCGGCCGATGGTCCATCGGTTGCCCCGATGTAGATCGTGCCGTCGTCTTCGATCGAGATATCAGCGCCAGTCTCTTCTTGGATCTGATTGATGATCTTGCCCTTCGGGCCAATCACCTCACCTATCTTGTCAACCGGGATCTTGATTGAAATCACGCGAGGTGCGGTAGCCGCCATCTCGTCTGGGCTGTCGATGGCCTCATTCATGACTTCCAGAATTGCCAGCCGCGCATTGTGCGCCTGGGTCAGCGCACCAGCAAGAACAGATGCTGGGATGCCATCAAGCTTGGTGTCAAGTTGCAGTGCCGTGACGAAATCTTTGGTGCCAGCAACTTTGAAGTCCATATCACCGAAGGCATCTTCGGCTCCCAGAATATCGGTCAGAGCGACGTACTCGATCTTGCCGTCAACCTCACCGGAGATCAAGCCCATTGCAATACCCGCTACCGGTGCCCGCAGTGGCACCCCAGCGTTGAGCAGCGACATCGTCGATGCGCACACCGAACCCATCGAGGTGGAGCCGTTGGACCCGAGGGCTTCGGAGACCTGGCGGATGGCGTACGGGAACTCTGAACGCGATGGCAGCACCGGGATCAAAGCCCGCTCGGCTAGTGCACCGTGGCCGATTTCGCGCCGCTTGGGCGAACCTACACGACCCGTTTCGCCTGTTGAGTAAGGCGGGAAGTTGTAGTTATGCATGTAGCGCTTCCGATTCTCCGGATTCAAGGTGTCAAGTTGCTGCTCCATGCGCAACATGTTCAAGGTGGTAACACCAAGGATCTGGGTTTCACCGCGCTCGAACAATGCAGACCCATGAACGCGCGGCAGCACCTGCACCTCTGCGGATAGAGTACGGATATCGGTCAACCCACGGCCGTCAATGCGCACCTTGTCACGAAGTACCCGGTCGCGCACACATGACTTAGTGACCGACCGGAGCGCAGCCGAAAGCTCCTTCTCGCGACCCGTGAATGATCCACCGAGTTCGGCGAGCACCTCACCCTTGATCTCGTCAAGACGCTCCTCGCGATCAGCCTTGCTAACAATGGTTAGTGCCTTGCGAACTGATTCATTCGCGCTCTTATCGACTGCGTCATAGGCATCGCTTTGATACTCAAGGAAGATTGGGAAATCAACCGTGGGCTTGGCAGCGGCCTTGGCTAGCGTGATCTGAGCTTCACAAAGTGCGCGAATAAATGGCTTGGCCGCTTCGAGCCCTTCAGCTACCACTGCCTCGGTAGGTGCGGTTGCACCACCGGCGATGAGCTCGATCGTGCGGTCAGTGGCCTCAGCTTCGACCATCATGATCGCGACATCGTCACCGGCGATCCGGCCCGCTACCACCATGTCGAAAACTGCATCAGCAAGTTGCTCATGGGTCGGGAACCCAACCCACTGCTCACCGATGAGTGCTACTCGCACGCCACCGATCGGCCCGCTAAAAGGTAGGCCGGAAAGCTGAGTTGATGCCGATGCGCCGTTGATGGCGACAACGTCATAGAGATCATTGGGGTTTAGTGCCATAACGGTTATAACGACCTGAACCTCGTTGCGCAAACCCTTGATGAAGGTTGGACGCAAGGGGCGGTCAATCAACCGGCAGGTGAGGATCGCGTCCTCACTTGGGCGTCCTTCACGACGGAAGAACGAACCAGGGATTCGGCCGAGTGAATACATCCGCTCTTCGACATCGACAGTAAGGGGGAAGAAATCAAATTGATCCTTCGGTGACTTACCGGCGGTCGTCGCGCTAAGTAGCATTGTTTCTTCATCGAGATAGATAGCTACTGAACCAGCGGCTTGACGTGCCAAACGACCGGTTTCAAACGTGATCGTGCGTGTGCCATACGAGCCGTTATCGATAACGGCCTTTGCTGTTGCAATCTGGGAACCCTCCACGGGTGCCTCCTGTTTCTGTGACAGGGGCGCGCGCGGCATTGTTTCCGGGAGACGCGGTCTTCGATTGAGGCCCACGGGAGATTGCTCCCGGAGGTCACTACCGAGGACCGACTCCAGGCGTTACGCGTGCGCGAGCGCCCCGGATGTGTGTACTGGTGTGCCGTTCTTTAGTTGTAGCAGTCGTTCCTTAGCCGCTGCTGCTAGCGGCGAATACCAAGGCGTTCGATGATCGTCCGGTAACGGGCGATCTCAGTCTTGGCCAAGTACTGCAGCAACCTGCGACGTTGCCCCACTAGGAGCAGTAGGCCGCGACGGCTGTGGTGATCGTGCTTGTGAGTCTTAAGGTGCTCGGTCAAGTCCGAAATACGGCGCGTGAGCATCGCAATCTGAACCTCGGGTGAGCCGGTATCGCCGGGCTTGGAGCCGTATTCAGCGATAATTTCTGCCTTGGTGGCAGTATCAAGTGGCATTTCTTCCTC
>NSHP01000066.1 GCA_002737125.1 Actinomycetota bacterium | reverse complement strand
TAGTTGCAGCTGAGGCAATGGGTGAAGCGGCAAGTGCGGCCGTGGCAAGGCCGACGGCGGCGCGAAGTGACTGTGTGATGCGGGCGCGGGTTGCGTATATAGGCATTACAGGAGAATACGGCACCACCTTGACGATGCGCGAAACAAACCCCGTATCCTTAGGATAATGAAACAGAACATCAGATGAACATCACCCGGACAACCGTTGCCCGCGACCTCGCCCTCGGGGTCGCCGCCGGGTTGATCTCCGGGTTTTTCGGGGTCGGCGGCGGGATTATCGTCGTCCCGATCTTGGTAATCGCCTTGCACATCGCCCAAAAGCGGGCGCAGGCCACCTCCCTAGTCATGATCAGCTGCGGTGGGATCGCGGGCGTGATTTCTTATGCCCTCGCCAATAGCATTGCTTGGCTGCCGTCTTTGTTCATTGTCATTGGGAGCCTGACTGGTGCCTGGATCGGTGCGCACTTTGTGCAGAAACTGCCGGATCGAAAACTGCAGATGGCATTCGGGGTGTTACTGATCCTGATTGCGCTGAGGATGTTGTTCTTCTCCCCTGCTGCTTCGGCAAGTGAGGTGCCCACCCTAACCCCCCTCCTGATAATCGGTTATCTGGCCTCGGGGCTCGCGGTGGGTGTCTTCTCGGCCATGCTCGGAGTTGGCGGTGGCATCTTGCTGATCCCGATCCTGATCTTCTTCTTCGGCTTCTCCCAACTCCTCGCTTCCGGAACTTCGCTACTTGTGATGATTCCGACGGCGCTGCTCGGCGCGACCCGGTTATCACGTGCCGGGCTGACTAACTGGCCGATGGGCCTGCGCCTCGGTGCTGGCGCTATCTGCGGCGCCTTCGCCGGTGCGATGCTCGCATTTAGAGTTTCCGGATCGGTGCTGCAAATCGGCTTCGCATTGCTACTTATTGCGGTATCCACCCAGATGATTTGGCGGAGCGTGCGACATGACACAACGATCAGCGCCCCTTCATGACGTGATGGGAACTCCTGTCACCAAAATCACCAGTACCTCGAATGCGGCCAGAGCTTGAACCGCCGGAAAGAAAACCGAGCGCCGAGTTGGGCGAAGTGCCAAAATCAGGGCTACACCCGTCGCAAGTGGGATGAAGTAGGCGGCGACAGTGTTGATCTGGGCTACTTGAATCAGCAGGATGAAGGCGCTTAGCACGAGCAACACCAGCGCCAACCTTCTCGCGCGGACTTCACCTAAGCGAGTCACTAATCCACCGAGACCGTGCTCTTGGTCGGTGGCCAGATCCGGCAGCGCATTAGCGAGGTGAGCCGCCACCCCGGTGCTGACGAATACCGCGATAGCCCACAGCGCTGGACCCTGCGGCGGGTCCAGGCCGAAGGCGATAAAAGGCACGACACAGGCGAAGGAAACCGCGTAAGGCAACCACGACCAGGTGGTGCGCGAGAGTCGCAGGTTGTAGAGCCAGGCACTGGCAACAGCAATTACCTGGATCGCCCCGCCCAGTAGCCCGGCGGCCATGAAAGAGGCAACCACCGTCGTGATAAGTGCGGCAACTGCCGACACCCACAGTCCGCGAACTGACAACACCCCGGCCACAATCGGTTTCTCGGTGCGGCCAGCCGCAATATCAATCGGGGCATCGATGGCGTCATTACTCCAGCCGACAGATAGTTGGCCGGTTAAAACTGCTACAACTAGCAGGGCTAATTGCCAGCCAGACCAACCTGATCGCCAGGCCAACAAACTGACCATAAAGGTCACCGAAAGTGTCGGTGCGAGATGGCATGCGCCCGAATAACCCTTAAGCAAGGTGGCCACTTGCCTCACTCGCTTACCTACCCATGAACAATGCGACGGCGGCCGCCAACAGCGGTGCCACGATCAGTGCGGGCAGCATGTCGCCGACCGGTACCGACTTAATCTTCAACAGGCGAAGACCCACCCCGAGAAGCAGGACGCCACCGGTCGCGGTGATCGCATCAATCAAAGCCGCTGACAGCACCGAGCCCACGAGGGCGCCCAAAATCGTGAAAGCACCCTGCACTACGCCAACCGATAGCGCGGAAAGCGCAACACCCCAGCCCAAGGAGGCGGCAAAGGCGAGGGACGCGAATCCGTCAAGGGTTGATTTCAACACCAGTTGCTCGATACCTAGACCAAGACCATCATTTAGTGCACCAAGTATTGTCAGCGGGCCGATACAAAATACGAGTGAGGCATCTACGAAACCTTCAACGAACCGCTTGCGTTTGTCCGCTGATTCACTTTTGCCCGTCCGGCTCAACTTGCGCTGCAGCCAACTGCCAACCTGCTCTAACCGAAGCTCGATTTGCAGTAGTGACCCGATGATGCCGCCGATAACCAGCGCCCCAAGCACGATCAGCAGCGGGGCTGCCGTTCCAACTGAATCAGAAAAAGCTGTGCTAGTCAGCGCAACGATGCTCAAGGCCCCGATAACTAAGGTGACAAGGCCCAGGGCATCGGTGACGGTGTCGCGGGCGCGCTGCGGTAGCCGGTGGCCAATAAGTACACCGAGGCCCGATCCAATGAGGATCGCGACCATATTTAGGATTGTTCCACTACCTCGCACAAGTAGAGCGTAGTCAAGGGGCCAAGGTGCCAGCAAAGATCTGCCAAGCCAGCAGCGACTTTGCCACCAGGCTCAGCACGATGTAACTGCGCTCCCCGGCCAGGTAGTTCGCCCACCTGCCAACCTTTTTGTATTGCAGCCATTGCACCAGCGCGAAGATATTGAAGAAGATAAATAGGGAAATGATGATTACGTACACAAATGCCGGCGGTGACAGCTCACCGGGTGCTCCCGGTGAAATCACATAGATCAAGATCGCCAACCAGGGCACGATGCCCGCGATGCAGCCGAAGATGAAAGGCATCCAGCCACCTGAGCCTGGTGTCTCGTACTTCTCTTGCAACCAGCCGAACAAAATCATTGAAGCGTTGACCCCAAAGATCGCTAGCAAGGCGGCCGCATCAGCGATACCGCAAATCTGGGCGATCAGCACGATCATCACCGATGAGCTGATCGAATACTCAACCCACCTGAAATAGTTGCGCTGATGGGCCAGCCCATTGGCGTACCTGCTGTAGAACATTGGGCTCGCTACCAAGAAGTGGAACAGCGCCGACAGGCCGAAGAAGAGAGCAACGCCCCAGCCGACACGTGAGTCGAAGAGCACTGTTGGATCACCGAGCGGACTTCCGGGCGGGCCGGTCATGTAGGTCGCCGTCACCGGCAGCACGAAGTCATTGGTCAAAGCCAAGACAGCGATCATCTGCAGCAGGTGCGCAAAGCCGGCAATGACATTTAGCCGGCGCAATTTGCGGAGTTGGTCAGGTGCGACCGGGATTTCGGCGGCGGTGGCCGTGGCTGTTGACATACTGGAGTCTCCCACTTGCCACCCGATCTGGCGATTTGGCGCACCGATTAGTAGAAAAAGAAACGTCCCCGCTTGAACCTGGTACCCGAATCTGCCGCCACTCGCAGGAGACCATTCATCTTTCGGGTTGAACTAGGAAAGCCCCCTGAGTTCTTCGGATTCCGCTGCACCTCACCGGCGCTAGCACCCGTCGAGCCTTACGAGTGTTAGCCGCATCGATAAGTTGTCCGCGATCAGCTAAAGCCACCCCGTCACCATTCCCAAGAGCCAGTGCCACCGAGTGCATCATGTTCTGCCCCTGTGCAACTTCAGATTCACTTGGTGTTAACACTTCATTCGCTACCGCAACTTGGTTTGGGTGAGTGCAGGCTCGCCCCATAATCCGGGCGGCACGTGAGCCAAGCATCATCGCCGTAACTGCGTCATGCCCCGGGCGCATTTTATCACGTGATAACGCCAGTACCCGCAACAAGCGCCTTCGCGATGACCGTTCGCATTATGTCATTCGTGCCTTCACCTATGCTCATGAGCGGCGCATCTCGGTACAAGCGCTCGACAACGTACTCAGTTGAGTAGCCGTATCCGCCATGTATCCTCATCGCCTCGAGCGACGCTTTGATAGCGACTTCAGATGCAAAATATTTCGCCATCCCAGATTGCATGTCAACACGGGCGCCGCCATCAGCCATAGATGCCGCCCAGTAGGTCATGAGTCGAGCCGCCTGCAACTCAGTGGCCATGTCAGCAAGCTTGAGTTGAATAGCCTGGAATTCAGTAATTGCCTGACCGAAAGCCGTCCGCTGTTTAGCGTAAGCAAGCGAAGCGTCTAGCGCGGCTTGAGCTATCCCTACACTCCGAGCCGCGATGTTGATTCGTCCAATTTCAAGGCCCGAAAGTACCTGCTGCATCCCCTTGCCCTCGACACCACCAAGTAGGTCAGTCTGCGGAACGATTACGTTATCGAGAACCACCTCGCACGACTCAGTCCCCTTGTACCCCAACTTACCCAAGTCTTTGCTTACTGAAAAGCCGTCACTCTTGCAGTCGATCAGGAGGACACTCATACCTCGGTGTCGAGGCACAGCGGAAACATCAGTTTTAACAAGGACGGGCAGCACGTCTGCGTGGCGAGCGTTGGTGATCCAAGTCTTAGTTCCATTTACCACATAGCAGTCACCTTCAAGTCGGGCAGTAGTGGCGATACCTTGTAAATCAGTTCCAGCCCCGGGCTCAGTCAGGCCAATACCTGTCCTGAATTCGCCCGACGCAAGCAACGGGAGGAGGCGGTCCTTTTGCTCGTCACTTCCGTGGTGGGAGATCATCCAGCAAGAAAGATTGTGACTACCCAGAATTCCAGCGATTCCCATCCACCCGCGCGCAATTTCTTCGTAAACAAGTGCGAACGAAACCATGTCAAGGTTTAGTCCGCCGTACTCCTCCGGTGTGGTCATTCCGAAGAGTCCCATCGTCTTTAGATGTTCGACAATCTCCGTGGGATATCTTCCTGATCTTTCCCACTCCGAGGCCACTGGGATTATCTCCCTATCGACGAAGTCCCGGAGTGCCCGGCGAAAATCCATCTGCTGTTCGTCTAATTCAAAGTCCACAATTGTTCCTTCAATCTCAGATTCACGGATTCTGCAGGAGAAAAGAGTCGGCAAACTGTTTCGTAGCCAATCACTGCCGCCTGGAGAACTTGGATCCAGTCGAACCGCATTCCTGCCCCACGGCAAGCGCTACTGGAAGTTTTACGGCTGAAGCATGGATTAACCCACCAGCATGCGTGTCATCGTAATCTAGTGCATGCCGCAGTCTGCCATTTGCGAATGCGGCGGCGGCAATCCCTACTGTGTCCCTGGGGCCAAGAATTTTTGCCCCCGGCAGGCCGCCAAGTGATCTAGCTACTCTTACCCCTGCATTTCCGCAGTATCCACGCCGAGCAGCTATCGCTACTACAATGCCATCTAGGAAATAGCCCTTGGCTACCGTCAAGACTTGGTCAGGAATTCCACTTGCATTTTGATCCGTTGTCCACCGGGCTAGCTGGTGTGAGACTGTCACGTTTCCCTCGAATAATTGCTTTGTTCAGGATTCGTGTGCTGCTCCATGCCCGCTCCGAAAGCACCTAACTCCACAAAATTAGTAATCTCTTCTTCTTGGTATCCGAGTAATTCACGGGCAACATAAGAAAAGTCCTCATTACGCATTGGCGCCCGCCGATATTCCCTTTCATCAGTACCAAAGCCAGCAGGGGAAGCTACCTGCCTTACCTTTCCAAATCTTGGGTGCTCAGTTTCGACTATCAACTTTCTGGCAAGTGTATGTGGGTCACTAAGTGCTTGCGCAACGTCGTTGACCGGGCCTACTGGGACGCCCGCCTTACCCAGTATTGACACCCAATGCGTAACGCTTTTGCGGCGAAATATCCCCTCTAAGTCTCTCAGCAACGGCTCGCTGTTTTCCGCACGCTCGGAAAAGGTTAGGTAGCGTGGATCAAAAATCCACTCCGGATGGCCTACAGCTTTCGCGAGTCTGTGCCAGAACTTTTCCTTCGCGCACCCGACAACAACCCATCCATCTGAAGCCAAAAAGGCTTGAAATGGCACTAGCGAAGGGTGCGCAGAGTTTCGGGTCCGCACTGGCTCAAATCCACCGTTAAGGTTCCATGTCGCGACATATGTCAGCATTGATATGGCTGTGTCATAAAGGGAAATGTCGCAATCTCCTCCCACCCCGTCACGACGCGCTGCATGCAGTCCGGAAAGGAGACTAACTGCGGCAACTAGCCCACCCGAATAGTCAACCAGCGACAAGCCCGATTTGGTGGGGGGACCACCTGGATCTCCCGTGATACTCATCCAACCTGCTAGGCCTTGCAGAATGTAGTCGTAACCTGGCTCGGTTGACCGTGGACCGGTCATCCCAAATCCGCTCAAACTACAGCACACAATAGCCGGATTTAGGTGCTTCAAACTCGCATAGGTTAGACCCATCTTCCCCGGGACGTCACCTCGAAGGTTCGAGTAAACGGCGTCACTTACTCGAACCAAATCTTCGAAGACTTTCACCCCAGAAGTTGTTGACAGATCTAGTGAAAGGGACCGCTTATTTCTGTTAAAAGATTCGAAAAATAAGGAATCTTCCCCCTCCGCAAAGGGTGGCACATAGCGACCAACATCCCCCCCGACACTCGGGTCCTCAATCTTGATAACTTCGGCTCCTAAATCAGCCAAAAGCATGCTTCCGAATGGGCCAGCTCCATATTGTTCGATGCCCAAGATGCGCACATCAGCCAGCGGCCGCATACCTGCACCTTTCACCGATCCAACTTCCAAGCCCTCGTTAGACGGAGGGGTGAGAGGGTACCCCTCAACACCTATAACTTATAGGTCTCGATGAGACTCATGAAAAGTGCCAGTAAAAGTCTCTCCGTGCCTCACCTAGGAATGCCAGCGTGACGGTGAGCATTCTTGGGCATGGAGATCGAGTTTTCTATGAAGTCTCGTGCGGAGGACTGGATTTCGACAACGGGCCGGAATTCCCCAATCACGCGGTCATCGCCTGGGCCGCGGACCTGACGATCTTCTTCACCAGGCCCCGGCTCTACAAGAAGAACGATCAGGCGACCATCTGATCGAAGAAAAATCACCTGGTCCTCAAGTACGGGTTCTATTACCGCAACGACACCGACGTCGAATTACGCGTGCTGTACAGGCTCTGGCGGCCCGCGGCGATCGGTCGAGAGATCGCCGGCCTGAAGGTCATGCTCCTCAAACTCGCAAAGGACAAGACCGAGCAGCTGCACCTCGCCTCGATCCCCAGTGCCCTAATCGACATTCGCAAAGGCATCCAAGTCAAAGCCAGCTGAACGGACCCAGGTTTTGCGGGCAATTTGACTTGAGGCACTACGCGGGATCACGATTTAGCCGCACGATACATTTGCTATTTAGGCTTACCATCAAATTCGTAAGACGTACTAATGCATGCAATTTGTGGTACAAGTAACCTGTGTATTCTCAAATATTAACCAAAAATCAACTCTCGCAACTAGTTGCCACCTTACCAGATTGGCATATCCGCGGCGGCAAATTGATCCGCGAGATCGAGGCTCCTACTTATGCGATCGCCATCACCTGGGTTGTTGCCATCGCGGATGCGGCAGAGTCACTTGACCACCACCCGGATATCGATATCCGCTGGCGGACTTTGCGGATATCTCTCATCACGCATAGCACCGGGTGCCTAACCGAGCTCGATCTCGACTTGGCCAGACTCATAGACACGGTCCTAAGCACCGGTGCCTAGCTAAGCCGGCATAATATAAAAATGGACGACGTGGAAATTCGCTTCCTGCGCGCCGACGAGGCGCACATCCTCACTGACTTAGTAACCGACGCCTACGGTTCAACCTACGACGCCGATTGGGTATACGAGCCAGCAGAAATTTCCCAGCGCATTGAAGCCGGCGCCCTGATAAGCACGATCGGGGTGCTTTCTGATGGCACCGTTGCGGGACATATGGCGCTAATGCGCGAGGAACCTGATGCATCCGTCTTGCACGCAGGGGTAGCAGTGGTCACCGAGGCCGCTCGCGGCCACCACCTATTTACTTCCATGAAGCAGTACGCGGCGCTCTGGGCCAAAGGGCAGGGCGTGTTGGGGATTTTCAGTGAGGCAACCGCTGCGCATCCATATAGCCAAAAGGCCAATATTGATCTCGGTGCCCATGAAACTGGATTCTTACTCGGGTGGATACCCGACTCCGTCAGCAATGATGCCGCGCTGGCCAAGGATACTCGTCGTCAATCGGTTGCGCTGTTTTATCTAAAGGAGAATGACGGGCACGATCGACCTATTTACGCACCAACACGCCATCGAGGCATCATCGAAAACATTGTTACCGCAACTGGAATAAGCGGCAGGGTCGTGAAAGCCAGCCATCTAAACGTGCGTGGAATCGGCGAGTCAACTAGCATGATGATTTCGCATAAAGAGGACCACAACCTAGCAATCATCACCGTCCACCAACCTGGTCGTGATCTCAGTAAGGTGGTGTTGAAAGCCCGTGAGGAACTCGTGACTCATGCCGGCCGCGACGCCGTTTACCTAGACCTGCCACTTAATGACCCTGCCACTGAAATCATTCTGGATGCCGATCTAACTTCACTCGGATTCGCTTTCGCGGGCGTATTCCCGAATAAATATTTAGACGGAGATGCCCTTCGATTACAGTCGCTACACAATGTCGATATCCACGCGGCCGATATTTCAACTGCATCAGACCACGGCCGTGAGTTACTCTCCTATGTGCTTAGCGATGTCACTACTACCCAAGCAAACCGAAACTAGGATTGAGAACAACGCCAAATGTTCAATAAATTTGAAAGTGACCTTGATGATGACCGCAAACCCGGTTGGCTCGAGCTTTTCTACGACCTTGCGGCAGTGGCCGCACTTGCTGCCTCCAACGATTCTTTCATCGCAAACCCTAGTGCAACAACGTCTCTTTTTGCAGTTCTCTGTCTCGCCACTTTGTACAGCATCTGGCTACTAACTACGCTGATCCACAATCGATTCGCAATCGAGGGCGTCGCCTACCGAATACTGCTCCTAATTCAGATGTCAGGCATCCTGCTGACCGCCATTTCCGTCAACGAAGGCAACTTAATTGGCTGGCAAGGCGGCCTAATTGGCTTGGGGTTCGTCTTGATCACCATCAGTGGCATGTACGCGCTCGCCCGCATCCAGGTCGGCCAGTCGGTCCCTGGCCTCAAGATCGCAATCTCAAGCCCCCTGATTGGGGCTTTGTTTTGTTTTGCCGGAACTCTACTATCAGAGGACATGCTTTTTAGCGTCATTACCTTGTCACTCGTTGTCACCATGGCGCCAATACTGATTTCATTCCTGCACCACGCGGGCGGCAACTTCCCATTGCACACCGACCATCTAAGCGAACGACTTGGATTGCTCTTTATAGTCGCAGTTGGTGAAACTTTTTCTCACTTGGTAGTAGTACTCACGAGCTCTACCCAAGGAGCCGACTACCGTTTCTTCTTCCTGCTCCTAATTTTTTCCTTCGCACTCGCGATTTCATATTTCGACGGTGTTTTCGGTAAGCGCAAACCCGCACACCCCAGACTATGGAGAATTACGGTCTTCGCAAATTTCATCCTACTTTTCGGAATAACGGCGGCATCTGATGTAATAGCAAAGTTTGCATCTACCGACACAGGAACGGCTCAAGCGAATAGTGCTGGCTTATTCGCCATCGCGATTGTACTACTGCTGATCGGATTAACTATTCTTGAAGTGATTACGAATGGCTGTTTCGTTTTTTTAACTTGGGTGCAATTGGTTTTTATCGCCGCGGTGGTGGTGTTCGGCGTGCGTGCAATAGTCAATGGTGACCTTCAAACCCGCACTGGCATTTTCTTACTAGCTATTACATTTATCTCGTGGTTGTTATTGCGAGTCGCCCTAACGAGCAAGGCACTTAGGCAAGAAGCAAACAGCAATTAGCCAATTGCTTTTTGTATTTCATCCTGAGCCGCCGAAAATGCCTTCTTCGCGGGGGTTGCCTCTGGACCACTGGTGGATTTCGCCCATGCGGTGCTCAGCGGGCCCCAAACTGACGATGCCTGCGGGATATTTGGCATCGGCACCCCATCGACCCCAGCCGTGCCGAATGCTCGCGCCAACCGGCCGCCGATTGAAGTGCTATATGTCGAGTTCTTATTCGCCGGCGCGCGCAAAGATATTGCCGCCATATTCGACTGGAAGGTTGAACCGCTGAGTTTCTTAACCACCAGGCTAGGGACGACATCACTCACCCCATGCGCTTCCGCATACGAAGTGGCCATGAAACCCTTGATTCCAAGAAGTGGAGCCATTGCAACTGCGGCATTAACTCCTGGCACCGGCGAAATGAAGTACTTGAACTTCAGCGCCTGCAATGTCGAAGCACTCCACGGGCCAGTAATCCAAAATGGCGCACGACCCGCTTTAAAAGCTTCTTCAGCAGCCACCACATCAACCGACGAATTGATCAAACCGGTGCTGTTCCAGCCATCTATAATTTTCGCGTTCTTGCGGAAAACTGAGTTATAAACGCCAACATCATAAGGATTCAAACTGCCAGAAGTGTCCTTGCCGAAGACGTAACCACCCAAACCCGAAAACAGTGGGAAGGTGAAGTAGGAGTT
>NSHP01000065.1 GCA_002737125.1 Actinomycetota bacterium | reverse complement strand
CAAGTGCGAAGGCGACATTTTCGGCAACGGTCTTATTCGGAAGCAACCGGAAATCCTGAAACACTGTGCCAATCTGTCGTCGTAACGCTGGGATCTTCCAATTTGAAAGTCGATTCAACTCTTTGCCCGCAACCCAAACCTGGCCTTTAGTCGGGCGCTCCTCACGCAGCACTAAACGCAAGAAGGTGGACTTACCTGAGCCCGATGGGCCAACCAGGAAAACGAACTCACCCTTTTCGATCTCAAGGGAAACCTCGTCCAAGGCAGGGCGCTCTTGATTTGCGTAGAGCTTGGTAACTCCGTCGAACAGGATCACGTACGCAGTCTATGCGAAGGTGCCCCAAATCAGGCGGACTGCTGCTTGCGCCACCGGATTCCGGCCTCAATAAAGGCATCTATCTCGCCATCGAGAACCGCGGCCGTATTTCCGGTTTCCTCCTCGGTGCGAAGGTCTTTAACCATTTGATAAGGGTGAAGCACATACGAGCGCATCTGATTGCCCCACGACCCGGTCGAATCACCCTTGAGCGCATCCATTTTGGCTCTATCTTCTTGCCGGCGGCGCTCGAGTAATTTCGCCTGTAGTACCGCCATCGCAGTGGCGCGGTTTTGCAATTGTGAACGCTCATTTTGGCACGACACCACTACACCGGTTGGAATATGTGTAAGGCGCACCGCAGAGTCGGTGGTGTTAACCCCTTGGCCACCGGGGCCACTTGACCTATAAACATCGACTCGCAAATCATCTTCCGGGATGTCGATGCTCTCGGCTTGCGCTATCACCGGGATTACCTCAACGCCCGCAAATGAGGTTTGGCGGCGCCCTTGATTATCAAATGGCGAGATACGCACCAAGCGATGAGTGCCCTGCTCGACCGAAAGGGTGCCATAGGCGTAGGGGGCCTTCACCGCGAATGTGGCCGACTTAATGCCAGCTTCTTCAGCGTAGGAAGTCTCATAAACTTCAAGTGACCAGTTATGCCGCTCGCAATATCGCGAATACATCCGCAGCAGCATTTCGGCCCAGTCAGCGGCATCAACGCCACCGGCCTCGGCTCGGATGGTGATCAGCGCCTCGCGCGAGTCGTACTCACCGGATAAAAGGGTGCGGACCTCAAGCTCATCGATGGCTGCCTGCATTGATTCAAGTTCCTTATCAGCGTCCGCGAGGGCACCGGCATCACCCTCATCGTCGGCAAGTTCATAAAGGATCGGGAGGTCATCAAAGCGCCGGCGGAGGTTTTCAACCCGCCGCACTTCACCTTGAACGAATGAAAGCCGCGAAGTGACCTGCTGCGCCCGATCTTGGTCATCCCAAAGGTCAGGGGCCGAGGCCTGGGCCTCTAAATCCACGATCGCCTCGCGCATCGCGGGCAGGTTCAAGACCGTTTCAATGCTCGACAGCGTTGTTGCCAAGGAAGCCATTCGCTCTTGGGCTGCTAAGGGGGTCACAAGCCACCACCCTACGGTTACGATGCGTTTCGGTTCAGGGGCTGGGGCGGTAATCGAGTCGGGCCGAGGCCTCGACGTGAGCAAACTCTTGGTGAACAGGCCCAAAGAACGGCAACCGCAAGGGGGCACTGAGGGCAACAAGTACGTGCACTCCGTCGGAGCTGATCCTTTCGATATGCAGACCGGGGATGCTCGATGCGGCATTAGTACGCGCCAAATGGGCCGCCGCCGCGGAGCGCACTAATCCTGGATTGAGTCGAGTTCCGACACTAGCCCCATTGGCGTAATACGCGCCTTGGTCTATGGCTTGGGCTCCAGCAATTGCCGCGGCATCGGCAAGTGACATCAGGCTACGTCGCTGCAAAAAAGCTGCCGATACATCGGTGACCACTGCAATCGCAAGTAGGCACACAATGACAAAGCCGACACCAAGAAGCAGCACACTGCCGCGCTCATCGCCGCATTCAGTAACTCTATCTCTGATTCTCATTCGTTCACTCGATAATCATCTACGGGGGCAAGATGATGCACCTCGATCGGGACCGAGGCCTCACTTGTTAGACCGGCCGGAATCCACGGTAGGAGCACCTGCCAGTTCAGTGACACCTCTGCCACACTGCCCGGAGCTAAACATGGTGATGCCGGGCAACTAATGCGAAGAGCCGACTCCGGGAATTCAAAACCTTGGTCCGAAAAGGCCAATCTGGCTGCCGTGCGAGCAGAAACTTGACCTTGACTGACAGAGTCAGCCGAATTGAAGGCTCGTCCCGCCTCGCGCACAGCCTGGGTAGAAGCAAATGCTGCAGCCTGAACGCGCATAACACATAACACCAAATAGGCCATTGGAATTAGGACCAGAACCCCGATAATAAGAAACTCGATAACCGCATTTCCATCATCAGCCGACCATGGGTTGCGAAGCCGTTCGCGAATTGCGCTCACGCGTGCTCCTGAAGCGCGTGGCCGATCACAGACATCTGCGTGGGCCCATATAGCCCAACCAGCGGTAATGCGGCCTCGATTTCAACTGATATAACGAGTGCTCCCCCGTGCCACTCGCGCTGCACCGTGATGTCTTGCACGACACCAGCTGCAATGTTCTCCTGTAAAATCGCCCTTGCGCGACGCTCACCGGCCGCCAGATCGGATCCGGCCAAAGCCGCGGCTCTGGCCCCCTCGGCCGCAGCCGCCGTCAATGTTGCCCGCACATGCAATGCGAGCGCGAGTTGTAAAACAGCCAGTGCTACCGCGAGCAAGATGGGTGCAACGAGTGCAAACTCAACCGTCGCGTTGCCCCCTTGATCCTGTCGCAGTCGAGCCTTTAGCCTTCGGACACGCAGGCGGTGCTCCTGGAAATCAGTTCGCATCTTCAACCAATCACGGGGCAGAGATGGACGACAGTGATCGATTCAGGACTGACGTCAATTGGTCATCTGCAACCAGCCAGATTGCGGTAACTAAACCGGCGGTCATGACAGATACAAGCACCCAACCTGGCACATCACCCCGCTCGTCGGTGATGGTTTGAAGTCGCGCTACGAGAGCGCTGTACATACGGGTAGTGATGAACATTTCCTTCTCCTTTTTACTGTTGGTGAATTGGCACTTACTTTGGAAGCTCATTTATGGCACCACCAGTTGCAGGCTGCGGATGCCCGGAAATAGGGCGATCAAAACGACGGTCGGCAAGATGAAGAAGACGACGGGGATCAACATCGCAACGTCTTTCCGGCCAGCAATCTCCATGAGAGCCCGGCGGTCCGCCGCGCGCGCATCAGCCGCTTGGGCACGAAGTACTTCAGCGAGGGGGGTGCCGCGCTCCAAAGAAACAATCAGCCCGTCGACAAAACGTTCGACATCTGGACTCCCGGTTCGATCAGCTATGCCACGCAACGCTTGATCCAGAGTGAAACCGGCATGTAGATCTGCAATAGCCACCCGGATCTCATCGGAGAGATCTCCGGTGGTCGTGTGCGCGACTCTTTCAAGTGCAACGACGGGAGACTCCCCCGCTGCCACCGCGAATGCGAGTAGTTCAGCAACCGTCGGCAGTTGCTGCCCGATTCGGCGCTGCCGATTCTTGCCTTGCGTAACTAGACGCCGATCTGCACCAAGTACTCCACCCACGGCCCCCAGCGCCGCCAGTAACACCACGCCAATCGCTGGTGCACCTTTTGCAATCAAAAGCAAACCCACGACGCCGCCGGCGATCACCCCGATGGCTGAGAAGAGCACCTGGTCGAGTCGATAACGATCCAGTTCAGCACCTCGCCCAGCGCGGCCAAGTCGCATGGAAAGCGCTGAGTCGCTCTTGCGGGTGAACACGCGCGGCTTAAACAGCACCAATAAGGCGCCGACCGCGGATTGATCATCTTGACGGGCATCGCGGCGGCCAATGAAAGGTGCAATACGCTGCGCTATTTTCAATTTGCGCGTTGCCCCTAGGCGCGAAACCACCAGAAGTAATCCCCCGGCGAAAAGTAGCCCGATGATGGCGCCGATTGAATTACTACTCATGTGATCATCCGAGGTTCGATCGGTAGCCGGCCTATTGCCAGCATTACGCGGTATGCGGCTACCGAAAGCACCCCGGCTAGCGCAATCACTAATGCACCGCTCCAAGAGTTGTATGCCGCGACCGCCTCCGGCCTCGTGCATAACATCGCCAAGGTGATCCAGGGAGCTGCGACTGCCATCCGAGCTGCTGAAACCGTCCAGCTCTGGCGCGCTTCAATATCACCGCGCGTTCGCGCATCCTCTCGAAGTAGCGTGCTCAAGGTACGCAAAACCGTGCCCAAGTCAGTGCCGCCGACTTCACGGGCGATCCGAAGCGAGGCAATCACTCTGTCAGCCACCGGGTCAGCGAGATGATCTTGCAAGACGGTAAGCGCCGATACGAACGAGCCGGTAGCTCGATGCTCCGCAGCGAAAGCGGCGAATGACGGGCGAAGTGGCTCTGGCCCACGTCGAGCGAGATCTATAAGGGCCTCGGGGAGCGACATACCTGCTCGCACCGCCGACACCAGTGCGTCAACAGCATCGGGCCACGACACCCGTAGGGCTTTTGCCCGTGCACTCACCCGCCGCTTAATCATCAGGAACGGTAGATACCCAGCGACAGCAGCCGCCATCAAGGCGACCATTGGGACTGCGGTGACTATCAAGGTTGCCGAACCTGCGATCATTGCAGCCGCGAAACAAGCCCCGATTAGGTTTGCCGAAGTGAGCCGCGGGATTCCGGATCGCTCGACCAACCTTGCCAGTGCTCCAACCCGGCGAGAGCGTGCCGGTTTCTTGTCATCTCGATCGGAGAACGACAGCATGACCAAGACCGCCCCTGTGCCAACTAATAGCCCAATGACCGCACCCATTAGAAAATACTCACTAGGCGGCCCGCCCACGTGCAGCCGTAAAATCAACCGCAGACTCGAGCAATTTGGCTAGATCGAATCCGCGCCGCGCAAATCTTTCGGGGTGGGGTGGAAAGCCGCCAGCACGCACGAGTCCGGTACCGCGATCGACAAAGATGTCGGCTACTTCTACAACGCCATTTTCGACCCGCCCAGGTAGGGCGATAATTTCACGGACGCGTCTTGCCCCTTCATGATCTGTTGCCAAGTGAACAACGATGTCAACGCAACCGGCAACTGTAGGCACCACGAAATCACCGGAGATGTTCTGCCCAGCCAATAGCGGCAGGGTGCATAACTTTGTCACCGCCTCACGGCCACTGTTTGCGTGCAAGGTTGCCATCGATGGCATACCGCTGTTCATCGCCACAAGCAGATCTAATGCCTCGGCTTGCCTAACCTCGCCAACCACCAACCTGGTGGGGCGCATGCGCAACGCCTCGCGCACCAAACGCCGCAGCGGCACCTCGCCGGTACCTTCGAGGCTGGCATCACGAGTCTGCATTGGCACCCAATCCGGGTGAGATAATCTGATTTCGAATACTTCTTCGCAGGACACGATCCGTTCGCTGCTGGGTACGCAACCTAAAAGTGCGTTGAGGAAAGTTGTTTTGCCAGCTTGCGTGCCCCCGGCTACCAAAATGTTGAGTCCGCTGATCACTGCTGCTTCCAGGAAGTCAGCGGCCTGCATATTCAAAGTACCTTTGGCCACCAAGTCGTGCACATGATGTGCCGCAACAACAAATCGCCTAACGTTTATTGCCCAGTGGGCACGGGTGATATCCGGGATCACAACATGAAGGCGGCTTCCGTCTGGCAACATCGCGTCAACAAATGGATTACTTAAGTCAAGTCGGCGCCCAGAAGCCCGAAGCATGCGCTCGACCAGATCACGGACATCACTATCGGTTAAAACTACCGTCGTAAGTTCACTGCGACCCTCGCGAGCAATGAAAACTCGGCCCGGTTCATTGATCCACAACTCTTCAACGGTTGGGTCATCAAAGAATTGCTGCAACGGGCCAAATCCCGCCACCGCATGATGAACTTCTTTCGCAACTACCACAAGATCAGCAAGTGAATGCAACTGCGATGAGGAATCAGTAGCGAGCACATCGCCGATGCACTCAGCGATGACTTCGTGAACAACCTCAGGTTCACGCATCGGATCAATACCCCGGCAGCGAATCACCGAACGCACTTGCGCCTCAACATGCGCCGCTACCGAAAGACCGGTATCCATGTGACCCCCGAACCCGATACCGCACCATGCGGCAAGACCTAATGCGAGCGAAGGTCAATGACCTCCACGCCCAGGCGGGGGACCTGATACCAAGAAGGTAAATCAAAACCGCACCATTCAACAACTGCCAATTAAGCTAGTTGTGGATAACTACACACCGCAAAAAAACTGGCCCCCAACCGCGAGTGGTCAGGGGCCAGCAACAGGGTTTAAACACCCCACCTAGTGGTAGGCAAGGGTGCTACTCTTCATTACCCTCAAAGCAGTAATATCCTGAAAAGGGTGGGGTGCCGCCGATACTGGAGGGGTTTAGGGTGCCGCCGATACCGGCCACACCCGGGCGTACCCAGCCCACACCGAGTGCGAGACGATCAGATGGCGCTGAACTAACTGGAGCTGCAATATCCCTGCGGGGCATCAAATTCACCAAAATGATTTGGCGGCTGGATAATTCCTGTATAGTAATCAGTACACGTGGTGTGTGTGAAAACAATTAAAAGTTTGTGGTGTCTTAAGAATTCGGGGGCTTAAGCCTGCTCGAACCGCCACGCGTCGACCTTGAACCTGATCGAACCGCCACGCGTCGACCTTGAACCTGCTCGAACCGCCACGCGTCGACCTTGAACCTGCTCGAACCGCCACGCGTCGACCTTGAACCTGCTCGAACCGTCATTCCTGGGACGATTTTTGACGGTATCAGCAGGTTAAAGCCAGAACCTGCTCGCCGATGCTGGAATGTTAGGTAGCAACTTGGACCGTGAGCCACCAAGGCTCACTCCATTGCGCGTTGGCACAACTTCCTGGGATTCAGCCGCGCCAGGTGGTACCACTACTTACGACGAACGCCCCTCGGCCACTAACGGCAACTCCGACTTGAAGAACCTGCGCCATGCCCGAGCTACTAAGTCTGGGTGCTCCATTTGGGCGGCGTGCCCGGAGTCGGGCAACACCATGACATGGGCAGCACGAAAATGCCGGGTGATGCGATGAGCGGCACTAGCGTCAACTAAAGGATCCTTTTTGCCATAGACAACTAACGTCTCACACTGAACGCGCTCAGCTAACTTCCATGGTCGATTCGGCCCAACATCGATGAAGGTTCGAAGCAGGCCGCGTAATGAACTCAAAAATGCATCGCAAGCGTAGGCGAGGTGATCGCGATTTCGGGCCTCGTCGATGGCTTCATCTACTCGCTGAATAGGCAACCGCCCAGGTTCGGCTAAGCAGGTGTTCATGGTGCTTCTTACGCGGGCACCGGCATCGAGTTCAAGATATTTCGTAATCAATTTCTCGCCGAGGCCCGGCACCGCAATGACCGGAAGGTGCACATTGGCCTTGGTCGGACGCATGGCTGGAAGTGCTGGTGAGATCAAGGTCAGCGAGCGCACTAGATCTGGGCGGCGGGCGGCCAGTTGCAACGCCACCGCGCCACCGAGTGAGTTGCCGAAGATGTGCACCGGAGCTTGCAGCTCACGTTCGATGAATTCGATAACGCAAGCCGCGTGGCCGGCCGGACTCATGTCACCATTGCGCGGTGGTGGCGACTGTCCGAAGCCGCCAAGGTCGACGGCCCAACCGTCGACTTCGGTGCGGAGGTCTTCCATTAAGTCGGTCCAGTTAAGGGCGGACCCACCCAGCCCATGGATAAATACCGCGGCCGGGGCCCCTGCTGTTAATGCCGGGGCATGGCGAACCGACATCGAGCAGGATGGCAGCCAGAACTCAGCCACAGGCCAAGGGGCAATTAGTTGATCCACAGGGGACAGATTACCCCGACTCCGTAAAGGTGGAAACTGAAAGGTTACTCGAGAGTAGGCTTTCGGGATGACCATGACCGAGGCCAAGCCCAGCGGGCGCCTGCCCAAATCCGAGCGTCGGACCCAGGTGTTGTCGTCAGCCCTTGAGGTGTTCGTCGCCGCCGGGTATCACGCAACTGGCATGGACGACATCGCCGAGCGTGCCGGGGTGTCCAAGCCGGTGCTCTATCAGCACTTTCCGAGTAAATTAGAGCTTTATCTCGCGCTGTTGGATGCCGGAATCGATGAGCTTCACGCCTCCTACACCGCGGGGCTGCGCTCTACTTCCGACAATAAAGTCCGAGTACAGCGCACGGTCCAGGCCTACTTCGAATTTGTCGAAGACCCTCAAGGCGCCTACCGGCTGGTGTTCGAAAGTGACCTGATCAACGAGCCTGCGGTGCGCGAACGCGTTGATCAAGCCGACCTAGCAGTTGCCCAGGAAATCGCGCATGTCATCACCGAAGACACCGGTTTGAACCCGCAACAAGCACTCTTGCTCGGGTCAGGCATGCTCGGAATGTCACAGGTGGCAGCTCGCCGTTGGTTACGCCACGCGCGAACTGACATCAGCCGCGAAGAGGCCGCCGAGCTCATCGCCTCCCTTGGTTGGCGCGGCATTAGCGGATTCCCGCTATCGCACCCACCCGAGGAGCAAACCTCGCCGTCTTGACACGATGCCCGCCAGAGATGACTATCAGCAGCACAACTACTGGCAGCACGACTCTTCGCAGCACAGCGAATGTAGGTGAACACTTGACAGGAGGACCGGCCGTGGAGGTCAAGATTGGTGTCCAAGACACCGCGCGTGAAATTTCACTCGAAAGTTCACAGGAACCAGCCGACATCATCAAAGCGGTTGAAGCTGCTATCGCAAAAGGCGGCTTACTCTCGTTGACTGATGACCGTGGCCGCACGATCTTGGTGCCGGCGACGAAGATTGCCTATGTCGAGGTTGGCGCAGAGGCCACTCGCCGCGTTGGGTTTGGCAGTACTTCGTAGCTCTTGCCGTGCAAGAGTTAGGCAGCGAGGCCGAGAGCGGCCATCCGCTTGGTGTGGTTTTCGGTTAGGCGCGCAAGCATGCGGCCGATCTCGGCTAGGTCAGCACCTGGGCGATCTACTCCGCCCACTAGCAAACTTGATAATGCATCGCGCTCAGCGGCAACACGTTGAGCTTGTGATAATGCCTCACCCACCAGGCGCCTGCCCCACAACGCCAGTCGGCCGCCAATACGCGGATCAGCAGTGATTGCCGCACGCACTCGATCGACCGCAAATGCCGAGTGACCCATCTCATCACAGACACTAAGCACCAGGGCATTTGTTTCAGGGTCAAGATATTTGGCGATCTCAACATAGAAGTCAAGGGCGATACCGTCACCGACATAGACCTTCACTAAGCCCTCAAGCCAGTCGTTTGGTGCCGTGTGCGCGTGGAACTCTTCAAGCGGCTGCCGAAATGGTGCGATCGCAACATCGGGTGAAACCCCAAGTTCAATTAACCGGTCACGTAATGTTTCGAAGTGCCGATACTCCGAAGTAGCCATGCCAGCAAGTGCAGCCTTGTCATCGACCGTGGGGGCCATTGCGGCATCAGCGGCGATCCGCTCGAAAGCGGTGAGTGCGCCATATGCCAATACTGCGAGCAGATCGACAACAGCTGCCCGATACTCCGGGTCGGTGTCCAATGTCTTACTCGAAGGCTGATCCATGGTGGTGAGAGGTTAGCGAAGGGCCAATGGGTAGACTCAAGGCAGTGACTACTTCCCCGGTCGACCCAACCTCGGCTCCCACCTTCGTAGAGCTCGGCACCGATCCCAAAATCGCCGAGGCCCTTGCTACTGACGGCATTGAACGTGCCTTCCCGATACAGCAAATGTGCATCCCCTTGGCCCTAGAGGGCAAGGACCTCATCGGTCAAGCCAAGACTGGAACTGGAAAAACCCTCGGATTCGGTATCCCGCTGCTCCAGCGCATCGATCTCGAAGGCGACCGCAGCGTGCCGCAGGCTCTCGTGGTGTGCCCCACCCGCGAACTCGGCCTTCAAGTGGCAACGGACTTGGAACGAGCCGGCCGCCTAAAAGGCATCAAAGTCCTCGCCATTTATGGCGGGCGCGCCTATGAACCGCAGATCGATGCCCTACACAAAGGCATTGACGTTGTAGTTGGAACCCCGGGGCGGCTAATCGACCTAGTAAACAGGCGCGACCTCATGCTCACCGGGATTCGCACCTTGGTGCTCGACGAAGCAGATGAAATGCTCGACATGGGTTTCTTACCCGACGTTGAGCGCATAGTCTCTGAAATCCCCACGCAACGGCAAACAATGTTGTTCTCCGCAACCATGCCCGGGCAAATTGTTAATCTCGCCCGCCGCTACATGACCCAGCCGATCCACCTGCGCGCGAGCGAGCCCGGCGACGAAAGTGCCATTGTCGACACCATCGAGCAGCACGTTTGGCGTGCGCATCCGATGGACAAAATCGAGATCCTCGCGCGCATCTTGCAGGCCGATAATCGCGGCCTGGTGATGATCTTCACGCGCACCAAGCGCAAGGCCCAGCGAATCTGCGACGACCTAACCGAGCGCGGTTTTGCAGTTGGCACCGTGCACGGTGATCTGGGTCAAGGCGCACGCGAACAGGCTCTGCGCGCATTCCGCAATGGCAAGGTTGATGTGCTCGTGGCAACCGATGTCGCCGCTCGCGGTATTGACGTTGACGGCGTAACCCATGTCATCAACTACGAATGCCCCGACGATGAGAAAACCTATCTGCACCGAATCGGTCGCACCGGGCGAGCCGGTGCCTCCGGTGTTGCTGTCACCTTGGTCGACTGGGAAGACATCGCGCGCTGGCAGATGATTGATCGGGCACTAAAACTGCCTTTCAAGGATCCGATCGAGACTTACTCATCAAGTGACCACATCTA
>NSHP01000064.1 GCA_002737125.1 Actinomycetota bacterium | reverse complement strand
CCCATTGCGCTCATCAACACTTAGCTCACCAGCACGCACGAACTCATCCAGCAAGATCTTGATGTTGACTTCATGGTCTGAGGTGTCAACTCCAGCGGAGTTGTCGATCGCATCGGTGTTGAGCCGAATGCCGGATCGGGCCGCCTCGACCCGGCCCAGTTGGGTTAGGCCCAAGTTACCGCCTTCGCCAACCACCCGGCACCGCAGTTCATTGCCATTTCTCCGCACCGGGTCATTGGCTTTGTCACCAACATCGGCATTGGTTTCGCTCTGGGCTTTGACGTAGGTGCCGATGCCGCCGGACCAGAGTAGGTCAACCGGTGCCGCCAAGATAGCCCGAACCACCTCATTTGGGGTCAGCACATTTGCATCCGCTTCGATACCCAGCACCGAGCAGGCCTGCGGTGAAAGTGTTATTGACTTCTCGGCCCGGGAAAATACCCCGCCGCCGGCGGAGATGAGCGCTTCGTTGTAGTCGGCCCAACTGGAGCGCGGCAGCTCAAAGAGGCGACCCCGCTCGGCAACCGATGCGGTGGTGTTCGGGCTCGGATCAATGAAGATATCGCGGTGATCAAATGCCGCCACCAACTTCATGTGTTCACTGAGCAGCATGCCATTACCGAAGACGTCACCGCCCATGTCGCCGATGCCGACCACGGTGAAGTCATCGGTTTGGGTATTGACACCTAGCTCACGAAAGTGCCGCATCACCGACTCCCATGCACCGCGTGCGGTGATGCCCATGGCCTTGTGGTCATAACCGTGAGACCCACCTGATGCGAAAGCATCACCCAGCCAAAAGCCGTATTCCGCGGCTATCTCGTTAGCAAGATCAGACAAAGTCGCGGTGCCTTTGTCGGCGGCCACCACCAAGTAGGTGTCATCGCCATCACGGCGGACCACATCGGCGGGCGGCACCACCACTCCAGCAACCAGGTTGTCGGTGATGTCCAGCATCGCCGAAATGAACTCGCGGTGTGACGCTTTACCCTCGGTGAGCCAACCTTCGCGATCAAGGGCCGGGTCAAGGAGGTTGGCCGGATAGAAACCACCCTTAGCGCCAACCGGCACGATGACCGCATTCTTTACTTCTTGGGCTTTAACCAAGCCGAGCACTTCAGTGCGGAAATCCTCACGCCGATCACTCCACCTGATCCCACCGCGCGCCACTCGGCCAAAGCGCAGGTGCACACCTTCAACCCGCGGCGAATAGACCCAGATCTCAAACATTGGCTTCGGCAGCGGCAGATCAGGCACCAGCGCTGGATCGAGTTTGACCGAAAGCGCTTGTCGCCCACTCCCATTTTTGACATAGGCATTCGTTCGCAAGGTGGCGCGTATCAGTGATAGAAAACTCCGGAAGATGCGATCTTGGTCGAGGCTGCGGACCTCGTTAAGCGCGGCCTCAATCTGGCTGACAATGACACCCGCCTGTGTTTCGCGCTCGGCTCCTTGAATTTCACCGGGCGCAAATTGCACTTCGAACAATTTCACCAACAACGAGCTAACCTGCACATTTGAAAGCACTGTTTGCTGGATATAGTCCTGGCTGAAAGCTGAACCGATCTGGCGTAGGTACCTTGAGTAGGCGCGGATGAGCACCACTTGATCCCAACGCAGACCCGCACGCAACACCAACCCATTGAAGGTATCCGTCTCGCAGTCACCTTGCCAGGCGGCCCGGAAGGCGTCGGCGAACCGCTCGGCTAATGTCTCGCGCTCGATGACGCCATCGGCCGGCAATAGCAAACCAAAATCCAAAATCCACGCCACCGGCTGGCCCACCGGGGTGATTTCATAAGGATGCTCATCGATGACCTCAACGCCCATCATCTGCAGGGTCGGCAGGATTCTCGATAGGGACATCGGGCCCCCAACCCGCATCACCGTAAATCGCATCCCCCGCTCATCAGCCCCGGCCGGCCGGTAGAGGCGAAGGGATAATTCGTTCTCGACAAGGTCTGCGAGAGTGAGTACGTCACCAACCGCCGCCGCACCGCTGAATTGCTCTTTATAGGCCTCGGGGAAGGCCTTGGAGAATTGGTGCAGTAGTGGTGCGGCCGCGGTCTCGCCGATCCTTTCGACAATCGAGGACGTGAAATCGTCCTCCCAACTACGGGCGGCGGCGGCCAACTTGAGTTCGAGGGCGCCGACATCTATCGGGCCAAGTTCAGCCCCCGGAGCCAGCCGCACCACGTAGTGCAATCGGGCTAAAACCGATTCAGTGACACGGGCCGTGTAGTCAACACTGACCCCGTCGAATGCGTCAACCAGTAACCGCTCTATTCGCAGGCGGACGGCGGTCGTATACCGATCCCTCGGTAGATAAACCAGAAACGAGACGAATCTTTGATAGTCGTCAACTCGAATAAATAGCCGCGTTTGGCGGCGCTCTTGAAGCTGCATTACCGAAGCCGACAACTCGACTAATTCACCAGTTTGAGTTTGGAAGAATTCATCGCGGGGGTAGGTTTCCAAGAACTGCAAGAGATCTTTAGCGCGGTGTGAACCGGCAACGAGTTCGAGTTCGTCCATCACTCGCTGATAGCGAATACGAAGTACCGGAATATCAACGATGCTCTCGGTTAGGGCTGCAGACGTCAGCAGACCAAGGAAGCGCTTTTCGCCGGTGACCTGACCGGACTCGTCAAAAACCTTGACCCCGAAGTAATCTAAGAACACATTGCGATGCACGGTCGATCGCGAATTCGCCTTGGTAAGAACCAGTAGTCGGCTCTCGCGCACCTTCTCACTCACAGCGGTGGGCAGTTTCGAAGCCCTCGTGGAGTTAGATCCGGCCTTGGACTCACTACGTAAGATCCCGAGCCCGGTGCCCGGCACCGGTACCAGGGCTTCATGACCCTCGATGACGGCTAGCGAATACTCCCGGTAGCCAATAAAGGTCAGGTTGTCTTGGGTCAGCCAGCGGAGCAGTTCAGCGCCCTCCAGAACTTCCACAAGAGGCAAACTGACGGGAGGTGCCGCATCAAGTTCAGCAGCGATCTCATTGGCTTTGGCCCGCATTTTTTGCCAGTCAACATTTGCCGCCCGCACATCAGCCAGGACCTGAATGAGTCTGTTCGTACTCGGCTGGCCGTCAGGGTTCAGATAGTCGCGATCCATGCTTATGCGCATCCACGACTCGGCGATGGCACCTGCAGGCCGGTCCTCATCGACATCAAGGTCAAGGATCTCCAGCAGTTGCCCAGAAGCATCGCGACGCACAACTAGTTGCGGGTGAATAATCAACCGCACCGATCTACCTTCAAGACTCAACTCGCCCGACACTGAATCCACCAAGAACGGCATATCGTCGGTGACGATAATGCCGACCGTGAAGGGTGCGTCGCTTTCGTCGCGCACTTGGGCAAGTGGTGTATTCATCGCGCGCACCTGAGCGAATTCCCGAATTTCTTCAACCTGGGCGATCAAAGCTGCGGTCGAGTAGGCGGCAACATCCTCACCGGCAACAAACCGAAAGAACCTCCGGCACAAGATCTGCAACTGGGGATCCTTCAGGGGCTCAATAGCTGCGCTCAGACCGGCTTCAACCACATCAGTCACCTCACTACGCTAGCCGAAGGAGGTAGTTGATTTGACAGTGACCTTAGATGTTCACCAGAATTTCCCCGGATCCGTCGATCAGGTGCGGGCAATGCTCACCGACCCGGACTACGCCCGTAATCGTGCGGAACAAACCGGGTCGATCTCATGTGAAGTAACGGTTACCGCCGGCACCGGTGGAGCCACCGAAGTCACCATCAAGCGGGTCTTGCCCGCGAACCTGCCCTCATTCGCTTCGAGCCTGGTGGGGCCGAACCTCGAAGTGAACGAGCAACAAACCTGGGCACCAGCTGCAGGCGGCGCCTGCACCGCCCAATTCGAGGTGACCTTTTCGGGACCGCTGGGCGCTAGCGGGGTCATAACTTTGAGTGGTGCCGGTGACCAAACCACCGCACATACCACCGCCACTATTAAATCCACGGTGCCGTTCGTGGGCGGAAAACTTGAAAAGATGGCGCAGGAGCAATTGATCAAATACTTGGCCAAGGATGAGGAACTCGGCCGCGACTGGCTTAGTCGCTAACCTGCTTCGGCCAGCAATGCAGCTTCACGCCAAGCACTTGTGCTGGTGCGCATTGAGGTCTCGAGCACTTGAGCCCGCCGGCTGGCGTCCATCAAGTTCGCCCCGATGGCTTCAAGGTCTTTGGCCCCCGGGCCCACGATGGTTACTTTGGCCCCGAGCCCGCGCACCATATTTGCCTCGGCAAGACAGGTGCGCGTTACTTGCTCGCGCCAGCGCCGCTCTAGCCGCGCAGCTACCGTTTTGGGGTGATCACTATTGAAGGAGACCATTGGCGCTATCACGTAGACCTCATCGAGGTCGGCATGCGCGAGGACGTCAACCGAGGTAGCAGACACCGCCCCGCCATCGACATAAGAACGCCCGCCGATAGTCACGGGGGTAAACCAGCCTGGGATCGCGCACGAAGCCATGACCGCATCTGGTAACTGCGAGGTTGGTGCACCCGAGCGTCCGAAAACCACCCGCTTGCCGGTCTCGTAGTCCATTGCTACCACCCAGACCCCAGAGCGTGGGGCCCAACCCGCCTCGGGCGTAACCGCCGCAACTAGGTGACCAAGCTCCTGAAGTGACTTGCGCCCTTCGGGTAAAAATGCCGAGAGTACCGCGGTGGGGGGCAACTGACCCAGATGGCGCAGGCTCGCCCCGATCAATTTAAGTGATCCCGGAGCTGGGATTCTCGGAAGCCCCGGGCGCGATCCCCCGGTGGCCTCCGCCGGATCCCAGCAGTAGCCGGCCAACGGACCGGCCGTGACAACTTCTTCATTGTTGTGCTCACGTAACTCCTCAGCACTTACGCCACAACCTAAGAGCGCCCCCAGCACCGAGCCAGCCGAAGTGCCAACGATGACATCAGCATCTTTAGCGTCAAATCCGTGTGTCTGCTCAAGTGCACATAAGGCACCGATGGCCCAGGTGCCGCCCAGTACCCCGCCACCGCCGAGGATGATCCCGCGGCGCGGAGCAGGCACACAGTTCGCACCCGCCGCACTCATTTGACCCCCTTCCCTTTATCGATAGCCCGCAAATGGCGGTCACCTCGCACATTAGCCACCTGCGTCGACTCCTCAAGTGATTCACGCAAACAGCCCATGAGACTTTCCACATCCTTGATAGCCGCTCGGTCTGCGTTAATTCCAAAGCAAAGATACCCGTCATAAGACATCAAAGAAATACTAAGGGCTTGGTTCTGCGGCAACGGCATTATCGGATATGAACCAATTAGCCTGGCACCAGCAACGTACACGGGATGTTGCGGGCCAGGCACATTTACTACGGCGACGTTATAGAGCCGACTGGACAAATTCGACGCCATCCTCACACCGAGGGCATGCAAGGTTGGCGGCCCGTAACTTGCCATATTGATCATGGTTTCAGCACCGATCAGGTGCGAAATGTCTTGATATTGCGCCAACTGATAACTGATGTGGTGCAACCTGACGACCGGATCAGGCTCCCCCACAGGCAGGTCGACCAGGAAAGCCGATACCGGGCCGATGGTGCTGGCCGCACCCGCGGTGCTCTCGGTGCTCTCGGTGCTAATCGGCACTACCGCGCGCAATTGCGAACGCGCACTCATTGGTTCACCGCGGCCCATCAACCAGGTGCGCAATGCTCCAGCTATTACCGCGAGCACGATGTCGTTAACCGACCCACCAAGTTTATTTCGCACATCCTTAAACGCCGATAATTCAAAATCCCCGGTGGCTAACCTGCGGTCAGCCAAAATCGGCACATTCAAAGCGGTGACAGTCATCGCCGGCTCAGCAGCAACTCGCGCGAAAGAAACTGCCGCGGCCGCCACACCAAGTGACTTACGGCCCAAATTCGAAGCGAAAGAAGTCACGCCCTTGAACGCACTGCGCGCAACGCCAAAGGCGACATATGGATGCGCTAGGGATTCACTAACCGCCGAAGTTACCAGCTCAAAGCCTGAAGGCTCCGGCGCAGGACGCCACGACCCAATTGAATCTGGGCTCGACTTTTGGGCATCTTCGTCCAAAATTACCTGCGAGATATCGATACCCATCAACCCATCAATCATGGCCTGATGGGTTTTAGTAACAATGGCGAACCGGCCACCGGTTAATCCCGAGATTAGCGACATCTCCCAAAGGGGCCGGGTGCGATCAAGGGGCCGGCTCATGAGGCGGCTCACCAACTCATCAAGTTGGAGCCGCGACCCGGGCTTGGCCAGGGCCAGGCCGCGCACGTGGTACGACAAGTCAAAGTGATCGTCATCAACCCAAATCGGTCGACCGATTTGCAGTGGCACCTCCCGGATCCGCTGGCGGTACCTGGGCACAAATGCGATACGCTCCACGATGAGTTTATGTAGCTTTCCCAGTTCGAATCCGGCCACCGGCCCTTCGAATATCCCAATATTGCCCACGTGCATCGGGGTCGTCGCTGACTCCATGAACCAAAAAGAGGCGTCCATCGCACTAAGGCGCTCTGACATAAAGCCATAGTTACATGCGAGTCAATGCCAAGACAGCCCTGGTAGGTCACCTTGGGCTGACGCGTGCTGACTTATTTGGTCGAGTTGGCGTGGTCAACACCGCAGAATCACGGTAAATGAGGTACCTATTAGCTATGGCTGCCGTGCGCAAACCCCGCATCAATCTTGCCCTGCAAGCAACAGCGGTTGCTTTGGGCTTGGCCGCAACGATCTTGGTCACCTTTACCTCACCGTCCAGCACTGCCGAGGGCGCCGACACCGCGTTGCGCCCGGTTACGAGCCCAACCACTCCGCCGAGCCCAACCACTTCGCCGAGCCCAAACACGACCACTCCGCCGAGCCCGACCGCAACCGTGGCCCCCGTCCCGGTCAAAGTTCGCGAGCCCAAACCCGCAAGCCGCACCCGCAAAGCTCGAAATGTGCCAGCACTGCCACGCGACGATCATCACGGCCGCCGAATCGTTTATGACAAAGCACTGATGACGGTCTGGGTGATGAGCGCAAGCGACGAAGTGCTCGGCCGATACCCGGTGGTGGGCAGATTTGATCGGCCAGCCAAAGGTGTATATCACATCTTTTCAAAATCCAAAGTCGCTTACAACCTGAATTCAAAAGTCACGTTTAACCACATGATGCGCTTTGCCTACGGCCCTGATACTAAATCGCCAATCGGCTTGCATGCGATCCCCCGCTACTACGACGGCACCGCAATGCACTCAACGAAACAACTTGGATTAGCAATTGCGGCCGGTGGCTGTGTCCGACTTTCGGAGGAGGCCGCCGCAACCATTTACAAGTGGGCCAAAGTGGGCGACCGAGTCATCGTCCTGCCATCTCCTTAGCAAGTGCCTTACTTAGTGCCTTGACACCTTTTAGGGCGGGCGATCTCGGTGCAACTTCAGCAAGGAGTGCACCCTGCGCCACCGCATTTCGATAGCCACCGGCGTCAAATGGGATCGCCACTACCGGCAAGTTGATGCCGCCATCTTGCAAAGCAGCAATTGCCGAACTGCCGCTACGACGATCCCCTGATCGAATTAGTGCCACCACGACCGGAGCGTTAACTCCAATCTGGTTTACCGTTGGCAGTTGCGCCACGAAGCGGCTAATCGCCAGTGGGTCATCGCGGGTGACAGCAACTATTACATCAGCCGCATTTAGCCCGGTGATCGCTGCAGCATTTCGCCGCGAAGACAATAAGGTGCCACCGCCATGCTGCACGACCCCACCTTCGTCTTCAATACATGGACCAACATCAATAACTGTTTTAGCAAAAGTAGCCCGAGCGATATCCCAGATTGAAGTCAGTGCACTATGTCGCAGATCGGGCCAACGATCAGTGCGCGGAATACCCCCCAAGACCTGCAATTGACCGCGCAGCACGCTGGCACTTAACTGCAGTGAACGACTGTTTAGAGTCCCATTATCGGCATTTCGGCACGCAACCACAATCCCGTTAGCGTCTTCGATAATGCCCAGGTTGAAACAGATCGCCGGCGCATACGTATCGGCATCAACGAGGCAAGTACGAGACCCCTCACGCGAGAATTCATCCGCTAGCGCAATAGCAATTGAGGTTCGCCCCGGAGCGCCAGCAGGCCCCCAAACCGCAACAGTTTGCCCAATTGGCGGCGAGACACCTTGGCCCGCACCATGGACCTGGGGCTGCCAATTACCGGTATCCCAGACTCCTGCTGTCGAGTGCGAAATCTCAGCAGCCACCGCTCGCATCGTTAAATCAGCCGCAGCCTGGATTTGCACCACACGACTCACGCCAAGCACTCGAAGTAAATGCGAATCAGCTTCATCCGATGAGAGCCCGATGACGGTTCGCTTGCCCCCTAATAGGCGCGCGACAATATCCGGGCTAATACGCGGCACGTGGCCGTTCAACACAATTGGCATGTATGGGTCGGTCGCCGCGGCAGCGAGAAGATCTGCCGCATCTAGTGATCTACGGGCGACAGTAATACCTGCTGCTGGCGCACCCGCAACTAAAGCACTCTCGCCAGCAAAACCCGCGGCCGCGAGAATGATCGTCGTCACGATATTGGCTGGCTGGTGATCGGCACCGCCACCAAATCAATTAAACCCGACCGCGCCGCAGCAACTAGCTGGGCAGCGCCGTCAGCGGGCACTTCGACCACAACCGCGATTTCGCCACCGATGCCAACAGCATCAACGGCAGCTTCAGCAACTGTTACTCGCGAAAACACGAGAACGGGCTTCGCGGTTATGCCACCGGCAACCTCAGCCGGTGTCGACCAAATATCTACAATATCTCCTGTCGCTAAGTTCACCGGGGCATGCAATGGGTCAACCGGAAGTGTCACCAGGCGCGCATCAAGTAACGACGAGTAGCCAAGGGCGCCACGGGGAATCAGATCACCAGCCGCAACGGGCCAACGCAGTTGACCGGTCAGCGGCTCACTGGCCGGTAGGTATTGGTCTTGGGCTTCACCAAGTGCCACGGTCACGGGGGTGGCCATCGGTACCGAGCCAATAGATAAGTCGCTGCTTGCGCGCCAAACGGTAGTTGTCTGCTCACCACGCGACAGCAGGAACGCCCCGGCAAACATCGCCAACACCATGATGGCCAGGCCCACCCAAAGGCGAAGATCACGCCAGCGCACTACTCGTAACCGTTTCGCTGGTACTTGGCCTTGAGCTTGACTTGTAAGTTGACTCGTAAGCACTGCCATTTGCTCCCCCAACATTGAAAATATGTGGCACTAGTTTCACCCGAAACTAGAAAGTCAACGGAAAGTTATCCACAGGAGTGATCTAGCTGGCTCCGGATGTCGGGAAATTTGGCACCATTGGCCCATGCCCCTTCGCTTTCTAACCCTCGCCGATGTCGCCGATGCCTTAAATATTTCGGCCGCGCAGACGTACGCGTTGGTGCGGAACGGCGAATTACCAGCTATTAAAATCGGTGGGCGGGGCCAGTGGCGGGTCGAAGCCGCCGAGCTGGAAGCGTTCATCATGCGGATGTATCAAGTAACCCAGGATTTTGTTAAATCCCATCCCTTCAGCCATGAGTCTGCACCGCTATCACTGCAGTAAGTGAAATGGTTGATACATGGCCAGTTAGGCCAGCACCACTTACGGTGAGATCAAAGAAATCAGCCCCTACCCCCGCAAGCTCACCGACATGTATAACTCCATCACCGGTATGCACCCGAACCCCAGAACCGGCCAATTGCCGTAAATACCGTGGCCAGGTCAGCTCGGGGATTACCGGGCCCGGACTTTCGTCACGTAGGCCCACCGCCAGCCCCGCTAAGGCGATCACCGCAGCGCTGCGAAGTGCCCACACTTGCTCACCTGCGCCCGCTATGACTATTAAGTCGGCACCAACATCGACCACCGCCCCATAAATCACCGGCAGCCCTGCCACCGAGATACCCACCCGGCCGGTGGTCGCCAGCAGCCGGTCAACTAGCCGTACCCGGGCCTGCTCCACCTCCACCAACTCGGCGGCCTCGGCGATGACTTCGGCATCACAACGAGATTGATAGCCAGCGGCCGCATGCGCCAGTAGGTCATCTGGATTGGTAATAGTCATCAAGAAATAACCTCCAAATCATCAGGTTTGAGCAGCGCTACGCCGGGGAACACTTTGACCATGATGATTCTCGCTCACCTGCGGATAATCCCGAGAAAGTTATCCACAGCGAGCTGGTCGGTGCCATTGACAGGCCATGGCAGTTGACGTAGAACTCTCCTAAACAACAAATACACGCAAACGCAAGCAAACCCACAAGTAAATAATTTGGCCCGAGCAACCGGGTCTAAAGACTCCCGCGACCCCCCGACCGCGGCCGTCCTCCAGTTACCACCAACTAAGGAGAACGACCGTGACCGTCCAAGACTTCACCCCAATAGCTCAACTGCCCCTGCCATTGGACTGGCAGGTGGCACCAGGTATTGATGCGGTGCCAACAGCACCTCGGCACTTACGCCTGGTCGCAACCGCGCCGGCCGGCTCTTACGATTGGGGGCCCAACGATTGGGGGCCCAACGATTCGGTACCAAACAGTGCCCCGCCCATCGACTGGGTGGCCCGCATGGCACGTGCGGTCAGTGAGGTGGGTATTGGTGATCGCCCGGCTGGCCAGCTCACCCGCTGGGTAGAACGGCGCCAATTAGCCAACCTCGCAGAACGCGGTGCCGCTATTCGCCGTCACCCCAGCACCCGAGGTGCAGGCAAGACACAAGGTGCCATGCGCACCCTTAAACAAGTCCGATCTATTCGTATCTGTCGCATTGTTGACGGCATAGCCGAGACCTCTGCCGTTTTGGTTGGCAGCGATCGGGCGCGCGCCATCGCGATGCGTTTTGAATACATTGGTGACCGCTGGCTGATAACGGCCGTAAACCTTGGCTGATGCACCAGGTGTCGTT
>NSHP01000063.1 GCA_002737125.1 Actinomycetota bacterium | reverse complement strand
GTTCTGGCAGGTCTTACTCCGGTCGCCACGATTACATTGTGCCGTGTCGTAGACGCGCGCACCAACACCGGTTTCGGTCCTGCTCCCCGATAGGGTGACCCACGTGATTGAGATTCCCGGGCTACTATTTCGCAGCGACGTGACCGTTGAACTAGTGCGAGCGGGTGCAAGTGACGCCGATGTGGTCTTCGCGGCCCGGGTATCTACCGCCGGTGAGCAATCACTCGATGATCTAAACGCCGACCCCGCATCGGCTAAAGGGCTAATCACCTACTTGATGCGCGAGCGTCACGGCAGCCCATTCGAACACAATTCGATGACCTTCTTCGTGCAAGCACCCATTTTTGTCTGGCGTGAGCATATGCGCCATCGCGTTGCCAGTTATAACGAGGAGTCGGGCCGCTACCGCGAGTTGCAGCCGGTTTTTTATGTTCCCGATAAAACGCGCAATGTACTTCAGATCGGTAAGACGGGCGCTTACGAATTTTTACCTGGCGATGATGGGCAATACGATTTGATCGAATCCACGATGCGTGAGTCTTGCCGGCAGGCCTATGTGGCTTACCAAGACCTGCTAGCAGCCGGCATCGCCCGCGAGGTGGCGCGCATGGTGCTTCCGGTTTCGATCTTTTCGAGTGCATATGTGACCATGAACGCCCGGGCGCTGATGAATTTCCTATCCCTTAGGCGCAAGGCGGAGGCCTCCCAGTACCCGTCGTACCCGCAGCGCGAGATCGAGATGGTGGCTGAAAAATATGAGGAGAAATGGGCGGAGTTGATGCCTCTTACGCATGCAGCGTTTGTCGCCGCTGGGCGCGTTGCGCCTTGACGATAGCCTTCATCCATGCCCGGTCCGAGTACTGCTAGTCACCCCTTTGGGGTGATGTTGACGGCGATGATCACCCCGATGCATGCCGATGGCAGTGTTGACCTTGATGGTGCCCAGCGTTTGGCCGCCCATCTGGTTGACAATTTGGCGCACGACGGCTTGATCATCAATGGCACCACCGGTGAGTCAGCCACGACAACTGATGAAGAAAACTTCGATCTGATCCGGGTGGTAGTTGAGGCCGTTGGCGATCGTGCGACGTTGGTTGCCGGAGTCGGGTCCAATGACACGGCCCACTCGGTGTTCAGCGCCAAGGGCGCCCTAAAGGTTGGTGCCCACGCGGTGATGGCGGTCAGCCCGTACTACAACCGCCCGCCGCAGGAGGGGCTAATCCAGCATTTTAAAGCGATAGCTGATGCAACAGATCTTCCACTTATTGTCTATGACATCCCAAAGCGCACCGGGGTGGCGATCGAAACTGAAACTTTGGTTCGCATCGCCGAGCATCCGCGGGTTATTGCCTATAAGGATGCCAAGGGTGACCTCGACGCGAGCCAATGGGGTATGGCACGAACCGACCTAGCTTGGTACTCCGGTGACGATATTTTGAATCTGCCGCTACTTGCACTTGGTGCCGCCGGGATGATTTCAGTTGTTGGTCACTTAGTCGGAGATCGGCTAAAGCAGATGGCAATGGCCTATGCCGCTGGCGACGTAACGAAAGCCCGTGAAATTAATCAGAGTTTGCTACCGGTATATACCGGGGTGTTTCGCACCCAGGGGGTAATTTTGATTAAGGCGGCGCTCGGTGAACTCGGCCTTCCCGCCGGCCCGGTGCGGTTGCCCTTGGTTGATGCGAGCGCGGCGCAATTGGCCGTGCTGCGCGCTGATCTTGCCGCCGGCTTGGTCAGCGGGTTCACCGCATGAGTAGAAGTGAGCTACCCTCCCCACCCGCATTACCAAGTGGTGGATTGCGGATTTTCGCCCTAGGTGGTCTGGGTGAAATTGGCCGTAACATGTCGGTCTTTGAATTCGATGGTCGGTTGCTTATTGTCGACTGCGGAGTGCTCTTTCCTGAAGAGTCACAACCTGGGGTGGATCTGATTCTGCCTGATTTTGGGCCGATCAAGGAACGCCTCGCTGACATCGAGTGTGTTGTTCTAACGCACGGGCACGAAGACCACATCGGCGCAGTGCCTTATCTATTGCGGTTGCGCGAAGATATTCCGCTACTTGGTTCGCGTCTAACTCTGGCCCTACTCGAGGCCAAGTTGAATGAGCACCGCATCAAAGCGGTGACCCTCGATGTTAGAGAAGGCCAGAGCGAGAAGTTGGGTCCATTTAGTCTTGAATTCTTGGCTGTCAACCACTCGATACCTGATGCACTTGCGGTTGCCATAACCACACCGGCCGGTGTGGTGCTGCACACCGGTGACTTCAAAATGGATCAAGTGCCCCTAGACATGAGGATTACCGACCTCAACGGATTCGCCAGACTTGGTGATGCTGGTGTTGATCTATTGATGATCGACAGCACCAATGCAGAAGTCCCGGGTTTTGTCCCGAGTGAGCGCGACATAGTCCCCGTTTTGGATGCGGTATTTCTGCGGGCCGAAGGCCGCATCATCGTGGCTTCCTTCGCATCACATATTCATCGCGTGCAACAGGTCATCGACATGGCCGAACTGCACGGCCGCAAAGTGGCGTGGGTGGGTCGATCGATGATTCGAAATATGGGTATCGCCCGGGATCTTGGATACCTACAGATTCCAGGCGGGCTCTTGGTTGCGGTTGATGACCTTGCGGATTTGCCAGACGATGAGACCGTGCTGATCTGCACCGGTTCACAGGGGGAACCGATGGCGGTGCTTTCGCGCATAGCCAACCGAGATCACCCAATTAGTGTCGGGCCAAGTGACACCATTGTGCTCGCTTCTTCATTGATCCCAGGAAACGAGAACGCGGTGTTCCGGGTGATTAATGGACTATCAAAACTCGGTGCGCATATCATTCATAAAGGCAATGCGCTGGTGCATGTCTCAGGCCATGCTGCAGCCGGTGAGTTGCGTTATGTCTATAACATCGTGAAGCCAAGGCACGTGTTGCCGGTTCACGGTGAGTGGCGCCACATGAGGGCAAATGCTGAAATCGCTCGCGGCGTCGGCATCGCGGCGGAGCGAATCTTATTGGCTGACGATGGCATGGTTATTGACCTCGTTGATGGCAAGGCGTCCATTACCGGTTACGTACCCGTCGGCTTTGTTTATGTTGACGGCTCCAGCGTGGGTGATGTCACCGAGAACCTACTTAAGGACCGACTGGTGCTGGGTGAAGAAGGATTTATCTCGATCTTCGCCGCCGTTGATCTAATTGATTCTAAGGTTGTTGTTGGGCCAGAAATCCATGCTCGGGGCCTCGGCCTTGACGACGATGCCATGGCGCCCCTACTTGATCAGGTGCGCGATGCCTTGGAAGAAGCCTTGCGCCATGGCACCACCGACACCCATGAACTGCAGCAGCGTGTCCGTCGCGCAGTTGGAAAGTGGGTGAATTCGATGCACAAGCGCAAGCCGATGATCGTGCCGGTCATTGTCGAGGCGTGAGCTTGGCCAAGACCTCCCCGTCTGGGTCGGTCCGGCAGCAACTTCGCGGCCAGCGCCGGATATTGGCGCTGATGGCGGTACTGATGCCGGTGTCAGCGCTCGTTGGTGCGTTGGGAATTGCACGCATCGCATATGCGACCGATACCTTCGGCTCCTCCAATGGGGTGGGGCTCATCGCCCTCGTTATTGCGATTGCGGGTGCGGTCATGGGCGTTCCGGCGGGGGTTCTGGTCGACCGTTGGGATACCCGCAAGGCCCTCGTGTTGAGTGTGGGTGGCCTTGCCGTTGTCGATTTGCTCTTGGCTGTGATCCTGCTTACCGGCTCAATGACCCCAGCTTTGGCACTCAGCCTCGCGGCGCCGGAGGGACTGATGCTGAGCCTGTTCATCCCTGCGATGGCCAATACCCAAGCAGCGCTCGTGCCTTCGAGCGCCCGCGGCGCAACGGAGATCCTGAACACCCTGCGAAATGGAGTGGGCGGACTGATCGGGGTCCTCGTGGCAAAGCTGGTAGTCAACGACGGTGAGATCTTCCTGCTGGCGGCGATCGTGACTGCCGCCTGTGCTGCTGGTGCGTGGTGGGTGTCAAGGCCAACGGACGCGCAACCGGTTGTTACTGCGGATCCGACTTCAGGTCCGGCTGTTGGACTAGGTGCAGGACTTGGCGAGTTGCTGTCAGCGATCAGGGCTCAGCCCCGGCTGCAGGCATCGGTGACTGCGGACGTGGTTATGCGGATCGTGGTGCCGACCCAGTTGGTTGCGCTCTTCGTGGTTGACCGGCAGATTCTCGATTCCGCACTGCTTGCGGTCGCTGCGGGTGTCGTCGGGGTGCTGCTTGGCAATGTGGCCCTGGCTACCCGAGGGATCTCAGGGAACCTCTCACGCACGCTGCTCGCCGTCTTCTCCGCCTACGCAGGAACGCTGGTGATCGGATTCTTCCTCCTCACCGATGACTGGCTCATTGGTCAAGCTCTGCTGATGGCCTGTCTTATAACCCTTGGCAGCGGATTTAGTGCCTATGGGCTCGGACTGATCGCAGCCCTCAACCAGCAGTGGGTCCCAGATGAAGTGCGTGGTCGCCTCACCGGCGTGATGGCTTCGATTCGGATGATCGCAACATCAGTGGGAATTGTGTTGGCAACGTATGCGATCGGAGTCTGGGACACCCGATTGTTCGTCGGCGTCCTCCTCGGTCTTTTGGCCTGTGCGCTCACTGCGCTGCAGGGGTTTGGCCGCATCGGTCGCGAATCCTGAATCCGGGTCCCCTTCAGGGCACCGGAGTGCCTCAAGTCAAATTGCCCGCGAAACCTGATCCGTGCCTCAATTAAGAATGCCCGCGAAAACGGGGCCGCCCGATGATCGTCCCGGTAATCGTGGAGGCGTAGGAGCCGAGATTGCGTCCTGCCTCGTGGGTTTTGGAGGTGATGACCCAAAATTGGGTAAAAAGGTCAGCGACACGAACCGCTGGGGAGGGTGTGACTACCGGGACTGGTGGGTTTAGGTCGGTACGCTGCGACCATGGCTTCCCGCACGTCCGCACCGGCTCGTTCACGCCCCGGTCGCGGATCTTCCCCGGCAAAACGCCCAACTCGACGCAGGGCACCCGCCAAGCGGCCAACTGGTGGTCCCGGACCGGTAGCCCGCGTAATTTTTGCCTGCGGCCGGGTTATCCGCAGTGGTTATCTCGCGGTAGCGCACGGGCTGGGGTTTGTGACCCGCAATCTCGGCTCAGGGGCACGTGGACTTGATCCGGCTCAACGCCGTGATGGTTTGGCGCTCGCTTTCATTGCGGCTGCGGCAATTCTGCTCGCCGGCACCTGGTTTGGCGTTGACGGTTGGTTCGTGTCGTGGGCCTCGATGGTGGCTCAGGCGTTATTTGGTGCCCTCGCCTGGATAATCCCGATCGTGTTGCTGGGCTTGGCCTGGCGCTATCTGCGTCATCCCGATGAGCAGGCAACCACCGGACGCATGCTAATCGGCGGAGCTGCGGTGCTAATCGCTCTTGTGGGACTTTGGCATTTGATCCAAGGGGCAGCCACACCAAGTGATGGCGCAGGTGCCATGAGCACCGGTGGCGGGGTGGTTGGCTGGATGGTAACCGCGCCCATTGTTGCGGCAATCGGCCCAATCGTCACCGGGGTGATTTTCGCCTTGCTGATGGTGTTTGGAGTTTTAATTCTTACCGCTACCTCACTTAGCGCCGTACGCGCAAAATTGGGTGCCGGGTTTCATCTGTTAACCCGAATTGGTGCTTTGGGTGCGGTCTTCAGCCGGCGGCAGGCCGGCTCCGAGATTGCAGCTGAAAGTACTGATGATGATGCTGCTGACGGAGTTGAGGGCCTTGACGAAGAGGTGCCTGAGGGTCATGGCGGCGTATTTGTCGGGGATGAGCCATTTGTAACGCCGATCGCTGAAGATGAATTCCGGCCGGCGGCAGGGCTGATGGCCGGCATGACACCTACTAACTCCATTTCTCGACCTGTTGTTGCAGCTGACCCGGTGGGCCATCCGGCACGCCATGAAACGGTGGCGCTTGCACGCCCGGTAAACGCGGCGTCGGCAAGTCGGGCTCCCAAGCTGGTCGAGCAACTGCCTTTATCCGGCAGCGTCACGTATGTTTTGCCACCGGCAAATCTGCTGAAGCCGGGTGCCGAGCATAAGACTGCCACGCGGGCAAATGATCAAGTGGTCGCAGCATTGACCGAAGTCCTCGAGCAATTCGGCATCGACGCTCAGGTAACCGGCTTCATGCGTGGACCAACGGTTACG
This sequence comes from Actinomycetota bacterium, assembly GCA_002737125.1. Classification (GTDB taxonomy): domain Bacteria; phylum Actinomycetota; class Actinomycetes; order S36-B12; family S36-B12. The sequence continues at coordinate 4,803 of NSHP01000063.1, read as the reverse complement.
CGATATGAAATCGAATTGGGCCCGAGCGTCAAAGTTGAACGGGTAACCGCGCTTAGTAAGAACATCGCTTACGCGGTGGCGAGCGCAGATGTGCGCATTCTCAGCCCGATCCCGGGCAAGAAAGCGATAGGGATTGAGATTCCGAACTCTGATCGCGAACTAGTCGCCTTGGCTGATGTCATGCGCAGCAAAGCCGCAATAGGTGATCAACACCCGATGGTGGCTGCACTGGGCAAAGATGTTGAGGGCGGTTTCGTGGTCGCCAACCTCGCCAAAATGCCGCATATGCTGGTGGCAGGTGCGACCGGTGCGGGTAAATCCAGTTGCATCAACGCCCTGGTGACCTCAATTCTTATGCGGGCGACCCCTGATGAAGTCCGTTTGATCCTCGTAGATCCAAAGCGGGTTGAGTTGAAGGCTTATGAGGGTGTTCCGCACTTGATCACGCCAATTATCACCAACCCGAAGAAGGCGGCTGACGCGCTGCAATGGGTTGTCAAGGAGATGGATCGTAGGTACGACGATCTAGCACTATATGGATACCGGCATATTGATGATTTCAATAAGGCCGTCAAGAGTGGTCGTGTGGAAGTACTCGCGGGCAGTGAGCGGGTACTGAGGCCTTATCCGTACTTACTAGTGGTTGTTGATGAGCTAGCGGATCTAATGATGGTGGCCCCGCGTGATGTCGAGGACGCAATCGTGCGAATCACGCAGTTGGCGCGGGCGGCCGGTATCCACCTGGTGCTAGCGACGCAACGTCCAAGTGTTGATGTGGTAACCGGCCTGATCAAGGCGAATGTTCCAAGTCGTTTGGCATTCGCCACCTCGAGCCTGACTGATAGTCGAGTCATCTTGGATCAACCAGGGGCCGAGAAGCTGGTCGGCCAAGGTGATGGCTTGTTCTTGCCGATGGGGGCCAATAAGAGCCAGCGCATCCAAGGCGCTTTCGTATCCGAGAATGAAATCCGCGCGGTGGTTGCGCATTGCAAGGCGCAGTCAGCTGCCGTGTACTTGGACGAGGTCACTACGGTGGCTTGCGTTGGAGCCAAGGAAGTTAACGGGGATATAGGTGAGGACCTTGATGTGCTTATCCAGGCCGTTGAGTTGGTGATTTCGACCCAGTTCGGGTCGACTTCAATGTTGCAACGCAAGTTGCGGGTGGGGTTTGCCAAAGCTGGCCGCCTGATGGACCTGATGGAGTCCCGTGGAGTAGTTGGGCCCAGCGAAGGCTCTAAAGCTCGCGATGTGTTGGTAAAACCCGAACAATTACCGGAGATTATTGCCATGCTTAGGGGCGATTCCTAACTCTAAAGGTTTGATTTGTCCACCGAATTGCTGTTTGAATTTCTTCCTTTTCGACGCGCGCACATGGGCGAACGCGCTGCCCTTACGCCTCAATCAAGGCGGGGGTGCAAATGAGCGTCGGGGTGACCATCAAGAACGCCCGGGTGGTATTAGGTTTGACGACGGCCGATTTAGCCTCCTCGACCAAGATTCGCGAGTCCATGCTGGTTGCCCTAGAGGCGGATGATTTTGATTGTTTTGGTGGTGCCGCCTACGTCCGCGGCCATCTAAAGGTATTGGCTAATTGCCTGAGGTTGGACCCTTACAGCCTAGTCGCTGAATTTGCTGGATTTCAAAGTCAGGTCAGTGTCTTCGAGCGTTATTAAGTCCCGCTAACTATCGCTCCGAAGGCACCTCCGTAGGCTGGGGTGGTGCCCGAGAATTTAAGTACCACGCAGCAAAGTGTCGCACTTGTGACTTTAGGGTGCGCCCGCAATGAAGTTGACTCTGAAGAACTTGCTGGTCGATTGACCGCCGCTGGCTGGACAATCGTCGATGATCCAGCCACCGCGGATGCGGTGCTTGTTAACACTTGCGGTTTCGTAGATGTGGCTAAAAAGGATTCAATCGACGCTGTGATCGGAGCTGCGGCTCTTAAGGGTGCGGGTGGTGGGCCACAAGCCGTAGTTGCGGTGGGTTGTCTTTCCGAGCGCTACGGGCGCGAGCTAGCCGATGAGCTGCCCGAGGCCGATGCAGTTTTGAGTTTTGATGATTACCCAGATATTTCTGAGCGGCTACGAGCCATCGTTGCCGGCCAGCGACCGCCCGCACATAAGCCTCGCGATCGGCGGACCCTGCTCCCGATCTCACCGGTTGATCGACCCGCCGTCGCCGTGCCCATCCCAGGTCATGGTGAAAGTGATTTGGATGCTGTACCAGGGTGGCAACCGCCGATCCTGCGCCGCCGCCTTGATGGCAGCCCGGTCGCGCCGGTGAAATTGGCTTCCGGCTGTGACCGCCGGTGCACTTTTTGCGCTATCCCATCTTTTCGCGGTTCGTTTATTTCACGGCCAACCACCGACATCATCGAAGAGATTAAGTGGTTGGTGGGTCAGGGGGTGCGGGAAGTCGTATTGGTGAGTGAGAATTCAACTTCGTACGGAAAAGATCTAGGCGACATACGGCTAATGGAGTCACTGCTCCCCGCCATTGGAAACACCACGTCGCTAAGCAGATTGCGCGTGGCCTACTTGCAACCCGCGGAGGTGCGCCCGGGGCTAATCGAAGTCATTGCGCGCACCCCGGTTGTTGCGCCCTATTTCGATCTTTCATTTCAGCATGCCAGTACTGCGCTGCTTCGCCGCATGCGGCGTTTTGGCGGTCGAGTCGATTTCCTCACACTCATTGCACAGATCAGAGAGTTGAACCCAGATGCTGGTATCCGCAGCAATTTTATTGTGGGGTTTCCCGGTGAGACGCAAGAAGAGTTCGATGAACTGTTGCTCTTCTTGAATGAAGCACGCCTTGACGCGGTAGGGATATTTGGTTACAGCGATGAGGATGGTACCGAGGCTGCAACATTTGTGGATAAATTGGCCGAAGATGTCATCCGCGCACGCGTCGAAATGATTTCAACGGTGGCCGAGGAGATCATGGCGCAACGTGCCGAAGATCGAATCGGTACCACAGTTGAAGTCCTCATTGAAACCCAAGAGCTTGATGAAGATGGTGAGCCAACAAGGCGATTGGTAGGGCGCGCCGGACATCAAGGCCCCGATGACGGTTCAACAATCGTGAGCGGTGCCGCAAACATTGGAGATTTCGTGACCGCCAATGTAGTCGATACCGAAGGGGTGGATCTACTTGCGGAGCCGGTGTGAGGCCACCTAAGCCAGCTGCCGCTGGTGATTTAGTCTCCGGTACCTCGATAGTAAATACCGCGAACTTCTTAACCCTGTTACGAATTGCTTGCGTTCCCGTAATGGTGGTGTTGCTCTTCGCCGAAGGCGGCCATGACTCGACATTTCGCTGGTGGGCTGCCGGAGTATTCGTATTCGCCGCCCTTACCGATCTGGTGGATGGTGCTATTGCGCGCCGGCGAGGTTTGGTTACCAACTTCGGCAAGATCGCTGACCCAATTGCGGATAAGGCCCTGATTGGAGCCGCCTTGGTGTCGTTGTCAGTGCTTGCAGATCTGGCCTGGTGGGTAACAATAGTGATCCTTGTTCGCGAACTTGGTATCACCGTATTGAGGTTTTGGGTAATTGAGCATGGAGTCATACCGGCAAGTCGCGGCGGTAAAGCTAAAACGGTAGCTCAGGGTATTGCGATCACGATGTACCTTCTTGAGGTCCCCGATCTGCCCTGGTGGTCGACCGCGAGCATGCTCATGATGGCCATAGCCGTGGTACTTACGGTGATAACTGGCATCGACTACGTGGTGCGTGCGGTACACCTTCGCACAAAGTCAAAAGCGAATTCGAGTAAGGCGAGTTGATGACGGCCTTGCTGGCCGCGCGGGTGGTCAAAGCATGTATTGACACAGGTGTCACGCTCGCAACCGCTGAATCCTTGACGGCAGGCCTTGTTGCGGCTCGCATTGCTGAGGTGCCTGGGTGCTCAGCGATGCTGCGCGGTGGAGTTATTGCCTACGCAACCGACGTGAAGGCGCAGGTACTGGGGTTGAATCAAATATCGCTGGAGCAGGTGGTTAGCGAGGAGGTCGCATCCCAACTCGCCCAAGCGGCCACCCGAGTACTTGGCAGTGATATCGGGGTGGGCACCACCGGGGTGGCTGGCCCAGATTGGCTAGCGGGGCAGCCCCCCGGCACCGTCTGGATTGCAGTTTTCGATGCCCGAAGCGATGTGACCTTGACCACCCGACTCGAACTTAAGGGTGACCGGGCAGCCATTCGCGAGGGCACCGTATTTGCGAGCCTGGAGTTGGTCTTGGCGCTACTTGCCAAGGCTGGGGAATAGCCCGCGGAGGTGGCGGGTTACCTTATGGGTAGGCATACAGTCGCTGATCTGGTCAATTCGGGTTAGAGTAGGAATCAAGGAGGTTGTGATGATCGTGCTTCGGCAGGTAGTCGGTGATGAACTTCGTCGTCGTCGCCAAGACCAAGGTCGCACCCTTCGTGATGTCTCGGCCGCAGCTGCGGTCTCATTGGGCTATCTCTCAGAGGTTGAGCGCGGCCAAAAGGAAGCATCAAGTGAGTTACTAGCCGCAATCTGCGGTGCCCTTGATGTACCGCTGTCGGCCGTGTTGTCATCCGTCAGTTCGAATATGGCCGAAGCTGAGACGGGTGGTTTTGACGCCCGTATTTCGGCGTTCGTTCGCTAACCCGCGGTGAGTCTGGCTGATTTCTGGGACCGGATGGATACCGTGCTCGGCCCGGTGTACGCACGCTCTTGGGCCAATGATTTTGTGCTCGCAGGTATCGGCTTAACCGTCGTTCAAGCAATCGCCGCGGGTGTTGAAACCCGCGAGATCTGGCGGGCTGTCTGCGCCGCTAC
>NSHP01000062.1 GCA_002737125.1 Actinomycetota bacterium | reverse complement strand
GAGCCCACACCGCAACCGGTGGGTGGTGGCCGCTTCCCCGTGAAGTACTACCTCACCGCGATGTTGTTCATAGTCTTCGACATTGAAATTGTTTTTCTCTACCCATGGGCGGTCGCATTCGATCGACTTGCGGTCTTTGGCCTAATCGAAATGCTCGTATTCATCGTTACTGTTCTCGTTGTCTACGCCTATGTTTGGCGCCGACGCGGACTCGAGTGGGACTGACGGGAAATCAATGGGACTTGAAGAGGCACTGCCATCGGGAGTATTACTTACCACTGTTGAGAAAGTGGCCGGCTATGCCCGCAAAGGCTCACTGTGGCCAGCAACTTTCGGCCTAGCCTGCTGCGCCATTGAGATGATGGCTGTCGGGGGTGCGCGCTATGACTTAGCACGGTTTGGCATGGAAGTTTTCCGAGCATCACCGCGTCAAGCCGATCTGATGATCGTCGCGGGACGGGTGAGCCAGAAGATGGCGCCGGTGCTTCGTCAGGTTTATGACCAAATGCCAGGCCCGAAATGGGTTCTCGCGATGGGAGTTTGCGCATCCAGTGGCGGCATGTTTAACAACTACGCGATTGTTCAAGGCGTGGATCACGTGGTGCCCGTTGATATTTACCTACCCGGTTGCCCGCCGCGCCCAGAGATGCTCATCGACGCTATCTTGAAATTACATGACCAAATTCAAGACACCAAACTGGGAGCCAATCGCAAGGCCCAAATTATTGCCCTTGAATCAGCAGCGCTTGCGGCACCTTCGACGCTTGAGATGAAAGGGCTGCTGAGATGACCAGCGGTCAACTACCGGTGGTGCCCGAAGGCGTCTCACGTATTGACATTATTGACGTTCAGCATGGTGCTTTCGGTATTCAGGGTTCGGGCGACACCAGTGGTTTTGGTGGCTTAATCGACCCACGGGTGCTGCCGGCCGCCAATTTGCCCCCTTATGGCGGTTGGTTTGATGAACTATCCGAAGAGCTCGAACTTTCGCTAACCGCCCGAGGTATCCCGATGTCGAGCGCGGTCGAGAAAGTGGTGGTTGATCGCGGCGAAATAACTTTCTTTGTCCGGCGTGAGCAGCTAGTTGCTTTTGCATCGACTCTGCGTGATGAACCCGGGCTGCGCTTTGAGTTCTGCAGTGGTGTCAACGGGGTGCACTATCCAAATGACATCGGCCGTGAACTCCACGCGGTGTATCACCTCCTTTCGATAACCCATAACCGCCGCATTCGAGTTGAGGTTGCAGCACCTGATGCTGACCCGCATATCCCATCGCTTGTCGCGCTCTACCCGACAAATGACTGGCATGAACGTGAGACCTGGGATTTCTTCGGCATTATTTTTGACGGCCATCCGTTCTTGACTCGCATCGAAATGCCCGATGACTGGCCGGGGCATCCGCAGCGCAAGGACTACCCACTTGGTGGCATTCCGGTGGAATACAAGGGCGCGACAATCCCGCCGCCGGATCAGCGGAGGGCGTACAACTGATGTCTACCGAGCACCTGGGTGATCCATATGCCAGTTCATATGAATCCGGCGACGAAACCATTTACAACGTTTCCGGCGGCGACTGGGACACAATCACTGCGGCACCAGACGGCGAAAAAGAGCGAATCGTCGTCAACATGGGCCCACAGCACCCATCAACCCACGGGGTGCTTCGTCTCATAGTTGAGCTCGACGGCGAGACGGTAACCCAAGCCAGATGTGGGATCGGTTATTTGCATACGGGTATCGAAAAGAATATGGAGTACCGATCCTGGGTTCAGGGCGTCACTTTCGTCACGCGGATGGATTATTTAGCCCCTTTTTTCAATGAGACGGTTTATTGCCTTGCGGTCGAGAAACTGCTTGGTGTCACCGATCAAATTCCGGAGCGAGCCAGCGTCATTCGAATCATGATGATGGAGTTGAACCGAATTTCCTCGCACCTGGTTGCTTTGGCAACCGGCGGCATGGAGTTGGGCGCGCTAACCGCGATGATCTTTGGCTTCCGTGAGCGCGAGTTGATCCTCGATGTCTTTGAAATGGTCACCGGCCTACGCATGAACAGTGCCTACATCCGTCCCGGCGGGGTCGCGCAAGATCTACCACCAGATGGTGTCGAGAAAATCCGCGAGATGCTCCCGTTATTGCGTAAAAGGTTGAAAGACACCACCGATCTACTAATTGACAATTCGATCTGGATGGGCCGCACCTCGGGTATTGGGTACCTCGACCTGACAGGGTGCATGGCACTTGGTGTTTCCGGGCCAATCTTGCGCGCTACGGGGTTGCCCCATGACCTACGCAAAACCCAGCCGTACTGCGGGTACGAAACTTTTGAATTCGATGTTGTCACTGAAAAAACATGTGATGCGTACGGCCGCTTTCTAATCCGCGTGGGTGAGATGCAGCAGTCAATCAGAATCGTTGAACAAGCCCTTGATCGGCTCGAGCAGCCAGGCCCGGTAATGATCGCCGATAAGACAATCGCCTGGCCAGCACAACTGGCAATTGGTGCTGACGGTCAAGGCAACTCAACCGACCACATCCGCGAGATCATGGCGGAGTCCATGGAAGCTCTAATCCACCATTTCAAGTTAGTTACCGAGGGTTTCAAAGTTCCGGTAGGTCAGGTCTACACCGCAATTGAGTCACCGCGAGGTGAGCTCGGTTGCCACCTAGTTAGCGCTGGTGGTACCCGGCCTTATCGCGCGCACTTCCGTGATCCTTCATTTACCAACCTGCAGTCTGTGGCAGCGATGAGCGAAGGCGGTCAGGTGGCAGATCTAATTGCCGCGGTCGCCAGCATCGATCCTGTCATGGGCGGGGTCGACCGGTAACACCCAACGAAAACGAGAGCGACGCAGACTTATGACCATCAGTGAGGCAACTCGCGACCAGATGCGTGATCTGGCTGCGCGGTACCCGAAATCTCGCTCGGCACTACTTCCCATGCTTCATCTAGTGCAAAGTGTTGATAATGAAGTCACCGCTGACGGTATAAATGCGTGTGCCGAAGTCCTGGGTATTACCTCTGCTGAAGTCACCGCGGTGGCGACTTTTTACACGATGTACAAGCGTAAGCCGGTTGGTAAGCATCACGTCGGCGTTTGCACGAACACCCTGTGCGGTCTACTCGGCGGCGATGCCGTGTATGCAGCGCTAAGTGAGAGATTAGGCATAGAAAGTAATGAGCAAAGTGCCGATGGTGTGTTCTGGCTTGAACGTATTGAATGTCAAGCTGCCTGCACCCATGCACCCGTGATGACCGTCGACTGGGAGTACATGGACGATGTAACACCAGCCAGTGCCGTTGATGTAGTCGACCGACTTGCGCGCGGTGAGCAGGTCGCATCGACTCGCGGCCCAGTCATTCGCGATTTCCAAGCGACCGAACACACCCTTGCCTACCCGCTCGATGGTTTGGTCAACGAAGGTGAGGCGGTAGATGCGAAAATGCTGGTGGGCCTTCGCATTGCACAGGAGCGCGGAATGAGCGCGGCCCCGGTACCGGCGGGGGATGCCTCATGATTACTTCCGGGCTGACGCCAATTATCACCGAACACTGGGATAAGCCAGACCTTTACACGATTGAGGGTTACCGCCGGGTTGGTGGATATCAGGCACTCGCGGCTGCCCTAAAAATGGATCCTGACGCGATCATCGGACAGATTAAGGATTCGGGGCTGCGCGGGCGCGGGGGCGCCGGCTTCCCCACCGGCATGAAGTGGGGATTCGTCCCGCAAAATGATGGCAAGCCGCACTACCTCGTTGTCAATGCAGATGAATCTGAGCCGGGTGCCTGCAAAGACATCCCGATCATGTTGGCGAATCCGCATGCACTAGTTGAGGGCGTAATCATTTCCTCATATGCGATCCGGGCCAGCCACGCATTCATCTACATCCGCGGTGAGGTACCGCACGCCATTCGCAAGGTTGCCTTTGCCGTAGAGCAGGCGCGCGCGTCAGGCTTTATTGGCGAAAATATTTTTGGCACTGACTTTTCCCTTGATGTCGTCGTCCACTCTGGTGCCGGTGCCTACATCTGCGGCGAAGAAACCGCACTGCTTGATTCCCTTGAAGGCTACCGCGGGCAGCCCAGGCTCAAGCCGCCTTTCCCGGCGGTCGCGGGTCTTTATGCCTCACCCACGGTAATCAACAACGTCGAAACCATCGCCAACATCCCATACATAATCGATAGAGGGGTGGCTTGGTTCCGCCAATTCGGAACCGAGAAATCGCCGGGCTTCAAAGTCTTCTCAGTTTCAGGCCATGTGGTTCGCCCTGGTATTTACGAGGCTCCACTTGGTATCACGATGCGCGAACTCCTTGACTACGCAGGTGGCATCAGAGGTGGCGGTGAAGTTAAGTTCTGGCTGCCTGGGGGCTCGTCGGTGCCAATGTTGACTGCTGAGCACCTTGACGTTCCGATGACGTACGAAGATATGGCTACGGCTGGCACAATGCTTGGCACCGGTACTCCGATGCTCTTCGACAAAACAGTCAGTGTCGTTAAGGCAGTGACTAGGTGGCTTGAGTTCTACAAGCATGAGTCCTGCGGTAAATGCACTCCATGCCGTGAAGGTACGTACTGGATTACCGGGGTGCTCGAGAAGTTCGAGCACGGCCATGGCTCGCCCGCTGAAGTTGACACCTTGGTGAACCTTTGCTCGCAGATTGCCGGTCGATCCTTCTGCGCTCTCGGTGACGCCGCGGCGACCCCGTACCCGGCGGCCCTTAAGTTCTTCCGTGCCGAGTTTGAGGCAGCCACCACGACGTCGGCCAATGAGCAATTTGATCCAGTGGCGTCCTATGTCTTTGCCGAGACGGTAACCAGATGACCATAACTAGTAATGCTGGATCAGATCTCACCCCGCAGGTGGAGCTGGTGACCGTTGTCGTTGACGGCGTCGCCATAGAAATCCCAAAAGGCACCCTAGTCATCCGCGCCGCTGAGTTGCTCGGTATTGAGATTCCGCGTTTTTGTGATCACCCGCTCCTTGAGCCGGTCGCGGCTTGCCGGATGTGTTTAGTTGACATCGAGGGTGTCCCGAAACCGCAGCCAGCATGCGCGCAGGTGGTTTCTGATGGAATGCAAGTGCGAACGCAACTGACCTCACCGATTGCGCGCGATGCCCAAGAAGGCGTGATGGAGTTCCTGCTCTTGAATCACCCCCTCGATTGCCCGGTGTGCGATAAGGGTGGTGAGTGCCCACTGCAGAACCAAGCCATGAGCGCCGGTCGACCGGAGTCACGATTTGAAGAGGTGAAGCGCACTTTCCCCAAGCCAATCAATGTCAGCGCACAGATCCTGCTCGACCGAGAGCGCTGCGTTTCGTGCGCCCGGTGTACCAGGTTCGCAGACCAAATCGCTGGTGATCCCATGCTTGAGCTACTGGAACGCGGATCCAATCAACAAGTCGGAACCGCGGCGGATCAGCCATTTGACTCGTACTTCTCAGGTAACACCGTGCAGATTTGCCCGGTCGGCGCGTTGACCAGTGCGGCTTACCGATTCCGGTCGCGACCATTTGATCTAGTCTCGGTGCCGACAACTTGTGAGCACTGCGCGTCCGGCTGTTCACTGCGCACCGACCATCGCCGCGGCACGGTCACCCGCCGGTTGGCTTGGGATGAACCTGCTGTTAACGAAGAGTGGAACTGCGACAAAGGTCGATTCGCTTTCACTTATCAAGAGCAGGGTCGGGTCGCTACGCCGCTAATTCGTGAGGATGGAAACTTGCGTCCGGCTTCGTGGCCGGAGGCCCTGGATGTCGCCGCACGTGGCTTAGCAGCAGCAACAAGCCATGGGGTACTCGTTGGCGGGCGATCAACAGTTGAAGATGCTTACGCGTACGCACGGTTCGCCCGAGCCGTTCTGCAGTCCGACAATATTGATTTCCGTGTCCGGGATTCTTCGGATGAAGAAGCACAGTTCTTACGTTCGTCGGTAGCAGGTACCGCGGTGCGGACCACCTACGAATCACTCGAAAAGGCACCGGCGGTTGTTCTCATTGCCTTTGAGCCAGAGGACGAGTCGCCGATTGTGTTCTTGCGGTTGCGGAAAGCTGCACGTGGTGGGGGCACGCGCGTCTACTCGGTCGGTGCAGCGGTTACGCGCGGCTTAAGTAAATTGGCAGGTACTTTGATTCCGGCTAAGCCGGGCGCCGAAGCATCGGTGCTAACCGACCTGCCTGCTAAGGTGCGCGCTGAACTGAGCACACCCGGTGCGGTAATCATGGTTGGTGAGCGCATAGCGGGCATTGAAGGCGGTGCCACCGCGGTACTTGAACTAGCCCGATCCACGGGTGCTTCCATCGCTTGGGTGCCACGTAGGGCCGGGGAGCGAGGAGCACTGGACGCGGGCGCTCTCGCAGGTCTACTGCCGGGTGGGCGGCCACTGTCAGATGATCTGGCCCGTGGTGCAGTTGCTGCGTGTTGGGGAGTGGAGTCGTTGCCGGCAACCACCGGGTTGGCCGGGGAGTCCTTGTTGCGTGCGGTTACCGGTGGTGGCATCGGCGCGCTAATCACTGGCGGAATTGAACTTGCTGACCTGCCGGACCAAGCACTTGGCCGGGCTGCCATCGAAGCCGCAGCTTTCGTGGTAGCCCTCGAGAATCATCACTCTGCGATTACTGAACTTGCCGACGTGGTCTTCCCAGTTGCGGTAGTAACCGAAAAATCCGGAACCTTCATGAACTGGGAAGGCCGCCCGCGTCCCTTCGCGCAAACTTTCAAAGACGCTCTAGTGATGTCTGATGCGATAGTTCTGGGGATGTTGGCACGTGCCATGAATGCGCCAATCGGCGCCAGCGACGTTGCCGGCATCCGTCAGGAGTTAGGTTCCCTTGGAGCCTGGGCAGGTGCGCGCGCTGAAGAACCAAATACCCCGGCCGGCCAAGTCGTTGACGCTGCTTACTTGGTCAGCACCTGGCGGGCGCTAATTGACAACGGAGTTATGCAGGAGGGGGAGCCGTACCTAGCAGCTACGGCGCATGCGGTTGCCGCGACCTGCTCGGCGGTGACCGTCGCTGACCTAGGGGCACCTGAAAATGTTACCGTCACTGGTCCGCTCGGCTCGCTCACTTTGCCTTTGCTGATCGGTGACGTTCTTGATGGTGTCGTGTGTTTGCCCCTGAACTCCCCAGGCTGTGCGCTATATCGTGATCTCGGTGTGCGATCTGGCCAGGCCGTGACCATCGGGGGCGCGGTGTGACCGGATCACAATTCGGGGTCTTTGGTATTGATCCTTGGTGGTTGGTACTGCTAAAGGTACTCGCAATCTTCGTCATGCTGGTACTGCTTACCTTGTTCACCATTTGGTGGGAGCGGCGAGTGGTTTCGCGCATGCAGAACCGCATCGGACCAAACCGCGTCGGCCCATTTGGCCTGCTGCAGTCCTTGATGGACGGTTTCAAACTTGCGTTAAAGGAAGAAATCATTCCGAAGGCCGCCCATCTGGGTGTCTACTGGATTGCCCCCGTGATTTCAGCGACAGCCGCATTCTTGGCATTTGCGGTGATCCCATTTGGTCCAACGGTGTCAATTTTCGGGGTCGAGACACCACTACAACTTACGGACTTCCCGGTCTCGGTGCTTTATGTACTGGCTATCGCTTCCATCGGCATCTACGGGATTGTGCTGGCCGGTTGGTCGTCTGGCTCCACTTACCCGCTCCTTGGTGGATTGCGCTCAAGTGCCCAAATGATTTCCTATGAAATTGCCATGGGAATGTCATTCGTAGCGGTTTTCTTGTACGCGGGGTCAATGTCAACATCTGAAATCATCACCGCACAAGAGCCGATTTGGTTTGCGGTGATCTTGCTGCCGTCTTTTTTGATTTACGTAACTTCAATGGTTGGAGAGACAAACCGGGCGCCCTTTGATCTCCCCGAAGCCGAAGGTGAGTTGGTCGGCGGCTTCCACACAGAGTACTCCTCACTGAAGTTCGCGCTGTTCTTCTTGGCCGAGTACATCAATATGGTCACTGTTTCGGCGCTCGCAACAACTTTGTTCTTAGGCGGCTGGTTGGCGCCGTGGCCCATTTCGCTTTGGGAGTCGGCAAACACCGGTTGGTGGCCGCTGCTTTGGTGGTTGATCAAGGTGCAGATATTCATTTTCGTGTTCATCTGGCTTCGCGCTACTCTCCCGCGCCTTCGCTACGACCAGTTCATGAAATTCGGCTGGAAAGTCTTGATCCCAGCTTCCATTATTTGGATCATGATCGTCGCTGCTGCCCGGGTGTTGCGTAATGACATCGAGTTCAGCAATCGCCAATTGCTAATTGCCGGTGCTGTCGTAATCGCGGTGCTCTTGATCGGGTCTTGGTTTGCGCAAGGCGCCCTCGATCGCCGCGAAGCGGCCCGCAAGTTAATTCGCGAGGAGATCGAGAGCCGGCCGTATGACCCCATGGCTGGTGGCTTCCCAGTTCCGCCGATGCCCGGGCAGCAGGCCGTTCTAACAACACGTCGATCGAATAACCCAGTAGTTCAACAGGAGGCCATCGATGGCTGAACTCCCACAGGTGGTACGTGGCTTTGGGGTCACGTTTGCCACCATGTTCAAAAAGGTGGTAACTGAGCAGTATCCAGAGCAGGCTGCGAAGTTCCCGCCGAAGCCGCGCTACCACGGCAGGCATCAACTCAACCGCTGGGCTGATGGCTTAGAAAAGTGCATCGGTTGCGAACTATGTGCGTGGGCATGCCCAGCAGATGCGATTTTCGTACAAGGGGCAGATAACCAAGAAGGTGACCGTTACTCCCCAGGGGAGCGCTACGGGCGCGTTTACCAAATCAACTACCTGCGATGCATCTTTTGCGGGCTGTGCATCGAGGCCTGCCCGACACGTGCTCTTACCATGACCAATGAGTTTGAGTTGGCTGATAACAATCGCGCTGACCTAATTTATGAGAAGCAGGATCTGTTGACACCGCTGCTACCGGGGATGCTCGCACCTCCGCACCCGATGGTTCCTGGCACCACCGACACTGACTACTACGCAAACAGGATCACCGGTTCGGTGCCTGAGCAGGCGATCGGATCTGATGCAGCACCAGTGGCGCCATGACCGAAGTCAATCTGGGCGAAGAAATTGTCTTTTGGTTCAGCGGCGGGTTAGCCGTGCTTGGGGCGCTTGGGTTGATCCTTTCGCGAAAAGCAGTGCACAGCGCGCTATGGGTGGCACTGACAATGATCAATCTCGCGGTCTTATACATTACCAATTCGGCGCCGTTCCTTGGCATGGTACAGGTGGTTGTGTATACCGGCGCGGTGATGATGCTCTTCCTCTTTGTCTTAATGGTGGTGGGAGTGGATTCGTCCGACTCGCTAATCGAAACTCTAAAGGGCCAGCGCTTGGTTGCCATTGTGCTGGCCGTGGGCCTGGCAATCTTGCTGGTGGCCGGCATCGGTGCAGGCTTGACCGATGTAGTACCGGTGGGACTAGATGAGGCAAATGGCGTTGATGGGGGAAATGTTCAAGGGATCGCACGCCTACTGTTCACTGATTACCTTGTTGCTTTTGAAGTCACTTCAGCGTTGCTCATTACCGCTGCCCTAGGCGCGATGGTGCTAGCACATCGTGAGCGCTGGCTACCGCGCGCAAGCCAAGAAGAACTGTCCAAGGCTCGATTCATTAGTACCGGGCACCCCGGTAACCTGCCTAGTTCTGGCACGTATGCACGCCACAATGCGGTAGATACGCCGGCATTGCTTCCCGATGGTTCACCAAGTGCGCAGAGTATTCCGGGGCCACTTGTTGCTCGTGGTGATGTGCGACCGGTAGACCACCACGAGGTCGAACAGATCGAAAGCCTGGGCGGGGGGTCGAAATGAATCCGGCGAACTACATAATCTTGTCGGCAATCCTCTTTAGCCTTGGCGCGATCGGGGTGTTGGTCCGCCGCAACGCGATCATCGTCTTCATGAGTGTTGAACTGATGCTCAATGCAGCGAACCTCGCATTCGTTGCTTTTGCCCGCATGAACGGCAACCTAGATGGTCAGGTGGCCGCTTTCTTCGTCATGGTGGTGGCAGCCGCTGAAGTTGTGGTTGGCCTGGCAATCATCGTGACAATTTTTAGAAGTAGACGATCTGCCTCCATTGATGAACCAAATTTGCTCAAGTATTAGCCGTACCCGGCGGCAACCGACGAAGAGGATATGACCTTGATAGAGCTCATGCCCGCAGAGGGCGTGTTCTCCCTGATCTGGCTGCTTATTGCCTTGCCGCTTCTCGGAGCGGTCGTACTGCTGCTCGGAGGCCGTCGTACCAACTCGTGGGGCCCGTACCTCGGGGTGCTAACCGTGGTCGGATCCGCGGTGCTCGCTGTGGTGATGCTAGTCGCCATGATGGGGCAACCAGCAGAGGAGCGCTCGGTTGGACAGACCCTCTTCACTTGGGTTTTCGCCGGTGGGTTCCAAGCCGATATGGCCTTCCAACTCGACCAACTTTCGATGGTGTTCGTCCTACTAATAACCATCGTGGGTTCGCTGATTCATATCTATTCCATCGGCTACATGTCCCATGACGGCGATAAGCGGAAGTTCTTCGGCTACCTGAACTTATTCGTTGCGGCAATGTTGTTGCTGGTTCTTGCTAACAACTACCTCCTGCTCTATGTCGGCTGGGAGGGAGTGGGATTGGCTAGCTACCTGTTGATCGGGTTCTGGCAGATCAAACCCACGGCTGCGGCCGCCGCGAAGAAAGCTTTCATCATCAACCGCGTTGGTGACGTAGGTCTGAGCCTGGCGATCATGGTCATGTTCGTGACTTTTGGCTCGGTCTCTTTTAGTGACGTGTTTGGTCAAGCCGGCGAAGCCAGTGAAGGCACCCTTACGGCAATCGGCCTGCTCCTGCTCTTGGCGGCCTGCGGTAAATCAGCTCAGTTCCCGCTGCAAGCTTGGCTCCTAGATGCGATGGAAGGCCCGACACCGGTATCTGCGCTAATTCACGCAGCGACCATGGTCACCGCCGGGGTGTATCTCATCGTTCGGAGTAATGCGGTATTCGATCGAGCAGTCTGGGCCGCCGGCGCGGTAGTTCTCATCGGGCTGATC
>NSHP01000061.1 GCA_002737125.1 Actinomycetota bacterium | reverse complement strand
GAAGAGGAAGACGAGCAACATGCCAGAGTTGACAATCTCCGCTCAAGACATTCAGGGCGCCATCGAGAACTACGTATCGGGTCTTGAGGTCGGCACCGGTCGTGAGGAGGTCGGGAGCGTAATCGATTCCGGCGACGGTATCGCTCACGTTGAGGGCTTGCCATCGGTCATGGCCCAAGAGTTGCTGGAGTTCTCCGGCGGCGTCATGGGGATGGCTCTCAACCTCGACGAGCACCAAATCGGCGCGGTAATTCTGGGCGACTTCTCCAAGATCGAAGAGGGTCAGTCGGTCAAGGGGACAAAAGAGGTGCTCTCGGTTCCGGTTGGTGACGCGTTCCTTGGCCGGGTAGTCAACCCATTGGGCGAGCCGATCGATGGTCGCGGGGAGATCATCGCTGAACGTCGCCGCCCCCTTGAGTTGCAGGCGCCCTCGGTGGTCCAACGCCAAAGTGTCCATGAGCCGCTCCAGACTGGTATCAAGGCGATCGATGCGATGACGCCCATCGGGCGGGGTCAGCGCCAACTGATCATCGGCGACCGTAAGACGGGCAAGACCGCGGTATGTGTTGACACGATTTTGAACCAGCGCCAGAACTGGGAGACCGGGGATCCCGCCAAGCAGGTGCGTTGCGTATACGTCGCGATCGGCCAGAAGGGCACCACGATCGCCAGTGTGCGTCGGGCGTTGGATGAGGGCGGGGCGATGGAGTACACCACCATCGTTGCCTCACCGGCTTCTGATCCAGCCGGCTTCAAATACCTGGCTCCGTACACCGGGTCGGCCATCGGCCAGCACTGGATGTACGAGGGCAAGCACGTGCTAATCGTGTTCGACGATCTAACCAAGCACGCCGAGGCCTACCGCGCCATCTCGTTGCTGCTGCGCCGCCCACCAGGTCGCGAGGCTTACCCCGGTGATGTGTTCTACCTGCATTCTCGTTTGCTTGAGCGCTGCGCGAAGCTCTCCGATGAACTTGGCGCCGGTTCGATGACGGGCCTGCCGATCATCGAGACCAAAGCCAACGACATCTCGGCCTACATTCCGACCAACGTCATTTCGATCACCGATGGCCAGTGCTTCTTGGAAACGGATCTGTTCAATCAGGGTGTCCGCCCGGCCATCAACGTCGGTGTGTCGGTGTCAAGAGTCGGCGGCGCGGCGCAAATTAAGGCGATGAAGGAAGTAGCGGGTTCGCTACGACTGGATCTGTCGCAGTACCGAGAGTTGGAGGCTTTCGCGGCATTCGCCTCCGATCTTGATGCCGTCTCAAAGGCGCAACTGGAGCGCGGCGCTCGGCTAGTCGAGCTCCTAAAGCAGCATCAATTCAGCCCTATGTCAGTTCAGAACCAAGTGGTTGCGATCTGGCTAGGCACCAGAGGTCACCTCGATTCGGTGCCGGTGGCAGACGTCACCCGGTTCGAGTCGGAGTTCATTGAGCACCTGCAAGCCTCGCGTCCTGGCATCTTCGACGACATCAAAAACACCCTGAAGCTCAACGAAGAGACCGAGCAGCAACTGGTAGCCGCTGTTGTCGACTTCAAAAAAGGTTTCGCGACCTCAGACGGTAGTTCGGTCATTCCGGATGAACACGTGGAGGCCTTGGCTGAAGGAGACGTACAAAAGGAGTCCGTCCAGGTGAACAAGCCGGCTCCGAAGAAGAAGTAATGGCAGCGACATTACGCGAACTTCGCGGTCGTATCCGCTCTGCGGAGTCGATCAAGAAGATCACCAAGGCCCAAGAACTTATCGCGACGTCTCGGATCGCGAAGGCACAGGCGCGAGTTCATTCAGCACGTCCGTACTCAAACGAGATCACGAACATGTTGTCCGATCTGGCGTCCGGTTCGGCACTCGACCACCCGGTGTTGGTGCCCCGCGAGAACCCCAAGCGCGCCGGGGTGCTGGTTGTTACCTCCGACCGGGGCCTTTGTGGCGGATACAACGCGAATGTCCTGCGTCTTGCCGAAGAGTTGATCGCGATGCTTCGCCTTGAGGGCAAGACCCCGGTCCTTTACGTAATTGGGCGCAAGGCGCTGACCTACTTCAAATTCCGAAATTGGGCGATAACAAACTCATGGGTGGGTATTTCCGAGCGGCCTACCTACGAACACGCCAAGGAGGTCGCGGACTCCCTAGTTGCCGCCTTCCTCTCCGGTGCCGATGATGATGGCGATGACCCCGGTGAGGATGGAATCTTAGGTGTAGATGAACTTCATATCGTGTATACGGAGTTTCGATCGATGCTGTCCCAGACTTCTGAGGCTAGGAGGATCGCGCCGATTGAGGTGCAGTACTCCGAGGAAGAATCTGGCCCGCAGACCCTGTTTTCCTTCGAGCCCGATGCCGATGCACTCTTTGAGTCGCTGGTACCCCGATATGTTGCCACTCGGATTTTCTCAGCACTACTTGAGTCGGCCGCATCAGAATCGGCATCTCGTCGCCGCGCGATGAAGGCGGCCACCGACAACGCTGACGATCTAATCAAGGAACTCACGTTGATGTCGAACCGCGAACGTCAGGCCCAGATCACCCAGGAAATAAGCGAAATCGTCGGTGGGGCGAATGCCCTTGCTGATGCCGTCAAGTAAATCACGAAGGAAGTGAAGAGGACCATGACCGCCACCCAAGACACTGATGGTAATTTCAGCAGCACCCTCGACACAGCTGGACGCGTGGTTCGCATCACCGGTCCCGTGGTTGACGTAGAGTTCCCTCGCGGCTCGGTGCCGGAGTTGTTCAATGCGCTGCGCGTAGAGATCACGTACGGCCCAATGGCGAAGACGGTCACCCTTGAGGTAGCACAGCACCTCGGTGACAGCCTCGTGCGCACGATCTCAATGCAGCCCACTGACGGTCTGGTGCGTGGTGCCGAGGTGATCGACACTGGGAGTCCGCTCACCGTGCCCGTAGGCGACGGTGTTAAGGGATACGTGTGGAACACGCTCGGACAGTGCCTAGACGAGCCCGGCTACGGAGCTGAGTTCGAAAGATGGCCGATCCATCGCCCCCCGCCCAACTTTGATGAGCTCGAGCCACGCACGGAGATGTTAGAGACCGGTCTTAAGGTCGTAGATCTGCTCACGCCATACGTTCGCGGTGGCAAGATCGCGCTATTCGGCGGCGCCGGAGTGGGCAAGACGGTGCTCATCCAAGAGATGATCAACCGAATCGCACGTAACTTCGGTGGCACCTCGGTGTTCGCCGGGGTAGGGGAGCGTACCCGCGAGGGCAATGACCTTTGGGTGGAGTTGCGCGACGCGAATGTCCTCAAAGACACGGCCTTGGTATTCGGTCAGATGGATGAGCCGCCGGGCACCCGCATGCGCGTTGCGCTTTCGGCCCTGACCATGGCCGAGTACTTCCGCGACGTGCAAAAGCAGGATGTGCTGCTCTTCATTGACAACATCTTCAGGTTCACCCAGGCGGGCTCGGAGGTGTCAACCTTGCTCGGCCGGATGCCATCGGCGGTGGGCTACCAGCCGACCCTGGCTGACGAGATGGGCCAACTGCAGGAGCGAATCACCTCGGTTCGCGGGCGATCCATCACCTCGATGCAGGCGGTATACGTGCCGGCCGATGACTACACCGACCCGGCCCCTGCCACGACCTTCGCGCACCTCGATGCCACCACCGAGCTTTCTCGCAAGGTGTTCTCCAAAGGCATTTTCCCCGCGGTTGATCCGCTGGCTTCCAGCTCGACAATTCTCGACCCGGCAATCTTGGGCGAGGAGCATTATCGGGTCGCCCAAGAGGTCATCCGGATCTTGCAGCGCTACAAGGATCTCCAAGACATCATCGCGATTCTCGGTATCGATGAGTTGTCCGAGGAGGACAAGCAGCTGGTCAACAGGGCGCGCCGCATTGAGCGCTTCCTCAGCCAGAACATGATGGCCGCTGAGCAGTTCACCGGCCAGCCTGGCTCCACGGTGCCCTTGAAAGAAAATATCGAGGCGTTCGGCCGGCTTTGCAAGGGCGATTTCGACCATGTTCCGGAACAAGCGTTCTTCCTAATCGGTGGCCTTGACGATTTGGCGAAGAAAGCCTTGAGTTACGGCGTTACTTTGTGATGCGGACTTGGCTGAGTCGAAGGGTGCTCTGAGATGGCCGAATTAGACGTAACGATTGTCGCTGTCGAACGCAAGATCTGGTCGGGCAAGGCGACCTTCCTGTTCACGCGCACGACCTCTGGCGAGATCGGGATCCTGCCTCGGCATATCCCCGTTGTGGCGCAACTTGTTGACGATGCCATGGTTCGAGTGGAGCGTGAGGGCGAGGATGACCTGCGCATCGCCGTTGATGGGGGCTACCTCTCGGTGACCGAGGGTGGCGTGACCATCTTGGCTGAGTCGGCGGAGTTTGAATCAGAGATTGACGCGGACGCAGCTCAGGCTGACGCCGCATCGGATGATCCACGCACCTCCGCTCGCGGCCGAGCTAGGTTGCGGGCACTCGGGCAACTCGACTGAAAAAGCAGTAGCGCCAGCCCGATTGGCTAGCGGTTGACCCCTGGTTGCCACAGCACGTCGCCGCCGGCTCCTTTATTGGCGAAGCGAGCGAGGATGAACAGCAAATCACTTAGTCGATTGGCATAAGTTGCGGTTAGTTGATTCATGCCGCCGTGATAGGTGTCCAAGGCGGCCCAAATTGACCGCTCAGCTCGCCGTGCCACCGTACGTGCCACATGTAGCTGGGCTGCCGCTGTGGTGCCCCCGGGTAAGATGAATGAACGCAGCGGGTCAAGTTGGTCGTTGTATTTGTCACAGGACTGTTCTAAATAGTCAACGTAATCCTGGGTTACCCGCAGTGGTTCGTGCACCGGGTTATCAATCACCGGGGTGCATAGGTCGGCGCCAACATCAAATAGGTCATTTTGGATGCGCAGGAGCAGGGCTTGGATGTCCTCGGGTAGGGAGGTAGCCGCGAGGACCACCCCGATTGCACAGTTGGCCTCATCGACATCGGCGTAGGCCTTAAGACGCGGGTCGTTCTTGCCGGTCCGGCTCATATCACCGAGTGAGGTAGTGCCGTCATCGCCGGTGCGGGTATAAATCCTGGTCAGGTTAACCATGGGGGCTCCTTTGCTTGATCAGACCCTATGACACATTCACGGCCAGCGCTCGTACGATTCGTACGTGGAGGTCTTGAGTATCACGGGCGGGCAGCACCTGTTCGGCACCGTGCGGGTTACCGGCGCGAAGAATTCCGTCCTAAAACTGATGGCGGCCGCCCTATTGGCTCAGGGCACCACGACTTTGACCGAGGTGCCCGACATCTTGGATGTTGAGATTATGGCGGAGTTACTACGGCGCCTCGGATGTGAAGTCGACCACGATGGCCCGGCACGGCGAGTAAGTATCACGGTCCCGGAAATATTGGCCCACCGAGCCGACTATGACCTCGTGCGACGAATGCGTGCGTCAATTTGCGTTCTGGGCCCACTACTGGCTCGATGTGGTGCGGCTGATGTGGCATTGCCCGGTGGCGACAACATTGGCTCGCGCGGGCTTGATATGCATATCGCGGGCTTGCGGAAATTGGGTGCTGAAGTCACCAATGAGCACGGCTACCTAATTGCCTCGACCCAGCAGCGATTAACGGGTGGGTCAATTTGGCTCGACTTCCCGAGTGTCGGAGCGACTGAAACAATATTGATGGCCGCCGTAACTGCCAACGGTGTCACGGTTATCGAGAATGCGGCGCGCGAGCCAGAGATAGTCGATATTTGCCAGATGCTCATCAACATGGGTGCATCGATTGACGGTGCAGGCACCTCAACTTTGACCATCGAAGGCGTTGAGCAATTAGAGCCGGTGGCGCATTGCACGGTCAGTGATCGCATCGTGGCAGGCACCTGGGCCGTAGCTGCCACGATGACTCAAGGTGATGTCACCGTATTGAACGCCAATCCAGCGCACCTAGAGTCGGCCCTAGACAAACTAGTAAGTGCGGGTGCTCAGCTAAGTCGCGTCGATGGCGGATTCCGTGTGGTAATGGACAACCGGCCCTTGGCCGTCGATGTCGTCACCTTGCCTTACCCGGGGTTCCCAACCGACCTGCAACCTCAGTTCATCGCACTTAACGCTATCGCTAGTGGCGCGGCACTTGTAACCGAGAATCTTTTCGAAGCCCGTTTTCGCTTTGTTCAAGAACTGGCCCGACTTGGGGCAGATGTGCGCACCGATGGGCACCATGCGCTGGTGCGCGGGCGCGCGCATTTATCGGGTGCACCGGTCGAGGCCACCGATATTCGCGCGGGTGCAGGGTTGGTCCTTGCTGGTTTAGTTGCAGACGGCACCACCACCATCTATGGGGTGTCGCATCTTGATCGCGGTTATGCCGACTTCGTGCCGGCACTAAATGGTCTGGGCGCTCGAATAGAACGAATAGAAGCCGAGTCGCTTTTCACTTAATGCGGGCCAATATCTTTTTGGCATTTTCGACATCCGCGGGCCAAACCATCAGCCTTGGGCCCTCGTTAGTTTGAGCCAGATTCGCCCTTAGCCCAGCCTCTTGTAGCCCCTGACGCCAGATTTCACCTTCAATATAGGTACTTGGTGAGGCGATGGCGACCAGCATCCCGTACTCAGAAGGTGGACCAGAACGCGCCGGGCCAGCGACTAGGGAGGAGCCACGGCCAAAAGCCCAGCGCAGAATCAAGATGAGTACCAAGACTCCCAGCACGGCTATTACAGGTCCAAAAGCGAAGGAGTAGGCATTCCAGGCGGGCACGGTTAAAGGATCGCGTACTTTGGCAGTTCCCGCACGGTGACCTCGGGTCTGGGCCTCGCTACTCTTACCGGGTGACCGACTCGAAGGACAACTCGCGCCGCAAGGACAAACCTTGGTTAATCCGGACATATGCCGGTCACTCTTCACCGAGTGAGTCCAATGCCCTTTATCGGCGCAACCTCGCCAAGGGGCAGACCGGGCTGTCGGTGGCATTTGATCTTCCCACCCAAACCGGTTACGACCCAGATTCGCCGATGGCCCTTGGCGAGGTTGGCAAAGTTGGGGTACCGATTGCGCACTTAGGCAATATGCGGGCGCTACTAACTGCCATCCCACTCGACAAAATGAATACCTCCATGACCATCAACGCCACCGCGATGTGGATGTTGGCCCTATACGTGGTTGCCGCTGAAGATGCGGGCGTACCGGCTGGCTTATTGCAGGGCACAACCCAGAACGACATCATTAAAGAGTATCTATCGCGCGGCACCTACGTGTTTCCGCCGGAGCCATCCTTGCGGTTGACCACTGACATGGTCACCTATACGGTGCAGAACATTCCTAAATGGAACCCGATAAATATCTGCAGCTACCACCTGCAAGAAGCTGGGGCGACTCCCGTCCAAGAAATCGCCTACGCGTTGAGCACCGCAATCGCGGTATTAGATGCCGTTCGCGATTCGGGGCAGGTGGCCCCGGCTGACTTCGGTGACGTCGTTGCTCGGATTTCCTTTTTCGTTAATGCTGGGGTGCGCTTCGTAGAGGAAATGTGCAAGATGCGGGCCTTCGTTGAAATGTGGGATCGCATTACCTTGGATCGGTACGGAGTGCAGAATCCAGACCAGCGTAGGTTCAGATACGGCGTACAGGTTAATTCACTGGGCTTGACCGAGTCGCAACCTGAAAACAATGTGCAACGAATAGTTCTTGAGATGCTCGCTGTCACTATTTCAAAGGACGCCAGAGCGCGGGCGATCCAACTGCCGACCTGGAACGAGGCATTAGGTTTGCCGCGACCTTGGGATCAGCAGTGGTCACTTCGCATTCAACAAGTACTTGCATTCGAGAGCGATCTGCTGGAGTACGACGATCTCTTCACCGGCTCAGTTGTTGTTGAAAAGATCGTGACTGAAATGCTTGCCGAGGCAACCGCCGAACTTGACTATGTGCTGGGTCTAGGTGGCGCGGTCGCGGCGGTTGACAGTGGCTATATGAAGCAGCAGATGGTGCAAGCGCACTCGGAGCGGCGTACTCGAATTGAATCGGGTGAGCAGATAGTCGTTGGAGTTAATGCATTTCAAGAGAGCGAGGCCAGCCCGCTGTTAGCTGATCTTGATTCGGCGGTACTTGTCGTTGATCCTGAAGTTGAATCCCAGGCGATTGCCGACCTTCAGTCTTGGCGGGCCGCACGCGATGACACCCGCGTTGCGACGGCACTGGCCGAACTACAGGCGAGGGCTAGAACTTCAGCGAACTTGATGAGTGCGACCATCGAATGTGCCCGAGCCGGTGTCACCACCGGTGAGTGGACTGCCACCCTCCGTGAGGTTTTTGGTGAGTATCGGGCGCCAACCGGTATTAGTGGTGTGGTGGGTTCGGTTAGTCCGGATTTGGCCGAGGTGCGGCAGGCGGTCGAGATCACTTCCCGCGAATGTGGGTCGCCACTTCGGCTCCTTGTTGGCAAGCCTGGCCTCGACGGGCACTCAAATGGCGCTGAGCAAATAGCGGTGCGAGCCCGCGACGCTGGTTTCGAAGTAATTTATCAGGGCATCAGGTTGACCCCTGAGCAGATCGTGGCGGCGGCAGTTGCCGAGGATGTTGACGTCGTTGGGTTATCTATTTTGTCCGGATCACACCGAGCATTAGTGCCAGCGGTGGTTGATGGCCTGCGAGCCCGCGGCCTAAGCGAGGTGCCCGTTGTCGTTGGTGGCATCATTCCCGATGCCGATGCCACCTGGTTGCGTGAGCGCGGGGTGGCCGCGGTGTTCACGCCGAAGGATTACGACGCCACCGTGATTATGCGCGCCATCGTCGATACGGTCCGTGCTGCGAAATCGATGCCGGCATTGCCAAATCCGTGCGCATAGTCATCGCGCGCTGCACCGTCAACTATGTCGGGAGATTGACCGCATACCTACCCGAAGCCGTGCGAGTGATCATGGTCAAAGGCGATGGCTCCGTCCTTATTCACTCAGATGGCGGCTCATATAAGCCGCTAAATTGGATGAGCCCGCCGTGCACCATCCGGATTCAGGCGGGTGCGGGCGAAGTAAATACCGACATTGTCTGGGTGGTAGAAAATAAGGCCGGGGAGCAATTGCAGGTCACCATCCACGAGACGATCTCCGAGACCGAGCATGACCTCGGGGTTGACCCGGGCCTCCAAAAGGTGGGCGCGGAGGCCCAGCTACAAGCTCTGCTAGCAACCCATGTGAGCGTGCTGGGAGCCGGTTGGACGCTGATTCGCCGAGAGTATCCAACACCCATTGGCCCCGTTGATCTGCTCTGCCGAGATGGCGCTGGGGCCACGGTGGCGGTGGAGATCAAGCGGCGCGGTGAGATCGACGGGGTCGAGCAATTAACCCGGTATTTGACCCTCTTGAACCGCGATGCATTACTCGCCCCGGTGTTGGGGGTATTTGCTGCCCAGGAGATCAAACCTCAAGCCCGGACCTTGGCGGAGGATCGCGGGATCAGGTGCGTGCTCTTGGATTATGACGGGCTTTTGGGCACGGCTGATCCAAGTCTTCGACTGTTCTGATCAACTGGCAGAATACCCCCATGAGCAATTCAGCAACCACTTCCGCTTCCGGTTCAATTACCAGAGTCGGCGTCATTGGCTTAGGCACTATGGGTGCGGGCATTGCCGAAGTCATCGCCCGCAGCGGAGCGCAGGTCTGGGCCGTGGAGGCCACCGAGGTTGATCTGGTGCGGGGTGTTAAGACCATCGAAGGCTCAACCACCAGGGCCGTGGCGAAGGGCAAGTTATCGGAGGAGGAGCGCACCGCGCTGCTTGCGCGAATCACTTTCACGACCAGCCTTAATGACTTATCCGAAGTTGATCTCGTGGTTGAAGCCGTGCCTGAGAGTATGGAAATCAAGAGTGCTTTATTCGCCGCCCTTGATGGTATTACCCCACCTCATGCAATTCTGGCCAGCAATACGTCGTCGCTTTCGGTAACTGAAATCTCCGTGGCTACCGGGCGGCCCTCGCAGGTAGTCGGCCTGCACTTCTTTAACCCGGCTCCGGTACAAGCTTTCGTTGAAATTGTTCGCACCGTGGTTTCTTCACCTGAAGTTGTAGATGCGGTGGCCGAGTTCGCCCGCGGGCTCGGCAAAGAACCGGTTGTTGTTGGAGATAAGGCCGGGTTCATCGCAAATGCGCTGCTATTTGGCTACCTAAACCATGCGGTCAAGATGTATGAACAGAAATACGCGACCCGTGAAGATATTGATGCCTCAATGCGACTTGGCTGCGGGTTGCCGATGGGGCCGTTGGCCCTCCTTGACCTAATTGGGCTTGATACCGCCTATGAGATCCTCGACACGATGTACAAAGAGGGTCGCGACCGGCTCCATGCTCCCTCGCCGATCATCAAGCAGATGGTCACCGCAGGGTTACGCGGCCGAAAGTCTGGTCGTGGCTTCTATACCTATGAGGCGCAGCACTCACCGGTTGTCATCGCTGATGCTCAAACTCCTGACCCAAATCAAACAGGTGGCCCAACTCGCACGGTTAACTCGGTAGGAGTTATCGGAAGCGGCACGATGGCCACGGGTATCGCCGAAGTATTTGCTAAAGCCGGCCTTGATGTTATCTACGTAGCTCGGACCGAGGATAAAGTTAAAGCTGTACGCGGGGCTATCGAAAAATCCCTCGAGAAGGCGGTGCAGCGCGGCAAGCTCGACGAAGCTGGGCGCTATGCAGCACTTGCACATCTAGTTGGCTCTACCAAGCTTGATGATCTTGCCAAGGTTGATCTGGTTGTCGAAGCAATTGTTGAAGAGTTATCGGTCAAATTGGCTCTCTTTAGAAATCTTGACGAAATCTGCAAACCGGGCGCGATCTTGGCGACCACCACCTCGAGCCTTCCCGTAGTTGAAATGGCTGCGGCTACCTCGCGGCCGCACGACGTCGTTGGCTTACACTTCTTCAACCCGGCCTCAGTTATGAAACTGGTCGAGATTGTTAGCACCGTCGCAACCGCTGACGAGGTAATTACAACCTCGCGTGAACTTTGCTTGCGAATCGGAAAGCACCCGGTTGTTTGCGCAGATCGTGCTGGCTTCATTGTTAACGCGCTGCTTTTCCCGTATCTCAATGACGCTATTCGCATGCTGGAGATG
>NSHP01000060.1 GCA_002737125.1 Actinomycetota bacterium | reverse complement strand
CCCCACCGAGATTGCCATTTTGGCCGACGATACCGCTGACCCACGGCATGTGGCCGCCGATTTGCTAAGCCAGGCTGAACATGATGTCTTGGCTGCAGCAGTATTGGTAACTCCGTCGGTGGCACTTGCCGATGCTGTCGCTGTAGAGGTGGTTCGCCAGGTGGCCAACACCAAGCACGTCGAGCGGATTACTGAGGCACTTAGTGGCGTTCAGAGCGCGATCGTGTTAGTTGATGACATTGAAGCCGGCTTGCGAGTGGTAAACGCCTACGCTGCTGAGCACCTAGAGATTCATACTGAGAACGCACGTCAACTGGCCCTGCGCGTGCGCAATGCCGGCGCAATATTTGTTGGCACGTGGGCGCCTGTCTCACTCGGCGACTACTGCGCCGGTTCTAATCATGTGCTACCGACCCGTGGCAGTGCGCGCTACTCCTCTGGCTTATCTGTTCAGTCGTTCCTTCGCGGTGTGCACATCATCGACTACGACCAGGCAGCTCTAAGTGATGTAGCCGGGCACGTTATTGCGCTGTCTCAGGCCGAAGATCTCCCTGCACATGGTGATGCCATCCGCATTCGCGCTGAGCGCGGAGTGAACTGACGTGCCATCAGCCTTCGAGTTTCCGGTTCGCGATGATTTGCGGGGAGTTATCTCATACGGTGCACCGCAGTTAGACGTACCGGTCTGCCTAAATGTAAATGAGAACCCCTTTCCGCTGCCCGATGACGTTGTAGCTGCGGTTACCGAGGCGGTCCATCTGGTGGCCAAAGGGCTTAACAGGTACCCACAACGTGATGCGGTGGTGCTGCGGCAAGCCCTTTCTGGTTATCTTTACCGTGAATCCGGAGTGCAGATCCCTTGGCAGCAGATTTGGGCGGCAAATGGCTCAAATGAGGTAATGCACCATCTGTTTTTAGCCTTTGGCGGTCCGGGTCGCCTCGCGATGAGTTTTGATCCGACTTACTCGATGTATCCGGAGTATGCGCGTGACACCTTCACCAGCTATCTCTCATTCCCAAGGGATGCGGATTTCACGATTGATATTGCGGCCGCATGCCAGCAAATTATCGAAAATCGCCCCACCTTGGTTTTATTGACGTCTCCCAATAATCCTACCGGTACCGCACTGGGCGCTGGCGATCTAACAAAGTTGCTCACTACCGCTCGGGAGTGCGGAGCAATCGTGATTGTCGACGAGGCTTATGCAGAATTTCGACGGGCCGGTACCCCATCTGCACTTGAACTACTTCCAGAGTTCACGAATCTGATTGTCACGCGCACTATGAGCAAGGCTTTTGGAATGGCTGGCACCAGGTTGGGATACGCAGCTACTGCCGATCCGGCCGTGGTTGCTACTTTGAGCGTGGTGCGACTGCCGTACCACCTTTCGTCAGTGACTCAGGCGGTTGCGGTGGCGGCGTTAGCTCACTCTCAGTCATTACAGGCTCAAGTCGCCACAATTGGACAGGAGCGTGATGCGCTGCAGGAGTGGCTTATTGCTCAGGGGTTAAACGTCGCGGTGAGCGACGCTAATTTTGTCCTTTTTGGTACTTTTAGTCACCGAGATCGAATCTGGCAACGATTATTGGATCAGGGGGTGCTGATAAGGGTCACGGGCCCAGCAGGTTACCTGCGAGTGAGCGTCGGAACCCCGACTGAGAACGATAGGTTTAGGGTCGCGCTGATGAGCGCGCTACGTGACGAAGGGCAATCATGAATCGCACGGCGCGGGTTGAGCGAAGCACCAAAGAGAGCCAGGTGCTGGTCGAATTGAACATCGATGGCAGTGGCGTAAGCACTATCGACACCGGGGTGCCGTTTTTTGATCACATGTTGGCGCAGTTAGCCAAACACGGAGGATTCGATCTGATCGTAACAACGAAGGGTGATCTCGAGGTCGATGCGCATCACACTGTCGAAGACACCGCCTTGGCGCTCGGCCAAGCATTAAATGAGGCTCTTGGCGATCGTGCTGGCTTATGCCGGTTTGGCGATGCCTTGGTGCCACTTGATGAATGCTTAGTTCAGTCTGCGGTTGATCTTTCTGGGCGGCCGTACTTGGTGCATGAAGAACCCGAGGTTGTTGAGCTAATCGGCTCCTACGACACCACATTGACCCGGCACATTTGGGAGTCCATCGTGGCTACCGCGAAGATCACCCTTCACGTTCGAGTGATTTCTGGACGCAATGCCCATCACGTGGTTGAGGCCCAGTTCAAGTCGGTTGCCCGGTCCCTGCGTGCCGCGGTGGCTAGAGATGCTCGCGTGGTGGGAGTGCCTTCAACCAAGGGCACCTTGACCGCTAACAAGGCGTAGCGTCAGCAAGTGAGCATTCGCGATATTGTGATTCTCGACTATGGTTCAGGAAACGTGCGTTCGGCGCAGCGCGCACTTGAAAGAGTCGGCGCAACCGTCACGGTTACTTCGGATTTTGAAAGTGCGGTAAATGCTGATGCATTAGTGGTGCCTGGTGTTGGGGCATTCGCTGCCTGTATGCGTGGGATTCTCGAAGTTCAAGGCGACCAAATAATCGACAGACGCATCACGGGGGGTCGACCGGTACTCGGTATTTGCGTTGGCATGCAGGTTTTGTTCGCCAAAGGAGATGAGCACGGCACCGAGGTTGCAGGCCTTGGCCAATGGCCCGGGGTAGTGGAGCAACTTGATGCCCCGATTTTGCCTCATATGGGCTGGGACACCGTGCGGGCACCTGCCGATTCAAAGATATTTGACGGCATCGCCGATGAAAGATTTTATTTCGTGCATTCCTACGGCATGACCAAGTGGCAGCTGAATGAAAAAACTTTTAACCGGGCGTCGCCGGTTGTTACGTGGTGCACCCACGGCACGGACTTTGTCGCCGCGGTTGAAGATGGGCCCCTTGTTGCTACCCAGTTCCACCCAGAGAAGTCCGGCGATGCGGGCCTGACTTTGCTGCAGTCTTGGGTTAGATCACTTTATTAGTCCGCATGCCAGTTCTCGGAGACCTCAAAGTATGGTTCGGGGCGTGAGTAAAGAGTTGATCCTGCTGCCCGCAGTAGATGTTTCCAAGGGCCAGGCGGTGCGTCTGGTTCAAGGTAAGGCCGGTACCGAGACCGCCTATGGGTCACCGCTCGATTCTGCGCGGGCCTGGATCAATCAAGGCGCTACTTGGATCCATCTGGTAGACCTCGATGCCGCATTTGGCAAGGGCGATAACGCGGGCTTGCTAGCGCGGGTCGTTGCCGATGTTCGCCACCACGCGAAAGTTGAACTATCCGGGGGTATTCGCGATGACGTGTCCCTCAAGGCGGCACTTGCTACCGGATGCGATCGAGTCAACTTAGGTACCGCTGCTCTCGAGGATCCCGAATGGACAGCCAAAGTGGTTGCTGAGTACGGCGAGCAAATCGCGGTCGGGCTAGACGTGCGCGGCACTACCTTGGCGGCGCGGGGTTGGACTCAAGATGGTGGCGACCTCTGGGAGACGCTCGCGCGCCTGGATGAAGCTGGTTGCGCACGCTATGTGGTAACCGATGTGACCAAGGATGGCACGATGCACGGCCCGAACTTTCAGCTACTTCGAGAGATGTGCGCAGCTACGAAGAAGCCGGTAATCGCTTCGGGTGGTATTTCAAAACTTGAAGACCTTCACAAGTTGGTAGAGATGGTTCACTTGGGGATCGAAGGTGCGATCGTTGGTAGGGCGCTTTATGACGGTGCATTTACTTTGGCCGAAGCTATTGCAGCGATTGAGCCGAGGTTTGACCCCTATGAGTGGGGACCACCGCGCCCGTGAGCCTGGCAATACGGGTAATTCCATGTCTTGATGTCGATGACGGGCGCGTGGTAAAGGGTGTCAATTTTACCGGCTTACGTGATGCCGGCGACCCGGTTGAATTAGCAGCACGGTATGACGCTGATGGTGCTGATGAACTCGTGTTCTTGGATATCAGCGCTTCAAGTGGAGATCGAAAGACCATGCTTGACGTAGTGCGCCGCACCGCTGATTGTATATTCATTCCGCTGACGGTTGGCGGCGGGGTGCGATCACCTGATGACTTCAATCTACTATTGCGCGCCGGCGCCGACAAAGTAAGTTTGAACACGGCGGCGATTGCGGATCCGAATTTACTGAGCCAGGCTGCTGAGCGTTTTGGCAATCAGTGCGTCGTACTGTCGATAGACGCCCGACGTTGCCCACCTGGAGTTAGCACCGCCAGCGGGTTTGAAGTAACCACCCACGGTGGTCGTCGTAGCACCGGAATCGACGCGATTGCCTGGGCAATAGAGGGCGCAAAGCGCGGCGCTGGGGAGATATTGCTGAATTCTATGGACGCTGATGGCACCAAGACCGGATTCGATCTCCAGCTGATTGAAGGCGTACGTAGCGTGGTGCAGGTGCCGCTTATCGCCAGTGGCGGTGCTGGTGCGCTAACAGACTTCGCGCCGGCCGTTAATTCAGGAGCCGATGCGGTCTTGGCAGCCAGTGTTTTTCATTTCGGTGATTTCACTGTTGCTGAGGTGAAACAAGCGTTAAATGAAGCGGGAATTCCGGTTCGACTAATGTCGCATTAAATTCCTAAATGTGCGCTGGTGAACGCGGCAACCGCAGCCGCCGTTCCATCGGTCTCCAAATTGACGGCGGTGCGGCCATACGAACGTAGGACGAGTTCTCCAACGTCACCGCGAAGAGTAATCGACGGGCTCCCTTTGCGGGCGACAAGTCGTGTTATGGCAACTGCGTCAGTTCGCTCGAAGACCACGCCAACCGGAACCTTGCGATAAAGCAGTCTCGAGCTCTTGGAGATGCGGCTCCAAAGGAGGTCCGCAAAATCAGTTGGGAGTTGGCGTGGCTGCCAATTGGCTTGGCCCCTGCGCAAATCCTCGTGATGTACAAAATATTCAAAGAGATTGGCGAGCCCATCAAATCCTGGAATGGAAAAGAGTGACATAGCAGGGGGGCCGTTACGGACTTTGGCGACCAGTTCGGCGTACGGCAAATTGGCGGTCGCGTCTTGCACATGTTGGGTCCAGCTGGCTAGCGGTCCACCTAAAATACCGAGTGCCGCATCTGGCCGAGACTCTCTTATCACTAGATGTGCCGCTAGATCGGCGGCATTCCAGCCTGCACACAGAGTTGGAGCATCAGGGCCGAGGGCCAGTAATAACGCGGCGAGGTCGAGGCGCTCGCGATGGCTGTAGGTAGCGGCGGTCATGACCTCATCTTGGCCTATTAATCCCTTCACGGCACAATATAGGCATGTCCGACCAGACCGACCTCATTGCGCGCGTGCGGTTTAACGATCAAGGGCTGGTGCCGGTGATCGCCCAGCAGTGCGATTCAGGTGAGGTTTTGATGATGGCCTGGATGAATCAGGAGGCACTGCAGATCACCCTAGAAAGCGGACAAGCTACCTATTTCTCGCGCAGTAGATCTCGATTGTGGATCAAGGGCGAGACTTCGGGCAATTTTCAGCAGGTTCGCTCTCTTCGGCTGGACTGCGACGGTGACACGATTTTACTCGAGGTGGATCAACATGGTGTCGCCTGCCACACAGGTACTCGATCCTGTTTTGATACTGAGCTAAGTGCGCAACCGACCGTGTTGGTCACCCCATGAACAAAGTCGCACTATGAACCAAGTCTCACTATGAACATTTCCACTGTCCCAGAACTTCCAGAATTTCGGGTTTTGGCAAAAGATCGGCGAGTTATTCCTGTTACTCGACGATTGTTGGCTGATGATCACACTGCGGTCGGACTATTTCGTGCACTCTGTGGTGATCGCGCCGGAACTTTCTTGCTGGAGTCAGCCGAACCCGGGCGGCTTTGGTCGCGATACTCGTTCATCGGGGTGCGCTGCGCGGCGATGTTGACCGAGCGTGATGGTTCGGCCGCTTGGCTGGGCCGCGCACCGCTCGGGGTACCGGATTCGGGGAACCCGGTTGATGTCCTGCGCGAAACCATTCGCCTCCTGCACACCGAACCGATCCCCGGGTTGCCGCCGCTGACCGGCGGCCTGGTTGGCTATTTCAGTTATGACACTGTCCGGCGGTGGGAGCGAATACCTGACGAAAACCCAGATGAGTTACAGATCCCCGAGTTGGCATTTTTGCTGGCTACCGATCTGGCGGTCGTTGACCACACCGATGGCTCCGTGCTCCTCATCGCGAATGCGATTAACTTCGATGATTCAGATGATCGAGTTGATGAGGCCTGGAGCGACGCGGTAACTCGGCTGGATTCAATGCAAGCGGCTCTTGGTGCGGCGCCAGCCACCAGTGTTTGGTCCTACGATACGAACGCGCAGGCAGATATCCGAGTTAACGTTTCTGCTGAAGAGTTCATGCAGTCAGTTGAGCGCGCCAAAGAGTACATCCGGGCTGGCGATGCATTTCAGATTGTGCTCTCGCAGTGTTTCCAGACGCCATGTGATGCAAGTGGCCTCGATGTATACCGTATTTTGCGATCCAGTAACCCCAGCCCTTATATGTACCTTTTACGCCTACCGCAAGATGATCTCTCGCAACCTGATTATCAAGAAGGCCAGCTAACAGAACGCACGGCCTTCGAGATCGTAGGTTCGTCCCCTGAAGCCTTAGTCACTGTCACCGATGGTCACTGCGTGGTTCACCCAATCGCTGGTACCCGCGCTCGTGGGGCAACACCGGAAGCTGACACCGCACTTGGTGAAGAGCTACTTGCTGACGAGAAAGAGCGCGCGGAGCACTTAATGCTGGTGGATTTGGCGCGAAACGATATCGGCCGGGTTTGCGAACCAGGTAGCGTCGGCGTTGTTGACTTCATGAAAGTGGAGCGCTATTCGCATGTTATGCACCTAGTCTCGACCGTAACCGGCGAGTTGCGTTCAGATTGCACAGCATTTGACGCCCTAGCTGCAACATTCCCGGCAGGTACCTTGTCGGGTGCGCCCAAGCCGCGTGCGATGGCAATTATCGATGAACTTGAATCAACCCGCAGAGGTCTCTACGGCGGCTGTGTTGGGTATTTCGACTTCGCTGGCAATGTCGACACCGCAATCGCAATTCGAACAGCCCTAATTAAGGCAGGTGTGGCGGTTGTGCAGGCGGGCGCGGGGATAGTGGCGGATTCGGTTCCCGAATCAGAAGCTGCGGAGTGCCAAAACAAGGCGGCGGCGGTCTTGCGTGCGGTTGCAGTTGCCCAAACCTTGACCGAAGCCTCCGGTGCCTGAATCAAGTCAGGTTCCAGGTGCGGGCCGGAGACCGGGGTATTCGTATCGATTAGCCTTGCTGGGGTTGGTTGCGTCCGGGTTAATTGTGATTGCCGCATTCGCGCTGCCGTGGGCAACCGCGAGCGTCCCACTCGTGTCGGGCCTATCCGGTTCCCTTACCGAAATCACCTTTGCGGGCCGAGAACTTTTTGCACTCGCTGCAGCGATGGGCTGGGTGGGGTTGGCTGCGGTCGCCGGGATATTCGCTACGCGTGGTCGGGGGCGATTGATCATTGGCTTGGTGGTGTTGGGAGCTGGCTTGGTCACCATCGGCAGTGCCATTGGATTTGGGGTCGATCCGGAACCGGTGTTGGTCGGTGCGTTGTCGGGCCGCATCGGCAGCGGCGCCCCGGAGCAGTGGTCGAGCACCCCGTGGTGGCTGTTCGGCCTTATCGGTGGGCTTGGCTTGGCTGCGGTGGGTGGCTTGATGTTGGCTCGTGGGCGCACCTGGCCCGGGTTGAGCCGGCGCTATGAGCGGGCCGCGAAGACTAAATCCAGCAATCCAGATGGGCCGCTGTCGGCCTTGACCGCGTGGGATGCCCTAGACCGAGGTGAAGACCCAACTACCTGAGATTGGCCACCTGATCGCGCATTGCTCGGCGCCCTGCTGCTTAGATATGGCCATGAGTGATATGCACACCAGCCAAGCCGCAGCAAATTCGGGCCCAACAAAACAGGGCCATCATGGTTCAACCCCAGCGGCCTGGACCACCGTCGTAATCATCGCCATTGCATTTTTCGTGGGCACGTTAGCGCTGATCATTGGCAACTGGTCGCTGTTCTGGGTTGGTGTCGCACTGGTGGTAGTTGGCGCAGTCGTCGGGAAAATCATGCAGAAGGCTGGCCTAGGTACCATTCCGAAACGCTAATTTACCAAATCTTCACGAATCCCTGATCCAGTTATTTCCTTGTTGGGTGCTCATGCGATGAATTCCATGACAGTCTTATAAGCATGAGCCCCGATTCAGTTAAAGGTCTAATTCTTGTAGTTGAAGATGAGCGGGCTATCTCTGATCTCTTAAGACTTTATTTATCCCGCGAGGGCTTTGGTGTTCAGGTTGAATCTGACGGTTTAGCAGGGCTCAATGCCGCCCGCACCTTGCATCCGGCTGCGATCATCCTCGACGTAGGCCTACCTTCGATGGATGGCACCGAGATTTGCCGTAAATTGCGCGCCGAGAGTAACTGGACTCCGGTTCTTTTTTGTACAGCAAGGGATGATGAAGTCGATCGCGTTGTCGGCCTTGAGCTCGGAGCCGATGACTACATCACGAAACCATTTAGCCCACGCGAGGTAGTCGCGCGGGTTAAGGCGGTTGTCCGTAGAGCGGTGCAGGCAGCGAGCAGCGCTGGGCCGCTAGTTCTCGGCGAGGTGATCGTCGATCCAGTGACTCGACGAGTGAGTGCTGGCGGAAGGCCAGTGCAATTAACGGCCACGGAATTCGACTTACTCGAGCACCTCATGGCCAATCAAGGCAGGGTGTTTAGCCGTGATCAACTGCTCTCTGAAGTCTGGGGATACGCGGCAATTGTTGGAACTAGAACAGTGGACGTACATGTTGCGCAGGTCCGCACCAAGCTTGGTGATTACAGCCCGATTCGCACAGTACGTGGTGTCGGGTACTCGGCGGAGTTTGAACCGTGATCACTAGGCGGGCGCGCATGAGCATCGTGACCCGCACCGTGCTTCTGACCAGTTCGGTTGCAGTAATCGTCGTTGTCGTGGCGGTTGCGGTCTCCTATTTATTGATTAACGCGACAACATTGCAGCAATCACGTGAGCGGCTAAGTCGCTTGACGGATATCACCGCGGCCGCACTTGATCGTGGTGGGCTAGGGATGGATATGGGTTTGGGGCCGAGCTCCCTGCTCCCCAAAGAGCTCGAGCGCACCTTGGTTGCGGAGCAAATATCTGGTTACATCGTCAGCTCCGATAGCGCACCGCCGCCGGGTTTATCCGATGGTGAAATGCAAAGGTTGATGGGCGGCTCGTTAATTTCTACCGAGGGGATGGCGGCCGGCGGCCCGGTCCTCATTGAAGGCCGCAAAATGAGTGGTGATTCCGCATTGATTTTGCAACTTCCGGTCAAAGTGGTCGGCGGTTCGGCTCAAGCATTGCTACTCCGCTTTGGAGTGGCGCTACTTCTAGGTCTCCTTATCTCAATGCCGATTGGTTATTGGGCCTCGCGGCGGTTAACAAGGCCGTTACGTGCTGCCAGGCAAGCGGCAAATCAAATGGCCTCCGGTGCCCGAGATGTCTTGTTGATAGAAGAGGGTCCTAGCGAGATCGCAGATATCTCTGAGGCGTTAAACCATCTGAGCACCGCACTCGCAGTCTCTGAAGGTCGGCAGCGGGAGTTCTTGCTATCGGTCTCGCATGAACTTCGCACGCCACTAACAGCGGTCAAGGGTTACGGCGAGGCACTTGCTGATGGAGTCATCCCCCCGGGCGAAGTAACTCGAACCGGTGTCACCTTGGCAGCTGAGGCCGCTCGCCTCGATCGTCTAGTCACCGATCTACTTGATCTGGCTCGCATTGGTGCGGTCAATTTTCAAATGACGCCACTTGATACCGACCTTTGTGAGGTGGTGCGTGAGGCGGGTGAAGTCTGGGCCGATCGTTGTGCACGCGAGCGGGTGCAATTTCGCTGTGACACCCCGAGTGAGCCACTGATCGCATTTTTGGACTCAGCTAGGTTGCGGCAGGTCATTGACAACTTAGCGGAGAATGCGCTTCGAGTTTCACCCGTGGGCTCGATAATCGTGCTCAACATTTTCGCCGATGGGCTGTTTGCGGTTATTGAAGTCCGCGATTCTGGCCCAGGCTTGACCCCGGAAGATATTGCCGTGGCATTTGAGCCGGGGGCGCTATATGAAAGGTATCGCGGGGTGCGCCCGGTCGGCACGGGGTTGGGACTGGCTTTGGTGGGGCGCATGTCGGTAAGCCTCGGCGGCCAAGCTCTTGCTGGCCAAGCGCCAGAAGGCGGTGCCCGATTTACTGTGCGATTACCGCTCGTAGGCTAAGTTGATAAGTGAAGTGGAGCAGATAGTGGAGATAGAGCAGGCGGCGCACGTGGTGGTTCAGTCACCGCAAGACATCGTTGAGGCCGCGCGTGTTGACACCCGCCCGCTGATGCGCAGGCTGATAGCGCCGTTAAGCACCGGGCTATTGGTATTGATTGGCTCTGGTTACGTAAGGGCGGTTGACCCGAATGAGTCTGGTCACTATCCGCTGTGCCCGACCCGCGCATTATTGGGCATTGACTGCCCTGGATGCGGTTTCCTGCGTGGCATGCACGATTTACTCCACGGTGACCTAGCCGGGGCTGCTGATCACAATGCGTTGATCTTTGCCTTGGTGCCGGCGGCCATTGTGCTTTGGGTGCTATGGATAGTTCGTAGTTGGCGCGGGTATCGCGGCGCCGTGACTCGCATGGCGTTTCAGCGCCGCAATAAGATTACCTACCTTAGTTTAGGTATTCTTCTAGCCTTCGGAATCATCCGCAATTTCGTTCCATATCTATCTTCGGGGGCCTGACGGAGGCCAAACTTGCCCGCGGTTATCCTTGCAGCGTGACTGTGCTAGACGACATCCTCGTGGGCGTGCGCGAAGACCTCGCGGAGCGGGTTGAATTGATTCCACTTGATGATTTAAAAGAACGCGCGAGGCGCGTGCGTCCGGCAATTGATGTTTTCAAAGTCCTTAAAGGCGACGACGTCGCCGTTATCGCAGAAGTTAAAAGAGCAAGCCCGAGTCGCGGAGTAATTGCCGAAATTGTTGACCCGGCAGTGTTGGCCTGCGCTTATGAAGAAGGTGGAGCACACTGCATCAGCGTGCTCACCGAAGAGCGGCGATTCGGTGGCAGCTTGG
>NSHP01000006.1 GCA_002737125.1 Actinomycetota bacterium | reverse complement strand
CCAACCGGCTCTCGGATGCGCGGCTAGAAGTAGCCCCGCACCAAATCCTTAATAAATGGATTCATGATGTCCTGGGTGTGACCGTAGATCGAACAGTGGCCCATGCCTTCGAAGAGGTGGAACTTTGCTCCGGGTGCAAGGGCCGCAACTTCTTCGCCATCTTGAGGCACCGCCTGCACGTCTTGATCGAAGGCGATCACATGCATCGGGACGGTGCAGGTTTTCAACTGCTCTCGCTGGTCGAAGAGCACACAGGGCTCCCACTGCGCAATTAGTGAATCCTCCGCCGTGTCGGTCTCGTAATACTCGAGGAGTTCATCACGCAGCTTCGGCCACAGCACCGGATCACCTAAAACACGCGCGGGGTAATACATCGCGGCATAATGAATAACCGCCATCATGCCATCTAGGCGGTTACCCGCACGACGCCACTGGATTTCAGCCATCTGGTAATCCCAGGTCCAGCCCCGACTAACCGCACCGGTGCCCATACTGATTACACAGGCGATTAGATCGGGGCGATCAATTGCCACCTGCTGCACTATGCCGCCGCCGAAAGACAACCCAATGATCGCAACCGGTGGCGTGCACACAGCTTCGATCAAATCGATAACGTCTTGGGAAAAATCCTCGACCGTCCACGGCAGGGGTTGATCTGAAGTGGTCTGGCCGACTCCACGGCAATCGAAAGTCGTGTTCCGAAACTCGCTTTCAAAATATGGCACCTGGTAGGCATCCCAGGAGCCGATGGTGCCACCGGCTCCCGAGACCCACACAATGTCAGGCCCATCGCCGACCTGCTTGTAATGAATGCGGGCGGCGCGGCCCTGAACAAACTTTGCCATCGACTATTCGCGGTCCTCATTAGTCACAGTTCGCCGCATGCGCAGCACGACCACTATGAGTACGACGATCACGAGGACTGCTACCAGTAATCCAATAATCAGCCCGGTGCTAATGCCAGTAGACCCTGAAGCTGGTTGCCCTGTCGCGTCATTACCACCCGCAGCAGCACTCGGTGCAGTACTAGCCCCTGGCGCCGCACTTGCCGACTCAGCTTCAGTTACCGCAGAAACAGGAGCAACGTCAAAGTACGACCAAGTACCCCACTGGTAGATGAGCGTGCCTGTGTCTTTGGGTTGTTTAACCCACCCGGTGAAGCGATCATTGCGATAAGCCTCAAGGCCATTGGCGTAGTACGTGATGATGTAAGGCGCGTCGTCATAAAGCATTTGCTCCATGGTCTTAACTATCGCCTGCCGCGCGGTGAAATCGGTCTCTGCCGCTTGCTGATCAAATAGTTTGTCGTACTCCGGGTTGCAGTAGAAGGAGTCAGACAAGTTCGCATAAATCGAGCCGCCATCTTCATAGGATCTGTTTGCGCAGGTAAAAGTCGACAACATGTAATTAGGGTCTGGCTCTACCCCCCAACCCCACTCGAACATATCGAAGTTGCCCTGGCCGACGATTTCATATAGCGAATCCTCGGTAACACCCTTGAGCTTTACTTCAACACCTATTTCTTTGAAGTACGCTTGAATGAACTCCGATGACTTCTGCGAACTTGAGTCCTCCGACTCAGTTCGGTAAAGCAGGCGGAAGCTCAACCTGTTGCCCTCAGCATCGGCGCGCACCCCATCGTCGCCGATCGGGAAACCCGCCGCATCAAGTAACTGGCCGGCTTTCACCGGGTCGTACCCGTATTGGTTAGCCGGGTCAAGATGCCACTGCGGGTAAAGTGGAGGGATAATCGTGGTGCCAGGTTGACCTTGACCTCCGAGGACTTTGTCAACTATGACCTGCTTGTCAACTGCCCAACTCAGTGCTTGGCGCACCGCCTTGTTCTGCAGAAGCGCATTACCATCACCGATCGGTGTGCCATCTGCAAGTGCTGCGCCCGTGTTGAAAGCAACCTCACTATAACTTGCGGGGGTCGAGGAAACCGTAGTGATTTCTGGGATCCCTTGCAGCGACTCATAGACACCGAGGTCGAGGCCGTGGGCTAAGTCAATCTCACCCGACTTAATCGCTTGGCCAAGTGCATCAGGGTTGTTGAAGACCTTGAAGATGATCTCGTCAACCGGCCGCTTACCCCCATACCAATTGGGGTTAGCCATAAACCTCGTGAACTGACCGGGCCGGTGTTCAATCATTACATAAGGACCAGAACCCACCGTCGGTGACTCTGGGGTGCCAATGTTCTTATATTTGCGCACCTCCTTGCCGTCAATTGACTCCCAGATGTGCTTGGGGAGGATGAAGACAAAGAGGTGGTCCATTACCGGATTTGGTTTTGATATTTCAATTCTGACGGTTAGGTCATCTACTGCTTCTGCACGCACCATGCCGGCAACATAAGAACCGAAGTTCGTTTTTTCGTACTTGCCGTCGATGATGCGATTAAAGGTGTACGCGACATCGGCTGCCGTAATCGGCACACCGTCACTCCACTTCATGCCAGGGCGCAGGTTGTACGTCCAGAACTTACCGTCGGCCGACTCCTCCCAAGACTCTGCCAAACCTGGGACGATCGAGAAATCGTCGGCTGCGTATTGGGTCAGAGTTGGGTACTCGAGCGTGAAAGTCTCATATGCAAGAGAAGACAGCCCGGTGAACGGGTTTGCCGAATCGAGGTCTTCGCCAATTCCGATGGTTAGCACCACAGGCTCATCAGCGGCGGCGGTAGTTAGCCCGGCAAAAGGCAGGCTTATTGCCATGGTCAAAAAGGCGGTACCCAGCAGGCGAATCCTCGACATCTTCACTCCAATTGAATAAGTTGCTTCTGGCTAACCACTTAGGTGCTTTTCTATCACTCCTCGAGCCGCGGAAGGAGCCAACGCCTAATATCCAATGAACTATTTTCCATTGGCGCGTACCAGCCCCCCCGGAAATATCGGGAATTCATGCCCCGCTGTACCGACTCGCAAATGGCCCAATCTTGCAAATTCACTAGATCCCAGAGATCTCCGGCATCCGATGGGTTAAAAGTCGGCCTTGAGACCTCATCGGGGGCAAAGAGCAGTTCACAGACCACTCGGGTGCTATTTGCCGAAAGTGGCACTACTACATAAGAGGCCGCGTGCTCGGCGGACAGGCTGAGCAACAAATTGGGGTAGATCAACTCACCCTTGTGCTTGACCCGCTCATGCTCGTCAAGGTCTGGAAACGGCGCACGATCACTCGTGCCGCTCATCGTGAAAGTCCAAGCGCCCTCCCGATGGGGGACACCATCCTCCCATGGGATGTCGATACCACCACCACCGAAGGCTGGAACTAACCGACAAAGTTCAGGGTGCACCGGACCACAGTGATAGCACTCGTTGTAATTCTCGGCAATAACTTTCCAGTTCGCTTGAACTTCGTAAGTAAAGCGCAGACCCACCACGAGTTCACTCAGTGGATAACGCTTAACCCGCTCGGGTACGTCACCCAATTGCGCCAGCAAAGTGTGCTTTGGGTCTTCAGCCAGCCAAAGCCAACCACCCCAACTACCAACCGCCAATGCGGTGAGCTTGAAATCTGCTGGATTGATGTCTTCAGCATGCGGTGCATGCATTAATGATCCGCTAAGGCTGTAGGTCCAAGAGTGATACGGGCAGCGCAGCGCTTTCATCTCACCGGGTGGGCAATTTTCAGGCAATAGTTGCGATCCGCGGTGGCGGCAGACATTGGCATGAGCGTGCAAGTCTCCATCATGGGTAACGATGATGGATTCACCATAGAAATCGACTACGGCGATGCGTCCCGCCTGAGTTAGGCCGAGCTCATCAAGGCGCCCGACACAGGTCCATTGCCCGCGCAGCATGTTGCGCTCACGAAGAAATGAGCCCTGATCTACGTAATGCTCTCTGGGCAGTGCGGCTTCCATTGGATAAGTATGCCCGTTAGGCCCGCGGAAAGGAACGCTGCCAGTGCTGCTCGGCAACGAGTTCTAGGCCGTCATGCACGGTGATGTCCATGGTGACTTCGTAGGTCTCACCCGCTGTCACCACATCCATAATTGAATGCACGGTGGCGCTCACCTCGGGAAAGCACAGCGTGAATTTCACATCAGAATGGGCGCGCTGTTCAAAAGTGTGGGTATCGACACTTACCCACCCGTCATAACGTTCACTCGCAGTGCCGAACGGGGTGTCGTAGGTTGAGCCAGAACCCACTACGCATCTGGTGATGCGGTTTACGACATCGCGCTCAAGTTGCCAGATAACACCTTCGGTATCTTCACTTGATTGCGCATCACCCGGTATGAAAACGGGTACCGGAAGGGATGGGTCAGCTTCATAAATCGGCAGGGTGAGGGTGGCATCGCGCAGGGTGAGAGTGCCCGGACCGCCCGGGGCAACGACATTTGGCCAATCGGCGCCCGCGACGCTAACGCGCAGGGCATGACCGGCCTGCCACTGCCACGCGGTCGCTTCAAGCTCTACATCTACTTCACCGGTTGCGCCGATCAACAGCGTGCCGCGGGTTACCAGAGTTGAGGTGCCGTCCGGTGCTACATCACATAAGCGAACCGCAATTATCGGATGCGGGCAGGTAGCAGTGACGTGAGCCAGCAGATGCACACTGCCCGCGATCTCTAGCGGCTC
The DNA here is from genome assembly GCA_002737125.1 of Actinomycetota bacterium. Classification (GTDB taxonomy): domain Bacteria; phylum Actinomycetota; class Actinomycetes; order S36-B12; family S36-B12. The sequence continues at coordinate 27,152 of NSHP01000006.1, read as the reverse complement.
AGCTATCTCAATGTCCCAAGTGATACTCGCTGCATCATCAAATCGCTGATCATCAGGCTGGCCATAGGGCAGGTGCCCCGCGCAGGAAATCCAGGCGGCCATCCCAACATCGGGACGCACTACATAAGTGGGTTGGTCGGCTAATGTGATCTTGCGTTCACTCGAACGACCTGACGGCCAACTGTCGGAACGCCATTGACCTGGCACCGTGTCAAGTACCGGGTCGGGTGCATGCGAGAAACGGCAGAACCAAGTGTGCGGTAACTCCCACGTTGTCTCGCCGCCGCGAAGGTGCTCATTGAAGAAAGCTGCCATCTCAGCAACATGGTCAATACGCGGACCGGGAGCGCTCGAAATTGGTGCAGCATGGGCCCAAGGGCCAGCGAGTAGGCGAGTCGGGGCATTAATTGCGGCGACGGTACGAAATGAGGTATTGCGGTACCCGTCGGCCCAGCCCGCGATGATCATCGTCGGGATATTGATACGTTCGTAATCGGGGCGGACCGAGCCGTGGCGCCAATATGAATCATTTTCTGGGTGAGCCAACCAAGTAAAAAGCCAAGGCTCATTCTCACCAACTCGTCGCAGCCATTCCGCGCGCCAAGTATCGCCCCAAATCTCGGGTACCGGGGGCAGTAAATTCATGGGAGCCATGTAGTGGCAATAGTCAACGATGTCGAGCCACTTGCGGGCACCGCCCATCTGATGCACATCGTCGGTGAATCGATCATCGGTGGCGTAGATAGGAACAATGGCCTTTAAATGCGCTGGCCGCTCGCAGGCAAGTTGGAAGGAATTGAAGCCGCCGTAGGAAGTTCCAAACATCCCGATATTGCCGGTGCACCATGACTGCGCTGCAAGCCACGCAATGACTTCAGTGAGGTCGCTCCGCTCTGCAATCGGGTATTCATCAGTAGCTACTCCACCGCTACTGCCGGTGCCCCGAACATCGACCCGCGCAACGGCGAGCCCGAACTCTGCCGCAAATCTTTCATACTCAGGCCGCCAACTAGCTGTCATGTCGTCCTTGCGATACGGCAAGGCCTCAAGTATGCAAGGCGCTGGCTGCCTGACCGGCAGGAAGAGGCTGACAGATATCGATACTGCGTCGGACATCTTGATGGACGCACGAAACATTTCGGTAACTCCAATCCAGCAGGTGCCGCTGTGACCAAGGCGGTAAAGTCCGCCGGTGCACCGTTGCCACCCAAAGGTTTCTAAGTGCTGACAGCGAAGGAGGGCTCCAATTTAGCGGTTTTGCCGAAATCGCCTTACCTCGGCAGCCGAACATCCTTGGCTTCGAGTCGTGGGATTACCTCTTCGGCAAAATACGGTAATTCCCCGGCGTAATCGAAGAAGGACAGTGTCATCCCGGCGAATCCGGCCTTCGAAAACCTCTCGATTTCATCAGCGACCTGGTCAGGGGAGCCGATGATTGGGCAGGACCCATGACCGCCGGCGAACCGCTCCCGGAACATGGACAACATTTCGGGGGTGAATGACTGGGCATGCATGCCTTGAAGGGACATCAGGTTGTCGACCGCACCCCAGTCCGCATTTTCTTCCGCGTAGTAGTGCAGGAAATCCGTAGCCTCTTTTTCGGTCGGGCGAACGACGCAATATCCAAGGGTGAACACGCCCGCATCGCGGTGATATTGGTCTTTAGCCTGCGTGGTCACAGTTTTCACAACTCCGGCGCCATCATCGGGCCCACCAACAATTGTGAAAACGAAATTGGCATTGCGGGCGGCAAACTCCCGACCCTGCGCGGATGATCCGGCATTGAGGACAGGAATCATTCCGTCACAGGGCTTAGGCAGGCTTTCCACATGCTCCAATTGGAAGAACTTGCCGTCCCAGTCGAAGGTGCCTTCGGTCGTCCAAATCTTCTTGACGATATCGAACCACTCCTGCGCGTAGGCGTATCGCTCATCGTGATCCTGCGGTAGTTCAATTCCGAAGGTGTCATACTCAGGTTTATTCCAACCCGCCACGACATTTAGTCCTGCTCTTCCTTTGCCAACTTGGTCAACTGTGGCCATTTGCTTTGCGGCGACGATTGGGTGGGTGTAGGCGGTGTGAATCGTTGCAAAAACCGATAGCCGCTTGGTGTTGGCAAGAATGCTGGCCGCCCAAACCGTTGGGTCCAACACCGAGCCGTGGAAGTTAGTCTCACCGCCATAGCCGATCCAGCGGGCGATCGGCAGCAAGAAGTCAATTCCGACCTCGTCGGCAATCTTGGCTAACCGCAGATTGTCATCCCAACTCGCGCTCCAGCGATCAGGAGCCTTAGAGACAGCCATACCCCCGGAACAGTTGGCCGAGAAAAGGCCTAACTTGAAATCTTTACCGTCAAGCAGTGGCTTAACCATGGCGTTCTCCTGATCTGATAGGCGCGCTGAGCCTAGTTTCAGATTGGACCGCAAGGACCCGCCGGCCTATCCAAATAGCGCTGTGAATGGTGCAGTTTGCCACCAGCCGGCCTTTTTCGACAAATTTGTGAAAATCACCCACAAAATCACCGGGATTAGGTCACACTATGGACACATTTTATAGCGGCTTATTTACGTACGGCAGAATTCCGGCATAGTTGAACAACTGTTTGTTAGCACCTGACAGTTAATTTCCCAAAGGATTAAAGGAGATCAAATGAAGAGAACTAAAACCGCTGGTATTTTGGCGGTAGCTGCAAGCCTGAGCCTCGTGATCGCTGGCTGTGCATCGACCTCGACCTCTCCAGAGGCACCCGCCGCAACCGAGGCGGCGGCGCCGGTCGAAGCTGCCCCATCCGAAGCTGCCCCTACCGCGGCGGCTGAGTGCACCGAACCAATCATCATCGGTTCGGCAATGGCACAGACCGGCTTCATGTCACCATTTGACGTGCCCGCTTTGGATACCGCACGAATTGCGATAGACAAAGCTAATGCGGAAGGTGGCGTGCTCGGCTGCCAGTTGGAGCTCGTCGCGGTTGATGGCGAAACCAATCCTGATAAGGGAGCGCAAATTGCTACCGACCTGATTTCCCAGGGCGCAAAGATGCTTTTGGTTACCTGTGACTATGACATCAATGCCAAAGCCTCACAGGTTGCGCAGGATGCAGGCGTCCTCGTTATTGCCCCATGTGTGGGTGACACGATCATGGGACCTGATGCCGGTTTGACCCTCGGGTTCTCCCTTGGTTCGGCCGTTCCTGGCGAAGCCGCCATCATGGCCGAATACGCATTCGAGAAATTCGGTCCCAATGCTGCCCTGTTCAAGGACATGTCAATCAAGTACACCCAAAATCAGTGCAAGGTGTTCGAAGAGCGTTGGACCCAACTCGGTGGCAAGGTCGTATCCGCACCTGAGTTCAGCCAAACACCAGAGGGCACACTTGCAGCACCGGTCACCGCACAGGTGAAGGAAATCAAGGATTCCAAGCCAGATGTTGTCGCCTTGTGCTCGTACCCGGGGGGTGGCGCTGAAGCCGCTGCTGCACTACGCGCCGGCGGCGTGAAAGCGCCTGTCATCTCGGGCTTCGGCATGGATGGTGCGTTCTGGCTCGGAGCAGTACCGGATCTCTCGGACTTCTACTTCGTGACATACGCATCCGTCTTCGGCGATGATCCCAACCCCAAGGTCGCTGAACTACTCGCTGCCTACAAGGAACTAACGGGCAACGATGCAGCGACCAGCGGCTTGGTCACTGGCGCATCAAGCATCGAGGCATTCAAGCTCGCTGCCGAACAGGCTGGTTCCACCGATGGGGCCGCCTTGGCTGCTGCGCTGGAGGCATTTAGCGAAGTTGATCTGACAGCTGGACCAACTAGCTTCTCGCCAGAGTTGCACGTAAACGTGACTCGTCCGATGGCGGTCATGCAAGTGCAAAAGGGTAAGCACGCGTTTATCGAGTATCGGGCTGCAGAACAACCCATCCTCAACTAGTTAGTATCGCCAGGCTGTGGAGATATCACTTTTATCTCCACAGCCTGGCCCTTATCTAGGTAAAGTCCTTTCCGTGATCACAACTCGGAGAAGCGGCACTTTCAGGAGACATCCGTGACACAGATGCTTGAGGCTGTGTCGATTGTGAAGTCCTTCGGCGCGATCCGGGTCCTTGAAGATGTCACGGTAACCGTGCGCAAAGGTGAAATCGTTGGCCTCCTTGGCCCAAATGGTGCCGGCAAAACCACCCTGCTCAACATCATGGCCGGCTATGAAACCCAAAATTCTGGGACGGTTTCAATTGATGGAAGATGCATTGACGGTTTGCCACCGGAAACCAGGACCAAGGCCGGTCTGGCTCGAACTTTTCAGTCCGGAAGGTTATTCCCCGAGCTCTCGGTAACTGAAAACGTGGTACTTGGTGCCATCGGAGCTGGCGCGTCGATCAAAGTCGCAAATCGGCGGGCCCTCGATGCACTTGAAATGCTCGGTCTCACAGCGGTCATGACGCAGCCGGCTACCGGTCTGTCCCACGGACTATCACGCCTGGTCGGCCTCGCCCGAGCGCTCACGGCTAACCCCGATTACCTCATCATGGACGAACCCGCTGCTGGCCTGAATAACCACGAGACCCCAGCCCTGCTTGCGGCACTTGAAAGCATTCAGCGTGAGTCAGGCTGCGGCATGCTGCTAATCGAACACAATGTCGGCCTAGTAGCAGATGCCTGCTCAAGGGTATTTGTCCTAGCTTCTGGTGAGCTACTTTTCGAAGGTCCGCCCGAAGACGCTTTGGCCGACGAGGGCGTGCTATCTGCCTACTTGGGTGATGCCACCATGGGCTTACATGGCGGCCGCGAATGAGCCTTCTTAGCGTTCGCGGTCTCCAAGCCGGATACGGAAAAGTTCAGGTCCTGTTCAATGGGCATATCGAGGTCGAACCCGGTGAACTCGTAGGCATCGTTGGTCCAAATGGTGCCGGTAAGTCCACATTCTTGGGTGCGTTGGCTGGATCGGTAAAGCCATCAAGTGGGTCGATTGAATTTCAGGGTACTTCCATCCGAGGCAAGAAGCCCGAGGACATTGTCCGTCTTGGCCTGGCCCTCGTCCCGGAGGGTAGAGCGATCTTCACGGACCTGACCGTAAATGAGAACCTGCTCTTGGGGCTAACCGGTCGGCGGGATAAATCCGGGTCCGCGAAGGCGATCGCGGAAGTCACCGAGTTATTTCCCGTTCTCGCCAGCCACCGGGGCCACCAGGCCGGGTTACTGAGCGGCGGGCAGCAGCAGCAACTCGCGATTGCCCGGGCACTTGTCTCCGAGCCTAAACTTCTGATGTTGGATGAACCGAGCCTGGGCCTTTCTCCGACAATAATCCAAGATGTCTTTGGCGTGCTGAACAAGATCCAAAAACTTGGAACAGCAATTATTGTTGTTGAGCAACGTGCGCACCTAATCATGAGCATTGCTTCTCGCACGTTGGTAATACGCGAGGGTCACGTGCGTGCAACCCTTTCCCGCGAGGACGCGAAGGACGAAACGAAACTGGCAGCCGCATACTTTGGCGCCGGGGCGGACCACGAATGATTCAGACGCTTCTCGATGCACTTAGTTACGGCGGTCTTTACGGGTTAGCCGCTCTTGGTATTGGCTTGGTGTTCGGCGTCATGCGCCTCGTGAACTTTGCCCATGGCGAACTCATCGCAATCGGTGCCTACCTGATGATCATCACCATTGATCTCGGACTGCCACTTAGTATCCTTATTGCCGTTGCAGGAACCGCAGCACTCGCACTCCTCATGGAGTTAAGTGTTTTCAAGAGACTCCGGTTGGCCGGACCATCAGTGCTCCTGATCGCATCATTTGGCGTGAGTATCTTCCTCCAGAGGTCCTACGAAATTATTTTCGGTGCACTTCCGATATCTGGCCAAATCGCCCCGTGGATGTCGGGGGTAATTGAATTTGGCGATACTACGATCACGCGCGGCAGCATCCTCACAATAATTTTAGCCCTAGCTCTGCTATTGGGCATGCGCTTCTTGATTGAAAGCACGACTTTGGGATTACAGATCCGCGCCGCATCAAGTGATTTTCAGACAGCTCGGCTCTTAGGTGTTCGGTCGAACTACGTTATTGGTGCCGCATTTGTTTTCAGTGGGGTTTTGGCAGCAGCAGTTGCATTCGTGTTGGTGACCCAACGAGGCTCAGTTGACCCGCTCTTCGGGGTGAACATCACGATCTTAGCTTTGGTCGGAACGGTGATTGGCGGCCTCGGTAGTTTGCAGGGCGCGGCTCTTGGTGGGTTTGCTGTCGGCGCGACAATCAGTTTATTGAACTCATTCTTGGGAAACTATCGGGTTTATACCTATACCTGGCTCTTCATCCTGGTAATCATCGTGCTGCTCATGAGACCCAGCGGGCTAATTTCCAATAAGGCATACAAGGAGCGTGCCTGATGTCAAATGGTCTACTGCCTTCACGGCAACTCATGGGAGTGACCCGCTTCCAATGGCAGCAACTCTTAGGCCCGATAGTCGTGGTCATCGCAGTGTCGTACCTAACCAGCGGGGTTTCGGCATCATTTAGCTATCTCACCGAGGGCGCCTTGGCATTGCTGGTAATGGTGCTGAGTCTGCAGGTTTTCATCGGCAATAGTGGGGTCCTGTCATTTGGGCAAGCCGCGTTTGCCATGGTTGGTGGGTTCGCATCAGGACTCCTCACCGCCCCGGTAAAAATCAAAGAGAACGTTCTGGACGGACTCTGGGAGCCACTGAAAGCCGTGAACATGGGGATCTGGCCAAGTCTGGTCATCGCGGTATTGGTCGGCGCCCTCTTCGCCTTCGTCACCGGGCTGCTCTTGATGCGCCTGAGCGGGCTCGCAGCTGGGATAGCGACATTTGCACTCCTAATGGTGGCAGATAACGTGTTTTTCAATTGGAAACTGATCGGCCCTGGACCACAAGTGATGCCGCAAGTTCCAAAGTTCGCATTTGTTGACGAATCCATCGTGTTGACGGTGATCATAATTGTCGTCGTGTACTTATTCGGTATTTCCCGGCGCGGTCGACTCCTAAGAGCTACTCGAGAAGATGCTCTAGCCGCACGTGCACTCGGGGCAAGTGTGTGGCACCTTCGAGTGCTGTTCTTCACCGTGTCGGGCGGAATCGCAGCACTTAGCGGCGCCATGTACGCACATCATGCCGGTGCCGTGACCGCCCGCGACTTTTATCTCGGCTTCACGTTCACGACCCTCGCAATGCTTATCATCGGCGGCGCAACAAGCCTGTGGGGTGCCGTGGTGGGGACAATTTTGGTTACCGCGATTGGTCAGGTGCTTTTAGTTTTCGAAGGCGGGGTCACCTTTGGCTCCGTTGAAGTCACCTTGCCCAACGGTGCTAGGGGTTTGGTAATTGCCGCCGCTCTTGTTGTTATTCTGATTTGGCGACCCAAAGGCGTCACCGGCGGAAAGGAATTCAATTTGCCGTTCCTAAATCGCAAATCAGCCGCCCACCCCGATTCGCAGGTCAAACGCACAGACACCAGCATGAACATCAAGCCCTAACACCTAAATTGGAAGGATTACCGCTATGACTAATCTCAACTCATTGGGCACCGCTATCGCGACGGGTTCCGTCGAGGTAATTGACTTAACTTCACCATTGCATTCCGGTACGCCAGTTCTCGCCTTGCCGGCGGACTTCGGCCAGACTGCAATCTTCCAACTCGAGGAGATCAGTCGATACGACGATCGCGGACCTGCGTGGTACTGGAACAATATCCACACCGGTGAGCACACCGGAACCCATCTTGATGCGCCAATTCACTGGGTGACAGGCCAAGACAAGGATGACGTGAGCCAGGTCCCGCCGCAGCGCCTAATCGGGCCAGCGGTCGTCATTGATAAAACCGCTGAGGTTGCAGCGAACCCGGACTACTGTCTAACTCTGGCAGACGTTAAAGCCTGGGAGGCCGAGAACGGCGATATCCCTGCGCATTCATGGGTGCTTTTTCGCACCGGTTGGTCAAAGTTCGGTGATGATCCCGTGGCCTTTGCCAACGCGGACGAAAATGGACCACATACCCCGGGTGTGACACCCGAAGCTGCTAAGTATCTTTCCGAAACGCAAATCCTTGGCTGGGGAGTCGAAACTGTTGGCACCGATGCTGGTGGTGCGATGGGCTTTGACCCACCCTTCCCCTGCCACAATATGTTCATGGGTGCCAATAAGTGCGGTGTCACGCAATTGCGCAACCTGGACAAATTGCCGATCAAGGGCGCAGTAGTGGTCGTTGCACCGCTGCCCATCGTCAAGGGCTCGGGAAGTCCGTGCCGGGTCCTAGCGCTGGTGCAGAAATAAGGGTGCTTGCCACCGCCTAGTGAGTTTCACCGGGGAGCGCTGATTACTTGCTTCGCTCGAGTGCGAGGGTCAGCGCTCCGCCGGACTCATCTGCTAGTGCTGCACTTCGAAGTTCCTTGATTATCGAAGCTGGGTCACTAGCCTTAATCGCTATTGGCAGGTAGTCCATTATTGCTTCGAAATTGCGCAGACCATTGGCATGGGTATCTCCGTACCCCTTGATCAGTTGTTGGCATAAACACACCTGGTAGGCCAATTCGGGGTTCGTCACGGCCAGGTCAGCTACCCGCCCCAGCCAGTGGTCGATGCGACTTTGCTCGATGCCAAAGCGAAGTGATCGGCGGCGCAGTGGCCTAAGCCTTGCCAGCACATACAAGACGGTGAATCCCCAGACCGAGGACGTTTGAATCTTTATCCCTTTATGGGTGATCTTGAATACCAGCCACTGGAAGAGTTTCGAGCCCAGGAGCAATCGCCCGAGTTTCGTCGGCAGGGTGTCGGTTATCTCTTCAATCTGCGGATGAAGGAACTCGCGGACTTGAACCATTTCACCTTCCGTGGCCCGCGATTCCGCTCGAACCCTGTCAAAACGTACTTTGCGAGTTTTGTGGAAGGCAACGCGAATGGTGTCCTCGTACGTCATCCATAGCGCCGTGTAACGGGCGGCTTCGACAGTTAACTTGGAGTCTTGCGTTGAGTCGACTCTCGAGATTCGTGCCACCCGATTGAGCAACTGCTCGGCATACTCCACGTCTTGATATTCCGCGGTTCGCTTAATGCCCTCTACCAGCACATAGCGCGCTTGTTCTGGAAACGCAGATTTGATTCGCAGCGCACAATCGGTCAGTTTCGGACCCACAAGTGAACTCGGATCCTTGATGGCGCGCTCTACTGCCGCAGGGTCCGGGCCTAGGTCTTCGGTTTCCGGAGGCCTTGCGCCAATTGTTACTTCAACCACCGGTCTCTCCGCTGCCAGCGCAGCGTTGAACCCGGCATCAAAGGCGGCGAGGCTGGCCTCAATGCCCTTGCCCCCGGAACGAATGACTTCCTCGCACTGTTCACGCGAAAACGGCATTACCCGAGCTGCCGCAATGGCTCCAAATAAGCAGGCACTGATCACACTGCCGTTGTCCAGGGCCAATTTATTGAAGTCAGCCCGGATGAACCGCTTAGCAGACTGCTTCGCTGCGTCGATCAGTCCCTGTGACTCAATGCGGCCGTCACCCATGGCGGTGCGCTCCGGCATTGAATAAACCCGGTTGGTCGAAGCAATCAACGTCGTGCGATCAGGTGTGCAAAAACCTCTTTGGATCGCTCTACCCGACTCCATCAACTCAGAGGCCACGGCGATATCAACTTCACCAGGTGTCGGCATCGTGCTGAGAATTGGTTCCGGCTGGTTCGGATCATCACCAATCTTGCGCAGCATTTCGACGTAATAAACCGTTGTGCCCGTGCGTTGCGCCACCCCGGCCACCGAAGTGTTCTGGGCGAAATAACCATTGCGCTCGGCCACCTCGACAACCCAGTCGGCGAGCACTCCACCACCCTCCCCACCCATGGCCAAGATCGCCATCGTGATTGGTCGGGTAACACCGGGAATCGGAGTATTTACCTTGAGATCAACAGTTGTCACACTGCATCAATTCCAAGTCGCTGCTTTTCAATCCCCTTTTGCAACCAGCCGATGTAACGGTGACGAACCCAGAGCTTGGACTTATCCCACCAACTTGGGTTGTAGATCACTTCGGTTCGGTAGAAGGACGGGCATAGGGCGGCCGCGTGCGCGTTCTCGCCACAGAGGCCACAGCCCACACAGGTTTCCAGTACTACGGCAATTGGGTCCTGGCGAAGCGGATCCGGGTTCGGGCCAATGGTGAGCGACGGACACCCCGAGATTCGAATACAGGAATGATCGCCGGTGCAGGTTTCAGGATCCACCCCATACAGTTCGCGAACTACTCGTTTGCCTTCCTTTATCTTCTTCGCTCGAGCTGGTTTTTCGCGGCGTTCACGATTCAAGGTGCACTCACTTTGGGCGACAATTACTTTGGGCCCTTTTTCTTGCGTCGTTAAGGCTTCCTTGAACAGGTCACGCATCTCGGCGACTTTGAAAGTGTCGGTCATCGTTCGCGCCCACTTGACGCCAATGCCGCGCACTGCCCGTTCTATTGGGTGATTGGTCGAACGACTTGGGTTTTCGGCCCGAGATGACAGCAAGTCCTGGCCCCCGGTGGCCGCGCTGTAGGCGTTATCCACCACGACCAAGAGTTGATCGTTTTCATTGAAGACCGCATTCCCAACTCCGCTGGTGAGGCCGTTATGCCAAAACCCGCCATCGCCCATAAATGCGATTGTTCGCTTGTCGGCGTCTTTTGCATTGAATGCGGATCCGCTGGCCGAGCCCAGGCCGTAGCCCATGGTGGTAGCACCAATATTAAATGGCGCATTGATGGAAAACAGGTGACAGCCGATATCGGCACTCACGATGTGCGGGCCAAGTTCGCGCTCCGCCAGTTTTAGCGCGGCAAAAATTGGCCGCTCTGGACATCCGGTACAAAAACCAGGCGGTCGGCTCTGGACAAGCTCAGGTGAGATTCGCGGCGCAAATGGGCTTCGTGGGTCGTTGTCATCAAGGACAACCGTCGGCAAATTATCAAGATTCACTCGGGCGGGCAGGTACTTCTGCAAGAAGGCATTAATGCCTTTTGTTACGGCTGCCGGCGTGTACTCACCAGCGACGGGCAGTAAATCCTTGCCGTGCAGCAAAGTGAGGTCACCGGCCCTGCGCAAGACCGTGTTTAGGTTCTGCTCGATGTAATCAGGTTGTCCCTCTTCAATTAAGAGCACCGCATCCTTGCCATCGCAAAAGCGAAGGACTTCTTGATCAATGATCGGATAGGTGACATTTAGAACATACAACGGAATTTCGCTATTCCCGTACGGGTCCGACAATCCGAGCAATTCAAGGGCACGGTTAACGGTGTTGAATAAACCACCCTGGAGAATGATGCCGACTTTCTCTCGCTTTTCGGCGATGAACTCATTCAATTCATTCTCTTGGATGAACCGCACTGCCGCGGGCCAACGATCTTTGATTTTTTCCTGCTCATGGATAAAACTGGCTGGTGGTAGCACCACGCGACTACTGTCGCGCTGCGGGTTCTCAATCGCCTCCCGCAAGGTAAATGACGGACGCTTATTGTCTTTCGCGATGAATGAACCATGCAGATGGCAGGCTCGCAGCCGTAATTCCAGCATCACCGGCGTGCTGCTTGCTTCCGATAGTTCGAAGCCCTTTTCAACGAAATCAACAATTGCGGTCAGATTCGGGCGCGGATCCAACAGCCACATTTGCGATTTCATAGCAAATGCATGGGATCGTTCTTGCATGATGCTCGAGCCTTCACCGTAATCCTCACCGACGATGATGAGTGCGCCCCCAAGAACTCCGCCCGATGCAAGATTGGCAAGTGCATCCGAGGCGACATTCGTACCGACGGTGGATTTGAAGGTAACGGCACCGCGCAAGGGGTAATGAACAGACGCGGCCAACATCGCAGCCGCGGTGGCTTCGGAGGCACTGTTCTCGAAATACACGTCAAGCTCGGCGAGGATTTCACTAGCATCACCCAAGACGTCCATCAGATGCGAAATCGGCGCACCCTGGTAGCCACCGACATATGCGACTCCGGATTGCAATAGCCCCTTAGTTACAGCGAGAATCCCTTCACCACGAAACTCAGCACCGGCCCCTAGGCGTAACTCCTGAACCTCATTGGCAAATGAACGTTCCGCCATCGCTAGGTTCCCTTTCGCTTGTCAGTCACGCGACGCTACCATTAGCGTCATTTGAGCAACCTTTTTGCCACTAGGTACCCAGAGCCACCGCCTAGGCCCGGGCCCGGGTGGGTTGAGGCACCAATATGCCACAGTCCAGCGATCCCGGTGTTGTGACCGGTTGCCAACCTGAGCGGCCGCCACATCGCATATTGATCAACCCGACAGTCCCCGGCATACGGATCACCCCCAACCAGGTTAGCGTTCAACCCCTCGAGGTCGGTCGGCCCGAGGACTTTAGTTCCGGCCACATGAGTCTCGATATTTGAAATATGGGGCTTGAGTTGACTGATGATCCGGTCGGCGTACCTATCGCGCACCTGCGGGGTCCAGCCCCCGATGTGGTCGATTTCGCCGGCCATGTCACCCCGTATTTCACGCGGGACTTCCTGAAGTTGCAGCCACAGCAACCCAGCACCTACCGGGACCCTTGAGGGGTCGATCACGCCCGGTTGCCCCACCACAATCGTTGGGCGCCTTGGTAGGAAGCCGCGGTTGGCGGCATTCACTGACTCAGAAAGGGAGTCCATCGAGTCAAGTACGTGCACCAAGGCCACTTTCGCCATCTTTGGCGTGGTCCAATTCGGGGGCTCGGTAAGAGCCAGGTGAATTTGCATCGCGGCCCGGCCATACCTAAAACTCGCCGCCGCAGCGGCAAAACCTGATGGTACCTGCGCGGTGTCCAGTAGTTTTAGGTAAAGGGCTTGTGGCGTGACCGACGCAAGGATAGCTTTGCGGGCCTCGTAAGTGGCCCCCGCAGCGGTCTTAACACTTTTCGCCCGGCCCCCGGATACCTCAATTTGCACAGCTTCCGCGTTCGTTACTAACTCACCACCCGCTTCGGTTATTACCGCGCAGAGAGCTTCGACGAGTTTCACGCCACCGCCAACCGGGATCGGCATACCCCCCACCGAAATCGCGGCGGCAATTACCTTGGCGATAAACGCACTTGCTGCATCATCGGGACCAAGCCCATTATGAAGAGCCCACGGTGCCAACAAAGCCTTGGTAACCGGGGAGGTGAAAGACCGATCAACCCAAGATGCCGCAGGTTCGAGTAGTTCGGCCCCGCTGGCCAGTAGCCCGCGTCGGCCGAGTTTCCGCCAGGCCTGCCACCCGAATTTAGCAGCACTGGGACGCCAAAAATCGGTACCCAGTAGGCCAAAGGCTAACTCCGCCCGGCCGCCAAAATCCGACATAACGGCAGTCCACGCTTCGAGGTCGCCCAGTGCACGAAATTGCTCCTCATTGCGGGTGACATTCGTTGACAAAATCGCAGAGCCCGCGGCACAAACCACACCCGTTGGATCCTCGGTGTTTAGGTACTCAACACCTAGGCGGGCTAGATCACCTGCAAGTTCCGCATAGGCCGGTCCGCCCACAAATAGTGGATGCCAACTAGACAGCAGTTCAACCGTGAAACCGGGGAATATATCGGTACGGGTGGCGATCGCACCACCTGCGCGCTCATTGCGCTCTAGTACCGCCACCCGCCAGCCCCGCTTTGCCAGCATCGCTCCGGAGACCAAAGAGTTGATTCCGCTGCCGATGATGACCACATCAAATTGGTTTGCCATCTGCAGTTCCTTCACTTGGTATCCCGCGATTGCTTGCGCCCCCGATCGTATAGCGCAATGATGGCGGTCGTCAGATTAATGCAAGATTGAGGAGTGCGCCCGATGCAGCCAGCCCACGATGTCGTCATCATCGGTTCCGGAATCAATGGCTTAAGTGCAGCTGCGCTACTGGCGGTCTCGGGTAAAAAGGTATTAGTGCTGGAATCCAATAATTCGCCCGGTGGGGCTATTCGCACCGAGCAGATTACCGCTCCGGGCTTTCACCATGACTTATTCGCGATGAACTTGGGGCTCTTCGCAGGCGGGGCCGTGATGGCCAAACTCGGCGGCGAACTCTCGGCACGCGGGTTCAACCTGGTCCCGTCCACCAAGCCATTTTGCTCGGTCTTTCCCGATGGCACCATGATCGGAGTTGAAGCCGATCCCGCCGCGACCGTCAAGAATTTGGCGGCAATCGCACCCGCGGACGTCGCGGCCTGGGAAGCCCTCACGGCAAAGCTCGGGGCGTGGGCCCCATTTCTAATCGGAGTATTAAACGCTGATCTGCCAAGTGTTGACGCGTTCAAGACACTGTGGAAGGCCCAGCGGGCACTGGGAACCGTTGGCCTTTACGAGATGACGAAACTGGCTCTGCAATCAACCCGATCATTTACCGATGAAAACTTTGTCTCACCGAAAACCAAGGCCCTCATGGCGACCTGGGGCATGCATTTGGACTTTGCTCCCGATATCGCAGGCGGGGCCCTATTTTCGTTCCTCGAGACAATCGGTGGCCAACTCTTCGGCATGGTGATCGGCGAGGGTGGAGCAGCTAAACTCGTGACCGCCTTGGTCGGAGTAATAGAAGCCAATGGTGGTGAAGTCCGCTGCGACTCGCGCGTGACGCAGATAACCGTCGACAAGAAAAGGGCGACCGGGGTAACACTTGCGTCCGGGGACAGCATTCGGGCGCAGCGAGCTGTTGTGAGTAATGTAAATCCGCGCCTCATGCCCGCACTTCTCCCCGACCACGTGGCGAGTGAGCCAAGTGTTAAGCGAGTCGAAAACTTTCAATCGGGCCTTGCAACCATGATGATTCACCTTGCCTTGAGCGACTTACCACCTTGGACAGCCCGCGAAGCTAGGGAATACAACTACGTTCACATCGGTCCCTACCTCGCCGACATGGCTCAGACCTATACCGATGCAGCTGCCGGTCTACTACCTGAGTCCCCAACTTTGGTAATTGGGCAACCCACTGTCAGTGACCCATCACGAGCACCCGAGGGCAAACATGTGCTCTGGGTTCAGGTCCGCATGTTGCCGCTGAAATTGGCTGATGGATCCAGCTGGGATGCTGTCGCTGAGGAATACGCGGACTTGGTAATGCAAAAGATTGAGACCTACGCACCCGGACTAGCGCAATTGGTTATCGCACGCGCTGTGTTGAGTCCTGCCGATCTGGAGCGTTACAACGCCAACCTAATCAACGGTGACTCACTCGGTGGCAGTCATCACCCATCGCAGTTCTTCTTCCTGCGCCCGGTACCAGGTTGGGGCCGACACCGGTCACCGGTTAAGGACCTTTTCCTTTGCGGGGCCGGAACTTGGCCCGGTGGTGGCGTAAGTGGTGCCAGCGGGGCCATGGTCGCCAAGATTCTCACCTAGATTCACCCTCACCTATCCTGCGCTCATGCGCCGACCCGTTATCGCCTTAAGTCTTGTCCTAGCCACCGCTCTCGCCTGGGTAGGCCCCGGCGCTCGCCGAGACAATCAACGGGCTTTATATAAACCAATTAATCAGAGCCCGCAAACCCTGGAGAAGTATTAAAGAATTAGAACTGGACTACCAAACGCCAACGGAATAGAAGCAAAAACCCGAGGCGATTTAAGGGGAGGTCACTGCTTCAACCCGCAGATGCGAGTTGGGTGGGCGTCACCTCATCCTTTTCGGCCAGCTGCGGTCACAGCCATTCGAAAAGCGCGATGTCCTCGCCGAAGCACTTGATGTCACGATCGGAGACCGTTCGTCGCTTCTGGTTGATGGCACTCAGATAGTCCTCGGTGGAGGCTCCAATATGAATCATCATCTGGGTGCGCCAACCAAGTAAAAAGCCAAGGCTCATTCTCACCAACTCGTCGCAGCCATTCCGCGCGCCAGGTATCGCCCCAAATCTCTGGTACCGGGGGCAGTAAATTCATGGGGGCCATGTAGTGGCAATAGTCAACGATGTCGAGCCACTTGCGGGCACCGCCCATCTGATGCACGTCGTCAGTGAATCGATCATCGGTGGCGTAGATAGGAACAATGGCCTTTAAATGCGCTGGCCGCTCACAGGCAAGTTGGAAAGAATTGAAGCCGCCGTATGAAGTTCCAAACATCCCAATACTGCCGGTGCACCATGATTGCGCTGCAAGCCACGCAATCACCTCGGTGAGATCACTTCGCTCTGCAATCGGGTATTCATCAGTAGCTAGGCCACCGCTACTGCCGGTGCCGCGAACATCGACCCGCGCAACGGCGAAACCGAACTCTGCCGCAAATCTTTCATACTCAGGCCGCCAACTAGCTGTCATGTCGTCCTTGCGATA
The DNA here is from genome assembly GCA_002737125.1 of Actinomycetota bacterium. Classification (GTDB taxonomy): domain Bacteria; phylum Actinomycetota; class Actinomycetes; order S36-B12; family S36-B12. The sequence continues at coordinate 10,886 of NSHP01000006.1, read as the reverse complement.
CGGCAAGGCTTCAAGGATGCATGGGGCCGGTTGATTGGCCGGCAAATAGAGCGTGACGGATAGTCGTTCCCCGTCGGCCATCAAGATGAATTCGCGAAACATTTCGGTAACTCCAATTCAGCAGCTGACATAAGACCCTGTTGGCTCAAAAGCTGCTGTTCGTGAATTTTCGAACACGGCCGCCTTAGAACAAAGTCAAGTAGCGCTTGATCTCCCAGTCGCTAACGAGTGCATGATAGGCGCGGAATTCACTTTGCTTCACCTCGACAAAATAATCGAGATAGTCACCACCATCACGTCCAGGACCAAATGCGGAACGCAACACCGCATCCTTTGCTAGTTCTTCAGTGGCGTGAAGCAAGGTCGGTGGCATCGTCTCAATACCCGCTGCCTGAATCTGCTCTCCGGTCAAGGCGTAAAGGTTGTCGGTATTCGGCTCACCGGGATCAAGAGCGTTATCGATGCCATCCAGACCTGAGGCCAAAACGGCGGTCAAGGCAAGATATGGATTTGCGGCCCCATCACAGGCGCGATGTTCAACTCGGCCACCCGCTGGGATGCGCAGCATCTGCGTTCGATTGTTCCCGCCATATGAAACATAGGCAGGTGCCCAAGTGGCGCCGGAGTTCGGTGCTCCCACACCCATGCGCTTATAGGAGTTCACGATCGGGCAGGTGATCGCGGCTGCTGCGCGCGCGTGAACCAAGATGCCCGCAATGTATTGGTATGCCATCGGTGATAGGCCCAAACCACGGGGATCATCCTCCGATGCGAAAAGGGGTTTATCCCCCTCCCACAGTGACGTATGAATATGAAGGCCATTACCGGTCAGCTGCGAGAAAGGTTTTGGCATGAAAGTCGCTATCTTTCCTTCACGCTGCGCAAGTACATGAACCATGTAGCGGAAGAAGATCAACCGATCCGCCGAGGTAAGAGCGTCGGAGTAATTCCAGTTCTGTTCAAACTGGCCGTTAGCGTCCTCATGATCATTGGCGTAGTTGCCCCAACCAAGCTGGTTCATGTATCGGGATGTGGTCTGAAGGAACCCCAAGGCCCTGCTCAGGGCTTTTACGTCGTAGCAGGGTGCGGCCGCATTGTCGAGCTCATCAGCAATTGCGATTCCCCCGGACTCGGTGTTTCGCAGGAGTGAGTACTCGGCTTCGAAACCCGCCATCAAAGTAAGACCGCGCGCGGCAAGTTTTTCTAGTTGTCTCTTCAAGATCACCCTGGGTGAGAAGTTCCAGGGCTCCCCGTCGACATGAATATCGCACATGAGAACTGCTACACCCGGCTCCCAAGGCACCGGGGTATACGAAGCCGGGTCAGGGACGGCCGTTAAATCCGGATCCGCCGGGGTCTGTCCCATGGGGCCCGCGGCGAAGCCGGCGAAGCCGGCGCCACCATCCATCAGCAAGTCAAAACTGGCCATCGGAACGAGCTTCGCGCACGGCTTGCCGTGCATATCCACGAACATGGCGAAGAAAAACTCAATACCGTCTTCTTCCGCACGGGAGCGCAGCTCCTCGCGAGTGTTCGTCATGGGGCACCTTTCATTAAGGCATTCACTGACTTTCGGATTGGCGGGTGTTCTTAAAGGCAACAAGTGGTCTGTACATGAAACTCCATCTGGCAGATATAAACAAGGGGTTGAATCAAAGTCATATATGTAGTACCGTGAGGAAACCCTGGAAATGGGGCGGTGCTACCGTCTAGTGGCCACGGAGTCTCGGAGAGGAGATCACCGCAGGTGTGTGGAATTGTCGGCTTACTAGTCCGCGACCAAGGCTTGGAACAAGATCTCGGGCGGTATTTCACGACCATGCTGGAGGAGATGACCGCCCGCGGTCCAGATTCCGCAGGCTTAGCCATTTACGACCGAGGCGTGCCAGCGCAAGCGCTGCGCTGGTCCCTGCGCAGTGATGCCCCCACAATCGACTGGTCCAGTGTCCAAGCAGCCGTCGACACCGCGACCGGGGCGACATCCTCAATCGAGGAGATTGGCAATATCGCCTTTTTGGTGACCAGCGCAGGGGAAGAGGTGGTGAGCCAGGCATTGCTGGGCACGCCCGACCATCAACTCACCATTGTTGGAGTGGGCAAAGCAATTCATCTAATCAAGGATGTCGGACTGCCTCGGGATATCTGTGAGCGTTACCGGGTGCCGCAGATGAGTGGCTATCTGGCCCTCGGCCACACCCGGATGGCCACCGAATCGGCTATCACCACCGACGGTGCGCACCCCTTCTCTCCCGCCAACGATCTGGCTCTCGTACATAACGGATCGTTTTCTAATCACGCAAGTATTCGCCGTACGCTCGCAGACTCTGGGGTTAATTGCGTTACCGATAATGACACCGAGGTAGCCGCCCAATTTATCGGCTACCGGATGACTCTGGGGGATGACCTTGAAGAGGCCATGCGGCATGTGCTCAAGGAGTTCGATGGATTTTTCACACTCGTAGTCACCACAGACCACCAGTTTTCGGTAGTACGCGATGCATTTGCTTGCAAGCCCATGGTGATTGCCGAACGGCCGGAATACATTGCAGTGGCCAGTGAGTACCACGCGCTGGCGAGCCTGCCTGATATTGAGGGTGCTCGCATTTTCGAGCCACAACCCGAGGAGATCCACACATGGACCGTGTGATCACATGAGTGTGCAGACCAAGCCCCCACTCACTTTGGACGCCCGAGCGATGGGAGTGACCGCCGTAAATCGGGAACTCCGAGCCCAATCTGCGGGCGCCGAGGTTAACATCACCGAGGTACGCGGTGCCCATAATCTCGGTGTCGGGCTTACCAACAAAATCCACATCAATATCAACGGCAACGCCGGGTATTACCTAGCAGGCCTATGCGATGGTCCCTCATTTACTGTCAACGGCAGCGTCGGTTGGGGTGTCGGTGAAAACCTGATGAGTGGCGTGGTGCGGGTCCGCGGCAACGCCAGTGAATCCACCGCGGCCTCAGCTCACGGTGGTTTGGTGGTGATTGAAGGTGATGCTTCGTCACGAGCGGCAATTTCACTCAAAGGCGGGAGCCTTGCAGTGGGGGGCAGTGTCGGCCACATGAGTGCCTTCATGGCACAGGCTGGCACCGTTCTGGTAGGCGGAGATGCCGGTGATTCACTGGGCGACTCACTCTATGAAGCCGTCATTTACGTCGGAGGCACGATTCGTTCCTTGGGAGCAGATGCCCAAATCGAGGAAATGACAGCCACTGATGTAACCCTGGTTCGCGAAATGTGCATTGCCGCGGGCTTTGATCACATCAACCCTGAGAATGTCACCAAGGTCGCGTCCGCAAAACAGTTATACAACTTCGACGCACTCACGAAGCAGAGTTACTGATGTCTGAGGAAGATGTAATAAACCCAGCCTTGCGCGAAAGTGCGACCTTCCCACCCCAAATGATTTCCCACATCTCTCAAATGGCGACCATGGGCCGCTATGAAATCCGCGGATGGGGTGCCAAAAGGCACGTACCAAGTTTCGATGACCTCACATTCATCACCGCCTCTTTGTCACGTTATCCCTTGGAGGGCTATCGGGAGCGATGCGAGACGAAAACCGTACTCGGTAACAGGTTCGCCTCCAAGCCGTTAGAACTCAAGATTCCAATAACCATCGCAGGCATGAGTTTTGGCTCCCTGTCGGCCAATGCCAAAGAAGCGTTAGGGCGCGCCGCCACCGCCGTCGGTACGTCCACGACCACCGGTGACGGCGGCATGACCGAGGAGGAACGCCGAGCCTCGGCGATGTTGGTTTACCAGTGCCTACCGTCGCGCTACGGATTCAACCCAAAGCATCTGCAACAAGCCGATGCCATCGAGGTCGTGGTAGGCCAGGGGGCAAAGCCTGGTGGTGGAGGCATGCTGCTCGGACAGAAAGTTAGTGAACGCGTCGCCTCGATGAGAACCCTCCCGGCCGGCATTGACCAGCGTTCTGCTTCTCGCCACCCGGACTGGACAGGACCTGATGACCTGACGATCAAGATCGGTGAACTCCGTGAGGCTACTAACTGGGAGAAGCCCATCTATGTCAAGTTCGGAGCAACTCGGACTTTCAATGACGTCAAATTGGCTATCGCTGCCGGTGCGGATGTAATCGTCGTTGATGGCATGCAGGGCGGCACCGGTGCCACCCAGGATGTCTTCATAGAGCACACCGGTATCCCAACCCTGCCCGCTGTACGCCTGGCGGCTGAGGCAATTCGCGAGGCCGGAATGACCGGGCAGGTGCAGTTGATTGTTTCGGGCGGAATCCGAACCGGGGCCGATATCGCCAAGGCCTTGGCCCTCGGCGCTGACGCTGTATCGCTGGGTGTCGGCATGCTCATCGCGCTGGGCTGCAACTCCCCCTTCTACGAAAAAGACGGTGAAAAAATCGACGTCACCGCCGACTACCGGGCCCTTGGCACCGCCCCAGGTTTTTGCCATGAATGCCAGACGGGTGCTTGTCCGGTCGGGGTCACCACCCAAACCCCAGAGTTGACCGAGCGGCTAGACCCCGAAATCGGCGCCCGCCGAGTTATTAATTACTTAAATGCCTTGACCATGGAACTGACCACCTTGGCCCGAGCCTGTGGCAAGAACTCTGTGCACCACCTAGAGCCAGAGGACTTAGCCGCTTTGACCATTGAAGCGGCCGCCATGGCAAAGGTGCCCCTCGCCGGTACCTCATGGATCCCCGGTCAAGGTTTTTAGGAACAATGCCCATGACCGACATGCGCGAGCACACGATCGAAATCTCAGAAGAGACACCGTCCTTTGCGCAGGAAGTTGAGAAAGTTCTGGGTACCCAATTACGTGAGTTGCGAACCCGGCGCGCTTGGTCCCTCGCCGAACTTGCCGAAATAACAGGTATCAGCAAAGGGATGCTGTCGAAGATTGAAAATGGCCAAACAACTCCTAGCCTAAGTACCTTGGTGCGACTCGCTGAAGCCCTGGATGCGCCACTAACGGCTTTCTTTCGCGGGTTGAAGGAGGAGGTTGACGTCCTCTTCGTTAAAGCCGGGCGCGGGTTCGAGTTGAGCCCCCGAAGCGCCGCCGGCCACCTCTACCAACTCCTAGGAGCCACTCGCGGACCCAACCAAATCATGGAACCGATGCTCGTCACCCTTCTGGAGCGCACCGAGGTTTTCCCTCTCTACCAACATGCTGGCACCGAGTTCATATTCATGGTCAGTGGCGAGATGCAGTACGGAGTTGGAGGGTCGACCTACATCCTTGAGGCAGGTGACTCCCTGCAATTTGATGGGGAGGCGCCGCACGGTCCACAAATGTTAATCACCATGCCAGTCCAATTCATCTCAGTGAAGGCCTACGGACATGTCACACGCTGAATCTGTTGCTTCAATTAAGGAACCCGGCGGCGCTCAAGCTCGCAGGCGCCGAAGTCGTGGGCCGGCGCGTTACTCGGCATTGGATATTTTTCGCCGGGGGGTGACCAATTCAGATTGGCCACGAAGTTTTCGGCAGCACGACCTTGCGAAGTCTTACGATGTGGTCATCATCGGTGCCGGTGTCCATGGACTAGCCTGCGCTTACTACCTCGCAGCCAACCATGGGATTACTAATGTGGCGGTGCTGGATAAGTCATATATGGGTGGCGGTGGCTCCGGTCGCAATACGGCCATCATTCGATCAAACTACCTAACCCCAGAAGGTGTTCGCTTCTACGATCGGTCGGTCGTGCTCTACCAGAATCTTGCTGCCGACCTCAACTACAACGTTATGTTTTCTCAGCGTGGCCATCTAACTCTCGCGCACACCGACGCATCACTTCGCACCATGAACTGGCGTGCTGAAGTGAACAAATTACAGGGCATCAATAGTTCGGTAATCGATGCTGCCGAAGTTGGCAGAATCGTCAAATACCTTGATGTCTCAGATCGCCCTCGTTATCCAATACTTGGCGCGCTATACCACCCACCGGGTGGGATAATCAGACACGACGCAGTCAATTGGGGGTACGCCCGGGCAGCTGATCACCTAGGTGTTCAGATTCACCAGCAGACCGAGGTGCTCGGTATCGAAACTGCCGGCGGAAAAGTTACCGGAGTGCGAACAAATCGCGGTGCTATCTCAGCTCCCATCGTCGTCAATTGCACCGCAGGATGGGCAACCACCATTTCAGACATGGTTGACGTGAAAATGCCTCTGATCACCCATCCGCTGCAGGCTGCGGTCACCGAGCCGGTCAAAGTATTTCTTCCCACGGTAATAGTTTCTGGATCACTGCATGTATACGTGAGTCAAACTGATCGTGGTGAACTGGTGTTCGGCGCGAGCGTTGACCCTTACCCCTCCTATTCAATGCGCGGCTCACTTGAGTTCACCGAGTCGGTCGCCTCCCATATCCTCGAACTGATCCCATCGATTGGCTCACTCAAGGTGCTGCGTCAATGGGCGGGCCTATGCGATATGACCCCTGATTACTCCCCCATCATGGGAGTGACCCCCGTCGATGGATTTCTTGTTGACGTCGGCTGGGGCACCTACGGGTTTAAAGCTGGTCCGGTCTCTGGTGAGGCGATGGCAGCGTTGATTGCGACCGGCCGGGTACCGGAAATCATCTCCGCCTTTGACCTCGCCAGATTCGCCGATGGTCGTCTCGTCGGCGAGAAAGGTGCCGCATCAGTTGGCCACTAATTTGAGTAGCGTTATTTGGAGAATCTCGTGATCCTCATTGATTGTCCTTATTGCGGGCCGCGCAACAGTACCGAGTTTCGACATGCCGGCGAGGCTGGCAAGAAGCGCGATGTCACAACCAATGATCCAGCAGTCTGGCGCCGCTACCTCTACCAGCAGGACAACCCGCTTGGCTGGGTACGCGAGAATTGGTTTCATACGGCAGGGTGTCGCCAATTCCTGTGCGCCGAGCGCAATACCCAGACCAATGAGTTCCGATGGGTGGCCCCGGCTGGCTCCCCCGGCCCTGATGGCGCCAGCGATAATGGGAGTGCCAGATGAGTAAACCGGTGAGTTCAAGAATTAACTCCCAGTCGGGAGAGGTAATAGATCGAACCAAGCCGATAAATTTCACTTGGAATGGCCAGCCGCTCACCGCTTACGAGGGTGACACCATCGTGTCGGCACTAATGGCATCCGGTGTTCAAGTAATTTCGCGAAGCTTCAAATACCACCGTCCGCGCGGTGTGCTGAGCGCATCATACGTAGACCCGAATTGTTCAGTCACCGTCTCAGATGAACCCAATGTGCGCGGGGCGCATCGACGGTTGCGTGAGGGTGACGACGTTCGGGCTCAAAATGCGTGGCCTTCCCTTAAGTTAGATGTTCGGGCGGTTAATCAACTAGTTGGCCGATTCCTCGGCCCCGGGTTCTACTACAAGACTTTTATCAAGCCGCAGTTCCTGTGGCCTTCATACCAGAAAGTTCTGTCAAGATTCGCTCCAGGAGGAAGTCCACCTGCCCCAGGTGGGGGGCACGGGAACTTCGATAAGAGATACACACATCCTGATGTCCTTGTCGCTGGTGCCGGCCCAGCCGGAATTGCCGCCGCGATTGAAGCGGCGCGAGCCGGTGTAAAAGTAATGCTCGTTGAGGAGGAATACGAGATTGGTGGCCACCTGCGCTACGGCGGCCCGGAGGCACTGGCGGCCTTAGCGGCGCTGCGCGCAGAGGTCAATAGCTACCACAACATTGAGGTGCTCACCGATTCCGTGGTAACCGGACGTTACGACGATAATTGGGTCGCGGTGGTACAGCGCAGTGGTGTCTGGTCACACGAGCGTTTGATTAAAGCCCGGGTGGGTACCTTGGTGGTTGCGCCCGGCCTGATCGAGCGCCCCTACGTCTTCGCGGGCAATGATCTACCCGGAGTCATGCTTTCCACGGCGGCGATGAGGCTTTTGGAATTGCACGCGGTGCGGCCCGGCACTCGAGCAGTGATTCTTACGGCTAATACAAGTGGCGATGAGGCCGTAGAACGCCTGCGATCAGCCGGCGTCGAAATCGCTTTGGTAATCGACGCCCGAACCGGGGTAACACTTCGCCGGGCAATAGGTCGAGGCCGGCTAAAAGCCGTTGAGTGCGCGGATGGCACCAAGATCCCCGCCGACCTGCTGATTACCGCAACCGGCTGGACGGCTCCCACCAGCCTCCTAAATATGGCCGGCGATAGACCGATCTGGGATCCGGTCGCAGCCCGCTTCTTCCCGAGTGAACTCATCCCGCCATCGGTTATGGCGACCGGTGGAATAGTCGGTGACGGCACCATCGACCAGCTAATCAAACATGGTCGAGCCGTGGGTGCTGAGGCGGCAGCCCGGGCCACCGGTGCAACACCAACGCCGGTGCCGCCGCTGACACGCGAGGCGCATCCCGCCCTTTTCCATGGACCCACCACCGGTTTCCTTGACTTCTCCGAGGACGTCAAGAGTAAGGACATCATGGCCGCGGTAAAGGAGGGCTACGACTCAGCAGAACTAGCCAAACGCTTTACCACCTCGGGTATGGGCACCTCGCAGGGCAAGCTCGAAAATGTCAACGCGATGGCGATACTGGCCGAAGCCACCGGTCGTGACCTCGAAAGCACCGGTACCACGATATGGCGGCCCCCCTATGCGCCGATCAGCCTCGGCGCCCTCGCGGGTCGCGCTTTTGACCCGGTTCGCATCTCACCAATGCAACCGTGGCACGTCGAGCATGGTGCGGTACCTCTTATTGCCGGTCAGTGGATTCGTCCTGAGCATTACGGGGATCCATCGGCGGAAGCACAAAATGTGCGAACCCATGTCGGCATCATCGATGTCACCCCACTTGGGAAAATCGATCTTCAAGGCCCCGACGTAGTCAAACTTTTGAACCTCGTTTACACCAACAACTGGGACAATCTCCAAATTGGCTCGGTGCGATACGGCGTTATGTGCGCTGAGGATGGTGTGGTCATGGACGACGGGGTAACCGCCCGACTCGGGACCAATCACTATTTAATGACTACCACCTCATCAGGTGCTGCAACTGTTTGGGAAACGCTCGAAATGTGGTTACAGACATCCCACCCAGACTGGAGTGTCAATGTAACGCCGGTCACCACTGCAATGGCGAGCATAAATATTGCGGGCCCAAACTCACGCGAACTACTCGGACGGCTAACTGATATAGATCTGAGCCCCGAAGCATTCGGCTATATGAAGGTGCGTACGGGATCGATCGCCGGGGTACCTGATTGCGTAGTTTGGAGAATTGGCTTTACCGGCGAACTTAGCTACGAGATTCATGTTCCAGCTTCATTCGGCCTGCATGTGTGGGAAACCCTCCTGAGCGTCGGCGCTGATCTTGGCGTCAGCCCCTTTGGGGTTGAAGCACAGCGAATTCTTAGATTGGAAAAGGGCCATCTGATTGTGGGCCAGGACACCGATGGACTGACCAAGGCGTACGAGGCTGGCCTCGGGCCACTAGTGAAACTGGGTAAGGATGACTTCTCAGGGTTACCAGAACTCAGGTGGCAGGAATCATTAGCAGGTGCGCACTCACAACTTGTGGCGATCGAGACCACCGACCCACAGTTGGTGCCACCGGAGGCCAGCCAGTTGGTAGTAGGTATGGCCGAGATAGTTGGACGCATCACCTCTAGTCGTATGTCACCGACCTTGAAACGATCGATAGCACTGGCTCGAGTATCGGGCGAACTTTCAGTTCCGGGTTCGCGCCTCACCATAGTTCTGCCCAACGGTAGCCGAGCCGAGGCGGTGGTTCGGGAGAATCTCTCGTTCATAGATCCCGAGGGGGTACGTCTACATGGCTAATCATCACCCCATCACCTGGTCCGATCCTGTTGCGCGTAGCCCGATATCGATGCCCGGTACATATGTCGTTGTCGACGGTTGGGAGCAATGCGATCTCACCTCCAACGCAGCGATGACCCTCGCCGATGAAAGCCACCGGACCAAAGTTGTACTCCGGGCTACGCCCAATCACTCGGTGCGCGAGTGGTTACCCCCGCTGCGATCAAGTCGATATTCAGGTGAGATCTTGCAAGTCGGTTCGGGACCAGCAGAGTGGTACCTAATCGGCGCCGAGCCGCCCGAACTCATGGTTGAAGGTCTGCCAATTGAAGGCGGCGAAGGATTCGCCTCTTGGGTGGATGTTACCCACGGTCGGGCCCTGATGAGAGTCACAGGAGTCGACACCGACTCCATGCTAAGCAAACTTTGTGCCGTGAATCTCGCGGAGGGAACTACACCCAATAGTGCGGCCTTTCGCACCTCGATTGCCGGCGTGACCACCGATGTAATTCGAGATGATCAAGACGGATTACGTTCCTATTTATTGCACTGCGAACGTTCATCGGGCCAGTACCTCTTTGAAGCTCTCTTAGATGCCGGCACTGAGTTCGGCTGCGAGCTCGGCCGGCGGGTGGCTACCTCATCGCCGGTCGCTGACAGCAACTAATAAGTTCACCCGAAACGCAATCAGAGCCCGATCACCAGTCATCGTCACTAGCGGCGGTGGGCAACGGCTATCGGGGTATCGCCAACGATGGCTTCGTGGTTGTTGGCCGCATGAACACCGCCGGCCGAGATGCTCACCCTGCATGTGATCAACACTTTTGAGGTGCTGCTTGGTGTCGTTAATGAGTCCGTTCGGCGAAACTGGGCTGGAGCCGAGATAATCTGCTCGTGCGCCGCGCCCTGTTCATTTTCCTCATGTCTGTCGCAGTCGCGCTCGCTGGCACCTCGCCAGCGCAGGCCCACCAGCCGGTTCAGCTCACGGCCGCAAACCCGACACCTGCCCGCGGTCCGCTCCTCGTAGACGGCACCGTCTCCTTCGCCGTTTATGCCAATGTTCAAGGCAAAGACACCCGCGGGTTTCGGTTCGGCCTACGCGATGGCCAGCGCCTAGAGGTTCAATTGCTCATCGT
>NSHP01000059.1 GCA_002737125.1 Actinomycetota bacterium | reverse complement strand
CCGGCTCATCTGCGGTGTCATCGACCGGCTCATCTGCGGTGTCATCGACCGGCTCATCCGCCGGAGCATCCGGTGCTGGGTCCTCAGCGGAAATGTTGGTGGCATGAGCGGGTAGGCCGACGGCCAACATCGCCCAACCACCGGTGAGTGCCGCTGCCAAGATGAGCCTGGGGAGCAGCGCGGCCCAACTACGGCCGCCCCTGTGGGAGTTGCGATGCTGCACGCTCGCTCCAAATGTTTGGGTGTAGTTAGATATGGCTAGCGGATTATAGGCACATCTAGCTTTGGAGAGCGCCATGAAAGTTCAGAGCCCGCGCCGGGCCGTGGGATTTACCGCCGCGATGGGCCTTGCGGTAGTCCTACTGAGTGCATGCATGAGTCTTGACTATGTACTCAATGTGAATGCTGACTCAACCATGTCGGGTACCCTCAAAGTAGCAATTGCTAAGGAGGCGGCCTCAGTTTTAGGCCTCACGTCTGCTGATGACCTCCTGAATGAAGCTAACTCCGGTGATGTCACCTCCGGGATGGGCCTTGACGTAGCCAGGGATTGCGCATCCAGCGAGGATGAAACAAACTTAATTCTTACGTGCACAATCACGAACGCCAAGGCCTCGGATATCGATGACGGTTGGTCGATGACAACCGAAGGCGACACGGCTACGTTGCACGTAGTAACGAACCTCGATCAAGCTGCGGAGACAACTGATCCTGCGGCAATTGAAATGCCAGATATCAACATGGGTTCGTATAACTTCACGATTAACTTTCCAGGGCCAATAACCAAAGTCACCGGCACCGGTGCGACACAAACTTCGGAAACCACAGTTGTCGCCAAGGGGGGATTGAACGAAACAATTGACTTCACCGTTACCGGCTCAACGTCCAGTGGGAGTGGGTTGCCTTGGTGGAGCTACTTAGTGATCGGATTAATCGCCGGTGCGGTAGTTGTCGCGATAATTGGCTTGGTGCGGCGCGGCAAAAAAGATAAAGCAACACCCGAAGCAACGACTTCAAGTGAAATAGAGGAGCCGCCGGCAACTTGAGTCTGCCGACGGCTCCTTAGTTCAAAAAATCGTTAGCACCTACCGAAGACGAAGCCGGAGGCAAGTGCATCCGCTTGCGGATCATCATTTTCGTGTTTCACCAAAGCATTAGCAAGCGCATTTACCGATGGTGTCGGTCGCTTGTAGTGATTAGCGGCATGAACATAGGTGTAGCCATTGATAATCAGCGGGATACTGTTGGTATACCTGTCCATGCACGCAGCGTTACTGACGTCAACCTTGCTAGGGTTCTTGCCTAAGGCCATCACATGAGGTAATGATTTAGTCAAGTATTTCTTTACTTGCGAATTGGCCTTGCCATTGGGGCAGAGCACATTGCTCATGGTGCCGTCCCCATCCACTTGGGGCTTGCCACACTTGGCTGTGTGGCTGCTGGTGGGTGCGGCGACCGGCACTGCGGTCGCGGGGGTAGCCGCAAGCAGAGCAAATGCAGCAACTCCGGCAAGGGCGATGCTGGCAAAACGCGGGGTTACGTTGATGGTTGTATCAATCTGTTTTGAGGTTGGCCGTCTGGTTAGGCGCGGGTCAACGCGTTGATGATGTTGAGTTCAACTAGTTGCTCTACTCCGGTCGGCCGAGCCGGCACCGGCCCCTGACTTACTTGGGCATTTTGCTTGGTGACAGCACCGCGACCTGTTGGGTAGAGGCGCTTTAGGTTGCGCTGTGCAACCAACAGGTTTGTCATTTGTGCCTGGATCGCGGCGTAAGCCGGATTACCCGCGAGGTTGTCAATCTCCAAGGGGTCAGCTGTCATGTTGTAAAGCTCGTACTCGTCCGGTGGAGGGGTCACCGTGAACGCGGTTGCCCGATAGATCTTTACTGTGGTGGCACCTGTCACATCACCTGGCTTAGCTTGCGCGCCAACTAGGTTGGTCACGACATCGGCCTGACCAGGTGAGCTCCAGAACTGATCATTGTCGAAGTAGCGGGCGAACTTCCACTGTTGCATGGAGCCACCGGCACCGGTTGGGAGCGCAGCGATGACGGCTTCGATGTGGTTTGGCTGCACTACCGACTCGTAGTAACGGCCGAATGGATCGAGTTGGTAATCGCCACGTGATGGCTCGTCGTCGGTCATGAAATAGACCGGGCCTGTTACGGCTTCGGCCTTGCGCTCACCGAGCAAGAAACCGGAGAGATCGCGGCCCACTAGTGGGTGGACTTCGTTATGGGTGAGTTGAAGGCGACGCTGGACGGCATCAACATTTACACCGGCCAAGCCAAGCATTGTCGGCAGGACGTCTGCGTGGCTAGTTAGCACCTGCGTCTGCTCGGCCTTGGGGAACAAGATCGGGTTGTGAACCACGAGCGGCACGCGAAGTACTGAGTCGTATGCGTTGTGCCACTTTTGGTAGAGCCCGCCATGGCTGCCGAGTAGATCGCCGTGGTCAGAAACATAAAGCACGATGGTGTCGCGGTACGACTGGCGATTCGACATGAGTGTCTTCAATACCTCGAACACGTGCTTGTCGACCGTCTCTTGCAGCGCGTAGTAGAACTGGTGGTAAGGGTGGGTGTTGTCGTTAGGCTGGAACATGCTCGAGTAGGTATCGCGGTAACTAGTTTGGGCAGTTGGCTTCGTGATGAGGTTTTCATCCTTAAGCTGTGACCACATGGTGTCGAGGAACAACTCCAGCGGCACAGTCGACCGCTCATTTTGCTGACGCAACCACATGTTCTGCTGCAGCAGTGATAGGCGCCCCCAGAGCACAATGTCGTGGGGGTTAACGAATGAGGTAACCATCAGCCACGGCTTCCGTCCGCGCTGCAACTTCTTAATTGTTTGAACGCCGAGCCGCTCATAGGTGGCATCTCGCCCGACGAAGTAAGGGGCTGATGAGCCACTGTCGTAAGGGTTGGCGCCGTGGGGCTCGGGCCCAACCCAACCATTGAAGCCGAAGCTATCGAGGCGGTTCACCTCTTCATAGAGTTTTTCCAGGCGCAGATCCGGTGCGCCATTGGCCCGGTAGCTGGGGATCGGGGTATTGGTGCCGGGTATATAAAGGTCGGCGTCACTGACATGCCACTTGCCGCGATACCAGGTTTCATACCCGGCCGCGCGGAAGTAATTGCCCATGGTGGGCACGGTGTTTGGGGTCAGCCAGTAGGTGTCTTCCTCAAGTGCGCTCTTGGCGCCGCCGGTGGTCTGGGTAACACCGTGCAATGACGGGTACTGGCCAGTCCAAAACGAGGCGCGGCTTGGTGCGCAAGCCGTCGCCATGATCTGCTGGTTGGTGAATTCCATGCCGTTTTCCATCAGCGCCTGCTGGCCCTTGAGGGTGCGCTTTCGCCAAACACCTAATGCGCGGGATTCATATGGCACCGGCTGGCGCTGTTCGTCGATCATGATCACCAAGAAGTTGGGGCGGTTAGTCAACCGGCCCCGGCTCTTAAAGGGCATGAGCGGGTAATCCTTTGCGGCGGCCGGTGATGCACTGCGAATGGCTGCGATCCCGGCGGCCGAAGCGGCGGCGCTGGCGAGCAATTGGCGTCGACTTAAGCCGTGGAATTCGGGTGTGTCGTCGTCCATCAGGTCGTCAGAGAGATCGCTCATGTGTTTGCCCCTTTATTAGGTTCGGAATTGCATCGTCGTGTGGGATATGTTAAATAACTAAGACGCCAAATAATAGGTCCTAAACCTCCCCATCGCATCTATTTATCGGGGTATGGCAACGAGAATGGCCCTGAGTCGGAGTAGCCAACCCCACTCAGATGGGGTTGGCTAGCTCGGTCAGTAATTTGACTACTCAGATACCTCTAAGGGGTATATTCTGGCTACCTTGATGGAGCTCCAACTCAAATGGATGAATAGGTGCCCCAGACCACCTGCCGTGCCCGTAAGAAAGCCACTTGGGCCGGCTGCGGCCAGCATCAGCAACAGGTGATGCGCGGGATACCGAAGAACGAGCGCTGAACGTGCACCGCCGCCCAGAAGGCAGCCGCAAAGGGTGGCTTCTTCGCGCGCATCTTCGGTGGTTGACCAGTGATCCCGGTCAGAGCTTTTTAGCCCTCGAACCCTCGTAGAGCTAGCTAGCTGCGGGCACCCAGCAGGTATTCGCCGCTCCTGTTTAAGTCAACTGACCATTGATGCGGCGGGGCAGGGCCCAAAGGTTGTCGTCCGAAACCGCAACCGGCAAGAGTCGATCAGGGAACCCCTGATAACTCACCGGACGCTGGAACCGGTAGATGGCCAAGGTGCCGACCGAAGTGGTGCGAGAATCTGAGGTAGCCGGGAACGGCCCGCCGTGGACCATCGCGTGGTTAACCTCAACTCCGGTGGGCCAGCCATTGAAGATCAACCGGCCGGCCTTGCGCTCCATTATCGGCATAATCGTTGCCACCTGCGAATAGTCGGATTCAACAGCGTGCACGGTGCAAGTCAATTGCCCCTGCATTGCTTCTAAGGTGGCTTTTAGGTCATCAAGATCCACATAGGTAACCAGCAGGGCTGATGCGCCGAAAACTTCTTCCTGCAGATCTGTGTTTGCACGCAGGTGCGCGGCGGCGGTGCGGTAGATCGTTGGCGCGGGCGCATTTAGCGTAGGTCCGGCCGCCCCGGTGGCGATTAGTTCGGCGCCGCAGGCATCAAGTCGTTTATTGCCCTCGTTATAGGCGGCAAAAATCCCCGAGGAGAGCATCGTTTGCCCGGTGAGTTCGCCAAGTGCGGTAATGATTGCCTCGGTGATGCTGGGTGCATCCACCGGTATCAAGATCAAACCCGGATTGGTGCAGAACTGGCCGGCGCCAAGGGTCAACGAGGCCACGAATCCGGCGGCCAGCGCTTTTGGATCCTTGGCAATGGCGCCCGGAAAAAGCACCACCGGGTTCACGCTCGACATCTCTGCATAAACCGGGATCGGCTCGGGCCGCCCGGCCGCGGTGCGCATGAGGTCGGTGCCGGTGCCTTGGGAGCCGGTGAAGGCAATTGCTTTTATCGCCGGGTGCGCAGCGAGGGCCTGGCCCACACTTGCGCCCGGCCCGAAGATGATCGAGAAGACCCCGGACGGCAAATTGCAGTCGGCCACCGCTTTGGTGATCGCCTGACCGGCGAGCTCGCAGGTACCAGCGTGCGAGTTATGGGCTTTGACAATCACCGGGCAGCCGGCGGCTAGGGCCGATGCGGTATCACCCCCGGCGACGGAAAACGCGAGTGGGAAGTTGCTCGCTCCAAACACTGCGACCGGACCCAGTGGCACCTGCCGTTGGCGAATCTGCGGCCCTGGTGTTGGCAGCCGCTCTGGTAGTGCGTGGTCAATGCGCACCTCTTGATGAGCCCCGAGGCGCAGCTCCTTGGCGAAGAGTCGGAGTTGATTTGTCGTGCGCCCGTGCTCGCCTTCAAGGCGGGCAGCTGTCAGCCCGGATTCTTGCTGGGCCCGCTCCACGATCTCCGCCTTCATTGCGTCAAGGTTCGCCGCGATTGTCTCTAGGAAAACTGCGCGGTCTGCCGGTGGCGTACTGCGGTAGGAATCGAAGGCGAGCTGCGCTGCGCGCGCGGCCTGGTCGATCTCATCGACGCCAATGAAATAGATAACCGGCTCCAATGCCTCGCCAGTGGCTGGGTTGACGGCATGTGAGGTGCCACCTTCGCCGCGCACCGATTGACCCGCGATAGTTGATTGACCGGACAGGCTCATTGGATTTCCTCACTTGCCTGCTTGCTTGCTGGATGGGCTGATAACTACAGAATCTATCGGGTGGCGCCCGGGTTGCGGTGGTGGGTAAATAGCAACGGGATTTGACTTCGACTATACCCCTAGGGGTATACCAGAGTACCCTGTTGGAGACCCAACCGAAATGGATGATTAGGTGCCACCAGACCACCTGCCGTCCCTGCAAGAAATCCACCTGGGCCGGCTGCGGCCAGCATCAGCAACAGGTGATGCGCGGGATCCCGAAGAGCGAGCGCTGAACGTGCACCGCCGCCCAGAAGGCAGCCGCTAAGGGTGGCTTCTTCGCACGCATCTTCGGTGGTTGATCGGCCGTTCACTTGCATGACATAGTGCGCTGGACCAGATCGCATTTCGCAAAACTTTGACCCCGCTGATCGCGCTGGTCAAAGAGCCAACTCGATGAGCCGGCTTTGGGTGTGGCGATCACGTAGCCGAACCGCACATCGGTCCAAACACTCGACGGCGCCGGGTACGGGGCTGCCAGTGGGCTCAGTGCGGTGCCATCGGGATTACTCAGCGGGCCGTAGGTGGGCTTGGGGTAGCCGGTTACTGCATCCAAATAGGTGCCGCTGTTGCCGATCACCAGCTGCGAGGGCTGCCCGGGGATGGTCGTCACCTGAGCCACATGGATATGCGAGGCGAGCAGCAGGTTGTAGTTACCCAGTAAGCCCTGGGAAGCCGAAGTTTGATCAGCCGAGCTCCAGACGGAGCCGGCTCCGGCGAACTGCGTAGTAACCATCCCAAAGATCGGTCGGTGCGTAAGCAACCATGCTTCGTCCGGCTTGGTCTTGGCAACATTCTTCGCCGCCGCAACATAACTTGGGCGCTGCGTTGCCGCGAAGGCGTCAACCACGTTGTCGTTTCCGTAGGCGTTATCGATTACCTCGAGATCAAAGGTATGAGCGGTGGCATCGGTAGCGCCAACGGTCCACTTGGTATGCCAAGTCGGGGTGATGTCATTAGTTGGGACAGTGACAACCCCATTGACCAGCGTAGGTGCGCACTGCAGTGCAGTTGTTAGATCAGGGCTAAAGATCAGAAAGAATCCGATGCCACCGCGCGTGCAGGACTCGTGATTGCCGCGAAGCAGCAGCATGGGCGCCGCGTCAAAGAGTGGCTGCATCGGTATTAGCGCATCGGCAATCCAGCCATAGGCATTGCCGGGAGCCGGCAAATTACTGGGAGCCGGTGGGCTGGCAGCGCAGAAGTCTTGCTGGGTTTGTGGGCATCCGGTCTCGCGGTAGAAGTAATCACCTAGATGGATTGTGACATCGGAGCGTGACTTAGCGATGTTTCTGCTAATGCGGGCCAGGGGCCAGTTCGAAGTATTGGCGCAGTCCTGAACCTCCCACGATGTAACCCGGCAGCCGGTGTCACCGAGAAGCGCAATCTCATCAATCCGTGCAGGCAGGTTCGCCGGGATCGAGGTCTTACCGATCATTGCCGTCAGCGCGTTCTTCGGGAGCGCGAGTTCGCAAACATCAATGGCGGCATACGCCGCCCCGGCTAGCTCTGGTTTCTCCCGAAGTCGGAGTTGATACGCGAACTCCTGCGGGGCACTTGGTTGAGTGGGGGTGTAGGTGCCGGTCAGGAGCGGGCAGCCGGCGCCGGCGGCGATGACGGCCCGGGCCAGCAGCCCGGAGGGCACCTGCGAGGTGGGCGCGACGAGGGTGAAGGCCGCCAGGCTTGAAGTGGCAGCAGCTTTGGGTGCCGCTGCGGCCGCACCTGCCCCGCTGACGGCTACCAAAGCAGCAAGAGTGACAGACGCGGCGGCTATATTGATATTGCGGCGCTTAGGCGAAGGCTACTAGTGAGTTAGGGGGCCTGGTGGCAAAAACTTGGGTTGATCAAGGTTTCATTGCCTATGACACCGAAACCACCGGTATCGATGTCGGACAGTCACGCATCGTGACGGCAGCGGCGATCCACTTCGTTGATCGCCGCCCGGTTGAATCTAGGTCCTGGCTCATCGCGGTCGACGTCGAGATCCCCGAAGCTGCCAGCGCCATTCATGGTGTCACGACCCAAATGAGCCGAGATCAGGGTTTGGAGCAGGTGGCGGCTCTGGCTGATATTCGCTCATTCTTGGTGGGCACCGGGGTGCCGGTCGTCTGCTTCAAATCCGACTTCGATATCCCGGTGACAGATTCGAACTTGATTCGGGCCGGGTTAGCGCCACTGCCATCGGGGCTTGCGGTCTGTGCTTATGTCATCGACCGGCAGTTCAATAAGTACGTTAAAGGTAAGGCGCAGCGGCGCCTGCAACCAACCGCGGCGCGCTACGGCATCACCTTGAATGACGCTGACTGGCATGGCGCGCAAGCCGATGCGATAGCTGCCGGGCAGATCTTCCTCGCCGAGGTTGCCGCCTACCCGGCGTTAACAGCTGTTAGCGCCGAACAGTTGTCAGAGCAGGTGGATCAGTGGCGCGAGGCGCAGGAACTCGAGTTCCAGCAATGGCTTGCCCGCCAAGAGCCGAACTAGAACGCGTATCGCTGCGTAAATTGCGTCCGGCTGCTACTAGGCGAGGGGGTTGATTTCGCTGATCGCCTGCGCATCGAGTTGTACAACAGCGCCACCGCAGTTCTCATCAAGGTGCGCGATGGAGCCGGTGCCAGGTATCGGCAGCATCACCGGTGAATGCTGGAGCAACCAAGCCAAGGCAACTTGCGCAGGGGTGCAACCTAAGCGGGTTGCGATACCGGCGAGTGGGCCATCGGTGGCAACTAACTCGCGGTTACCGAGCGGAAACCACGGGATGAAACCGATCTGGTTAGCGGTGCAGTGATTTAGGAGTTCTTCGGAGGCCCGGTTGCTGGCGTTGTACAAGTTCTGGACGCTAACCACGTCCAAGACTTGCTGCGCAGCCAGTAGTTCAGCAACACTGACTTCGGATAACCCA
Organism: Actinomycetota bacterium; assembly: GCA_002737125.1. Lineage (GTDB taxonomy): Bacteria > Actinomycetota > Actinomycetes > S36-B12 > S36-B12. Next base: position 2,629 of record NSHP01000059.1, on the reverse strand, counting down.
AAATGACGGATCAGACCTTCGTCCTGCATTTCTTTGATGACGGCGAATTGGTCTCCGGCTGGCACATTTGGGTCAATGCGGTGCAGTTGCCAAAGATCAATGCGTTCAACGCCGAGGCGGCGAAGTGACATCTGCACACATTGGCGCAGATACGCTGGTGTGCCGACCACCTCCCACTTATCTGGCCCCTGCCTGGTCAGCGCACCTTTGGTGGCGATCAGGACGTCGCCATACGGGTATAGCGCCTCGCGAATTAGATCCTCGCTCACATATGGGCCATATGAGTCAGCGGTGTCGATGAAGTCAACACCTAGCTCAACGGCTCGGCGCAAGACCTTGATCGCGACATCATGATCGGGCGGATCACCCCAGATGCCGGCACCGGTGATGCGCATGGCGCCAAACCCCAAGCGGCGGATCGTTATTGGGTCTGTGGTCTTGGCGCCGAGGGTGAAGGTGCCACCGGCGGCGATCGTGGCGGGCATAACTACTGGGCTTTGGTCATCAGTGAATGCAGCACGAGGGTTTTCGTGCCGGCTCCATGCCGCGGAGCCATATAACCAATTTCAAAGCTCACGCCGGGGATCAATACGCCCTCGTAGGTGCCATCGCCGTCAGCGCCAAGAATGTCGATGCTGGTCGCACCGGCCGCGGAGTTCAGGGCAATTAGTTGGACGGGTGCTGGGGAGGACCAGCTGCCACCGGTTGGTTTCCACTGCCAGGTGCCTTTGGCGACATTTCCTCGAGCGGTAGTGATTGTTAGCTTCTCGGTGCCCTGTGAGTACTTGCCACCGTAATAGAGGTCAGCAGAGCCAACCCAGGTGCCGATAAGTGGCGAAGCTGGGGCAGCCATCGAGCCCGGGGCAACGGTGATGAGCAGGCCCGCGGCCAACGCACTAGCTGCTAATGCTGCGAAAAGCTTGCCTTGGCGCAATTTCATTTGGAACCCTTCGTTAGGAGTCGCGAAGTAATCTGCGGAGAATCTTGCCGGATGCAGATTTGGGGATCGAGTCGACGAACACTACGTCATGCACCACTTTATAGGTCGCAACTTTGTCGTGCATGAAGGCGGTGATGTCTTCGGCGGTGAGTTCTTGATCTGGCCTGAGCACTACAAAGGCGCGGGGGATCTCACCGGCTTCAACATTTTGCACCCCGATGACGGCAACATCGGCGATCTTTGGGTGGGTAAGCAGCAGTGCCTCGAGCTCGGCCGGTGCGATCTGGAAGCCCTTGTACTTGATCAGCTCTTTGAGGCGATCCACGATGCTTACGTGGCCATCGTTATCGATGGTCGCAACATCGCCGGTCTTGAGCCAACCATCGGCGTCGATGCACGAAGCGGTGGCCTCGGCATTGTTCAGATAACCCTTCATCACCTGCGGGCCCTGCACCCAAAGCTCACCAACCCCGCCGACATCTTGATCCTCGCCGGTTTCGGGGTCAACGATGCGGCACCTGGTGTTCGGGATGGTGACACCGACGGTGCCGGGCTTGAACTGCCCGGGCCAAGTCACATGGCTCACCGGTGACAACTCGGTCATCCCGAAACCTTGGACCACGTCGCAGCCGATGCGCGTTGCTGCCTCTTGGGCAAGTTCAGCACTGAGCGGCGCGGCGGCGGAAAACACCTGCTTCAGGTTCGACAGGTCGTACTTGTCAACAAGTGGATGCTTAGCGAGGGCGAGAACAATGGGTGGCACGGCGAATAGTCGGGTGATTTGACGATCTTGGATGATGCTTAAACACTGCTCAAGATCAAAGCGCGGAACGGTGACGATGGTGGCGCCACGCGACAGAAATTCATTCAGCAGCACCTGCATGCCATAGATATGGAAGAAGGGTAAAACCGCAAGTATGATCTCGCCGTCAGCTATCGACAATGCATCCTCGACCTGGGCCAGATTGGCAACCAAATTGCGATGGGTGAGCATCACGCCCTTGGGCAGCCCGGTGGTGCCCGATGAATAGGGCAGCACGACTACCTGCTCGGTGGGATCGACGGCTACCTGAGCTATTGGTGCACCAAAGATGCTGGCAAATGCGGTGGTGCCCTCAGGCGCATCCCCGATGATGACGATCTCGGTGACTTCGGTACCGCTGATTGCCTCTTGGGCAGTCTCTAGGAACATCGCAATGGTGATGAGTAATTTGCAGTCTGAGTCAATTAGTTGGAATCGGACTTCATCGGCGGTGTAGGTCGGATTTATGGTGCTGACGGCGACACCTGCAACCGCAGCGCCGTGAAAGACAATCGCAAACTCTGGGATATTCGGTGACATCAACGCGATGGTGTCGCCCGGGCCCAAGCCGCGTGCCTGCAATCCACCGGCGAACGCGTGGATCATGCCATTTAGTTTGGCGTAGGTGTAACTGCGACCGGTTGGTCCATCAATTATTGCTTCGCGATCGGGTACCCGAGCGGCCTCGCGCATGATGTATTCGGTGATCGTGACGTTCGGGATCTCGACATCCGCAAAGGGCGATGAGTGAATGATCATGTGAACTCCTCGGTCGGTTTTCGGTAGTCTCACAGCATTTGGTGCTGGGCGCGACCTTAATTAGTCAAAAAATTAACCTGTGGGGCAGGTGACTAGCCAACGCCCAGTAACTGCTCAACGACCAGCCA
>NSHP01000058.1 GCA_002737125.1 Actinomycetota bacterium | reverse complement strand
CGATTTAGTCGCGATATCTCCAACAAGGCTGCCGTCGAAAGAAATCTCGCGGTGACCGCCACCAATCAAGATGGCATCGTGCGTGGGGTACCGGGAGCATGGGGCTGGCTGGACAACCGCAGTGTGGTATTTAGGCCACGCACTTGGTGGCCCGGAAACTCGACCATCAACATCACCTCCAAACTTGACAACGCTGTTCTTGGTAAGAGCGGAAGTACATATGTAGTTGGGTCCACTGCACTTGCCCGCACCTATTCATTCTTGACGGGGAACAGTGTCGTCATTGAGGTCGATGGCAAGACCTACCAAATGATTGTATTTATAGATGGCGTAAAGCGAAAGATTTTCCCGGTCTCATTGGGGGCCGCAGATTGGGAAACCTCCAATGGCGTCAAAGTGATCAGCGCCGACAAGGAACCACTTCACACGTACACGAGCGCGGCGCTAGGTATCACTGACCCCGACGACCAATACGTCATGAAGGATGTCCCGTGGAACACTCGGCTTACCCCCACCGGCGAATTCATCCACGCGGCACCTTGGGCGTACTCAAGGATTGGTAGCTGGAATGGCTCACATGGGTGCACGAATATGTTCGAGGCAGACGCGAAATGGATCTACGACAATACCGTCCCCGGCGATGTCGTTGTTTACTCGAATGCCAAGGGTCAAACCGTGGAGCCATGGAATGGGCCCGGGGGGCTCTGGAATATCCCGTGGGCTCGTTGGTTGAAAAAATCCGCACTTCATAGCGCCGTCCCGGATACTTCGGCGGCAACTGGTTCTGGCACTACTACCCCGGTCGAATCGGCAGGGGTCTAGACACCCGGTAGCGTCGCACCATGCGACTGCTGCACACCTCGGATTGGCACCTTGGGCGCACCCTGCATGGGTATGGGTTGCAGGAGGCGCAGGAGCAGGCACTCAAATTCCTTGTCGATCTAGCCATTAGCCGTTCGGTGGATGCCGTAATCGTTGCCGGTGACGTTTTTGACCGCGCAATCCCACCCGTTGAGTCACTGCGACTTTTTAATGGGATTATCGAGAGCCTCGCCGCCGCCGGGATTGTCACGGTGGTAACCGCCGGCAATCACGACAGCGGTGATCGATTGGCAATCTACTCCGGAGTACTGCAGCCAGATGTGCACGTGGTCGGCTCATTAAATGACGTTGGCTCAGCAATTGAACTGGAGGATGAGTTCGGGGCAGTATTGCTGTACCCATTGCCCTATCTGGAGCCCGATGTGGCCCGCGAGGTTTTTGGCCGGCCAGAGGCAAAGCTTGAGCGCAGCCATGAGGCGGTAATGAATGCGGCACTTGATCGCATTGCTGCTGATATCGCTGAGCGTGGCACGTCGAGGGCAGTGGCAATCGGCCACGCATTCGTTGCTTCCAGCGGCATAGCTAGTGAAACGTCTGAAAGTGAGCGCGATTTAACAGTTGGGGGAGTTCAAGTTGTCCCTGCTAGCAGTTTCGCGGGCCGGGGCCTAACGTATGTGGCACTTGGCCATCTGCACCGACAACAACTTGTTAGCTCAGCAGACCCAATGATTTCTTATAGTGGCTCGTTACTGCGGTATTCAATTTCAGAGACACGGCACATCAAGTGTGCGCTGATTGTCGATATCGGTGAGGCCGGTAGCGAGCCGGTTGTAGAGCCGGTGGAAATACCTCAGCCTCGACCAATGAGCCGCCTGCGAGGCCGCATCGAAGACCTTTTAAGTGACAAATATGAAGATGAGCATGAACATTTCGTAGAACTTGTGGTGACCGACGCTCAATCCCCCGATCGGATGCATGCCCGCCTCGATGTCGCATTCCCGTATGCCTTGCGCAAGCTCTATGAACCCGAAGGGCGGGATGAATCCGCTATTACTGAGCGCGGAGATGCTCGCGGCAAGGAGCCGCTGGATTTAATAGGTGATTTCTACTCGAAAGTGACCGGCGCCCCGCCAGCGACCGACGAGGCTAAATTGCTGCGTGAGATATATGAACTTGTCCGCGACCGGGTTACCTGATGCGAATTCACAAACTTAGCTTTGGCGCCATTGGGCCATATCCGGGGGAGCACATCATTGATTTCGATGCCCTAGGCGGGAGTGCGCTATTTATCATCGATGGCCCTACCGGCGCAGGTAAGTCAACGATTTTAGATGCCCTAGTTTTCGCACTCTACGCGGATGTTTCAGGTTCAACTTCAGATAAGCAACGGCTGCGCTCGGCGTTCGCCGACTCAAAGAGCGAGTCATATGCCGAAGTAGAGTTCAGCACCGCCGCTGGCAGCTACAAAGTCCGCCGCACCCCGGAGTTTGAGCGTTCTAAAATCCGGGGCGAAGGAGTAACAACTGTGCCTGCGACCACCGGAATCTGGCGTACTACCGGCGAGCACTCTTGGGAGTCAATCTCGGTTCGGCACCGTGAAGCCGATCTTGAGATAAGTCGCGTTATTGGGTTGGATAAGCACCAGTTCCAGCAGACGGTGGTATTGCCGCAAGGGGAGTTCGCAACTTTCCTGAAAGCAAGGAGCACCGACCGGCAATTAATTCTGGAAAAAATCTTCGCCACCAGCCTTTACTCACAGATTCAAGAGCAATTTGACGAATTACGCAGGGCTGCTGAACGCGACCGGCAAATAGCCCAGGGCAAGATGCGCGATGCTTCGCAGAAATTGATTGGGCGGTTTACCGGTAAGTCCACATCTCCCCTGAATTACGCGAAGGAGATATCCGACATTGAATCCCTAGCTGGTGAGTCAAGTTCATCGGTAACCGCAACTCTCGAAAGGATCCAGGCAGCTCAGCGGACGGCCGCGTTAGCGGCGAAAGCCCGGGTTACTGTTGTGCAAACCCAAAAAGTGCAGCAAGACGAGGTTGTCGCGAATTTAAAGAAAGCACACAGCCTTAAGTCGGCTGCGATTGCAGCGGCCACCAATTTTGACCTAGCCATCGCCGCCCAAGCCCAAGCTATCGACAGTTTGGGTGCGCACCAGACGGTGGTTGACACTTGGATTGCTGAGACTGATCCAGATTTAGCCATCCAGAATCTAGACGAGGCGATTGGTGCGCTGTTAGATCTGGATAAGCGGGCGGCACAGCTACCTGAGCTGAAAGTAAAAGCCGATGAGTCTGCCGTCGCACTTGCCTCCTTACAAGGCGCCGCCGAGCAGTTGACAGTTGAGCGAGCGGTGAGCATCCCGGCAAAATTACAGGCCATCGCATCGCAGTTACATGGGGAACGCCAACGCGTTGAAGCCGAGCTCACTCGCGCCGACGAGTTCCAGAGCGCCTTGTTTGGGCAGCGCCTAGCCGGGATTGCCGGCGAATTGGGTGAGCGGCTTGTGGTCGGTGCGCCGTGTCCGGTTTGCGGTTCACTAGAACATCCAGCACCAACTCAATCGGTGGTGGCGCCGGTATCTGAGCGTGCCTTAGCTGACGCGAAATTGCAATTGGAGATTCAAATCCAAGCTCGCCTGCAGACCGAGCGGCAGATCTCGCTCGTTGAAACAGTAATGGCAGATGGGCAAGTGGCCGAAATGCAAACACCGGTTGCTGGGGAGTTTTCGGCGGCGGATGTTGATCTTGAATTGGGTGAGTTGCAGCAACGACTAGCCGAAGTAAATAGTCAGCTGAACAAGAAAATAGTGCGGGCCGCCGAATTGCGCACCTTGATGAAGGAGCAGGTGGACGCATATCACCGTGGCATTGCCGAGATCAACGATGCCTTGGGTTCTGGCGCCGATATCAATGGGCGAATTGCCCTACTGAAGTCGGCTCGAGCGGCCATCGAACAGGTGCGCAATACGAGCGTTGCCGCCACTTTGGCAGCTGCGACACGTACGAGCGCTATGCAGGCCTTAGCGTCGTCAGGGTTCGAGGTTGATGCTGAGGTACTAGCCACCGCCCAGAGTCAATTAACCGCATTAGTAGCCGATGAACAGCTGCTACTTGGGGTGCACGCCAATTTACTTGATTTGGCTAATGCCGTTGAATCACTGGGAGCGGAGGTTGCAACCGCCGCACTTGAAGTAGATGAACTGGCTGAACGTATCGGTCCGATCATCCGCATTGCTGACGTGCTTAATGGGCGGGGAGCGAATTCACTGATGCAACCGCTCAAGGCATATGTGGTTCAGCAGATGTTCGATGAGGTGATAGCCGCCGCCAATATTCGACTGAGGGGCATGTTGGCGGGCCGGTTCGCACTCGTTGACACCGAACAGGCCACCGGCCGCGAACGCTCATTGGGTCTTGGTTTAGAGATCGCCGATCTGGTTTCAGAAACAAACAGGAGAACCGAGACCCTGTCGGGAGGCGAGACTTTCTGCGCGTCACTGGCACTTGCACTCGGCCTTGCCGACACCGTTAAGTCACACGCTGGCGGCGTTGATATCGGCGTGCTCTTCGTGGACGAAGGGTTTGGGGCGTTAGACCAAGAGCGGCTAGATGATGTAATGACTGAACTCCTAAAATTACGGGCCGATGGGCGCACCGTTGGTGTGATAAGCCACGTGAGTGAAATGAAGAAGAGCATCATGGAGCGCATTACGGTGATCCCACTTGGCGCCGACAAGGGAAGCACCCTTGAAGTGTCATGGATGTAATAAGTCGCTACCGGTGAGTAGGTCGTAAGTGTCTGCAGATTTCGATCAAGCTACGGCCATTTCCGAATTAGGGGATGGAGTATCCGAGTGGGTGGTACCCGATGGTTGGCAGCAGGGCGGGAGCTTGGGGCGGTTTGCCGATTAGGGCCATGGTTCGTTCGGTGGTCTTGGTTCAGGCTGATGCTGCACGTCTAATTCGCTCGATCAGCGGCGAAGATCTACGCACCAGTGCTCTTTGGTGCGCAAACAATTGCCACGCGTCTGATCCGCCGCCGTACGCGACCTGCTCTCCGATCACCCCTCCGAAAGTTCCCGATTGGTCGCAGGTCCCCGTGCTGGTGCTACCTGATTTCGCTCCGCCATTTTTTCGCCACATTGAACAACGCCTGATGGAGGGTGTGCCGATGGGTAATGGTCCGGCTAGAGCCCTTGGCTGGGTGCGGTTTCCTCACCAACGGAGGTGAGCGGCCGAGCAAGTATTTGCGGTGGTCGATGCTTGGTGGCCAACGGTGCTCGCGCCAATAACTGGGATGCGGCCGATGGCAACTGTCAACTTTGCGGCCCACCTATTGGTGAACCCAGATTCATTGCCAGCCGGGGAGCCCCTTATTTTTGAGTCGTTCCTGCTGGGAGCTGATGCCGGGTTTACCAGTGAGACCAGGCGCTTATGGACGGGCGATGGTCGCCTGGTGGTGGAGAATCTGCAGTCGATTGCCTTGATCCAGTAAGTCCAGTTCGGGCTGGCAGGATAGGGCCATGAGTTTCGCGAGCTCAGCAAATGTGGTTTTGGGTTGGGTGGGTCCAGTTGTCCACTGGCTAAGCGCGTCGCGCTATTTGCCGTCGGTACTAACGCGGTGGTTGCCGCAATAGCCGAAGGGGTTGCCTGGGCTCGCAATTCACTATCGGAGGGGCCAATGCCAGCAGGTCCACTTTCTGGCTTGAAGTTTGTTGATATGGCCGGTCTCGGGCCGGCACCATGCCCGACAAGGATGCTTGCTGATCTAGGTGCGACCGGGGTGTGCATTGAGTCACCGGAGCAACGCCTTGCCTTCCCGGGTCCGGAGTTCGACATCACTCGCCGCGGTCGAAGCTCAATGCACCTGGGCACCGGCACCGCGGTTTAGTCGAACGCCCACTGCGTTGAAAATCGATTAGCTACCAGGTAATGACTTTCGAATTATCTAAAATTCGTTTCACGTAATTGATAGTTTCGGGAAAGGGCGGCACTCCGTCATATTTCGCAACTGCGCCGTAGCCAGCGTTATATGCAGCTAGCGTGTTTTCTAGGCGGTTACCTGAAACATCTTTAACCAGCCTCCGGTTGCGGCAATTAAGTTCTGCAGCAGAAGCAAGCGCATCGGCTGGGTCCCACACACTTATTTTGCCGTCTTGATTGGCGTCTATCCCGTATGCCTTCCACACCTCCGGCATGAATTGGGCGATCCCGCGAGCACCGGCACCGCTAGAAGCATCGCGGTTCCAGCCGCTTTCAGCCTCCATCTGGGCCGCGAAGACGGCCACCGGGATAGCGGGGCAGCGGGCTGCGGCATCGAGGAGTAATTCTCGGTAGCTCGCAGGCACCGGAGCCGGCCCGATGAATCCGCGCTGCTTTGCGGTATTAAGTATCCACCAACCACCTCCTATCGCCACTGCGAAGACCGTGAAGAGAATGGTCAATGAAAAAAGTACGCGCCGACCTTTACCCATCGCCATTAGGCAACGTTAACCCGGGCGTCCCGAGCCGGTAGTAGGGCTGCCCGGGTACGGTGGCTTGGTGGCCAGTGATTCGAGTGCGAAAGTGCCTGATCTGGATCAGGCGCAGGTTGAGACCATGTTTGAGCAGAAATTGGCCGAGGCATTCGCGGCCCTGGGTACCTTCAACCTCGCAGTTTTCGGCAAGACGGGAGTGGGTAAATCCACGTTGGTCAATGCGATTTTCGGCCGCGATGTGGCGCGCACCGGGGTTGGCCAATCGGTAACCAAGGGTTTGATCTATTACCGGCACCCTGATGGCTTCCTAGGCCTTTATGACTCCGAAGGGTTTGAGACCGGAACTTCGGGAAACGCCATTCTTGAGGGCCTTCGCAAATTGGTAAGCGATCATGGGCAGCGCGCGATTGCTGAGCGGATTCATGCAATCTGGTACTTAGTGCGGTGGGCTGATCGCCGCTTCGAGCAAGCGCAGGAAGGATTCGTCCGGGCCTTGCATAATCTTGGGTTACCAGTAATGATCGTAATGACCCAGGTGCCGACTCGTGATGGTCAGGTGCATCCCGAAGCACTTGAGTTTGCGACCTATATCGAAAGCCTGGGATTGCCTTTGGCACCCGATGGTCGAGTGGTCATCACCAACGCCTTGGTTGATGCATTCACATCGTCGCCAGTTTTTGGATTACAAAAATTGTTAGACGACACTTATGGTGTCGTTCCTGTTGCGGCCGAACGTGCGCTGACCGCCGCACAGGTACTTGATCTTGGACGTAAAAAAAAAGCCGTCGCTGGCATCATTAACCAGGCGGTTGCCTTGGCGGCTGGGATAGGAGCCACGCCAATCCCGTTCGCCGATGCTGCACTGCTGGTACCAAATCAAGTGACCATGATCGCGCGCATCACCGCGGCCTATGGATTACCACCGAGTAAAACTCGTGCGTTGGCCATTGCGGGATCGGTGGTGTTGACCGGCGGAGCAACCATGGCGGGCCGGTATGCGGTGACGAGTTTGTTGAAATTCGTGCCGGGAGGTGCCATCGCGGGATCGGCAATTTCGGCGACGGTTGCCAGCGCGCTGACCAAAGCGGTGGGGATGGCCTGGGCCAGGGTGTGCGAGTACGCGATGGGCTTGACCCCAAAAAGGCGCGATGCCTTCTTGGCTAGCTCTGAGGTGACCGAAAAGTTCGTTGGTTTCCTGAAGGCCGGCAATTCGACCTCTGGAATTGTCAAAGTAGCCAAGCGCGCCCTCACCTAAAGGTGTTAGCGTCGCCTTGTTCCTACAAATCGTGAGAGGACACCCGATGAAGAAAGTGCTCCTAATGCTCGCGGCGGCAGCTGGTACTGCCGCTGGCGTAGTTCTTTGGAAACGGAGCGGCAGCGCCTCCGCGCTATCTGATGTTGCTGATACTTGGCCTAAATCGGTGGCGTTGGCAGCTGATGGCGCCGCCGCCGGTATCGCCTCCGCTGCCGAGGCAGCAGCCAAGGTGGCGGACCGCGCGGCGCAAGTCGTGACAGATAGCGCCGCTAGCGTCGCCGATACTGCCGATGCCGCGGGCGCGTCTGCGAAGAAGACTGCGCAACAGGCTGCCTCGGTGGCCCATGAAATGGCACAGACTGCGAGTGAGGCGGCAGCTACCTCGGCCAAAAAGACAGCCGCTAAGAAGGGGGCTAACAAGTTGGCCAAGGGGCAAGAGCCAAGTGGCTAACCGGTGAGCTCACGTGCGCTCTGAGCGAACTATGTCTCTGTGGTTTTGGCGCTTTCGTTTAGTTGATGGACAATGTTGACGCGGGATGAACTGGTATCGAGGAGGTAAGTCGTGCGGTCACCTGAGTCGTTGTACACAATTCACCAAGAGCCTTCCTTGGTTGAACGCCCGGTGCTGGTCTACGCCTTCTCCGGCTTCGTTGATGCCGGTGGCGGGGTGCGCCTAGCTGCGGCACATATTTTGGAGGCTTGCGAGCACACGCTGGTAGCGTCATTCGATATTGATGAGATTCTCGATTACCGCGCCCGACGCCCACGTATGACTTATGTTGTCGACCATTTCTCGTCTGTCGACATGCCGCAGGTAACTTTGCATGAAGTCACCGATGCGAATGGTGAGTCGTTCCTTTTGCTAGTTGGCCCGGAGCCCGATTATCAGTGGCAGCGGTTCATGGCTGCGGTTGAAGGTTTGGTTCGTCGCTTTGAGGTGCGAATTGCGGTGGGCCTATCGGCGATCCCTTGGCCTATTCCACATACCCGGCCCCTTGCCGTGACAGTGCACGGCAATGAGCCCTCGCTGCTTAGCCCCTACACCTCGGTGCTAGGTGAGATCGAAGTACCAGGTCATCTGGGCGCGATGCTTGAGTTGCATTTAGGGGAGCACGGGATCCCATCTATGGGTATCACCGCTCAAGTACCTCACTACTTAGTACAATTTGAATTTCCGCGCGCAGCGCAAACCCTTCTTAACGGAGTGGCGACGCTTACCGGCCTGGTTGTGCCCACCGCAGATCTGCAGCCGGCTGCAGTGCGCGCTGAAACCGAAGTAGCGGAGCAGCTAGTAGGCAATGACGAGTTCGCAACGGTTGTTGCCGCACTGGAGCAGCAGTACGACCAAATTAATGCCATGCGGCAAGGTGCCACGGGGGGAATATCAGATTTGACCCCGCAGGGTGGGGTGCCTACCGGCGATGAGATTGCCGCTCAGGTTGAAGAATTCCTGCAGAGTCTTGCTGAAGGTGATGAGCCAAAAGATCCAGACAATTAGTTAAGCCTAATTGCAGGTTGTCCGGCTGGGCGGGGCATTGCCGGTAAGCAAGAAGTCGTCGATCACGTGGTCGACACATGCTGAACCTCCACCGTACGCGGTGTGCCCGTCGCCTTCGAAAGTAATTAGCGAACTTGTCGGCAATTGCGCATGTAGCGCTGACGCCCACGAGTAGGGTGTGGCTGGATCAAATCTGGTTCCAACTACCACGATGGGTGCGGTAGTTGTCGAGGTAACAGCCGCTGGCTGACCCCCTAAGTGATCAAACCAAAAACTACATGGCGCATTTCCCCAAGACATCGCTCTGGCCAATTGCGGCACCGGGGCATTTTTGGACCACGCCTTTGCTGCAGCAGCAAGTCCAGTTCGGCCCGGTGTTGCGGGCGCGTCCAGGCAGGAAATTGCATAGAATGCCGAATTCTGATTACTTCCGTAACGATTCTTGCCAACTCGATCTGTGGCCTGGTTGGACAACCACTGGAGGTCTTCACCGTGACCGCGCTTGGCCTGTCTGAGCGCCGACCGCAAAATGCTCCAGAAGTCTGGGGAGTACATACTCCAAAAGAGTGCGGTTACCGCTTGGGATTGATTGAGGGGCTCAAAGCCGTTGGTCGGGAGCCGGTGTTTTTCAAGGGCTGCGAGGAGGTGGTTGATGCCAGTGAGCACATCATTCTCATCACCGGAATAGGGGCAGCTGCTTCGGTTGGCGCAATCCTTGGCAAAGCGAACAAGGGCGCCTTGAAAGCCATCGGATTGTCCCTTCGACATCTCCATTCCGTTTAAACTTGGATCCACCGCACCATCGAGCACCATGCGGCCAACATGGCTCGGGAACTCCTGGGCATATAGCGCCCCAAGTGAGGTTCCGTAGGAGAAACCAAGGAGATTAAGTTTTTGCTCGCCAAGTGCTGATCGCATGATGTCTAGGTCGTTAACCGTGTTGGCTGTTGAAATGAACGGGGCGATTCGTGGGGCGTATTGCAAGCACCCGGCGCTGATCTCGCGAGCAAGTCGCATCAATAGGTCTTGCTCGCTGCGTGTATCGGGAGTTGGGTCCGTCAGAAGCCAGCGGGTGGTCTGCGAGCCGCTCATACAGGTGACCGGCGCCGAGGCCGCCACGCCGCGCGGATCAAAACCCACGATGTCAAATTGCTTTGACACTTCAGGAGCGACGATGGCGGCGGCTGTGCTGGCGAAGTCGGTGCCGGAACCACCAGGCCCGCCCGGGTTTACCACGATTGAGCCTTGGAAAGTGGTGCCGTCATGCGGCACCCTGGACAGTGCAATTTTAATATCGCCGGCGGCCAGATCGGAATAATCGCGGGGCACTGTCAATTCGGCGCATTGCATTTCACCCGAACAATTTGTCCAAATGAGGTGTTGCTCGGCATATCTGGTTAGGTCGGCGGCGGCGGCCGGATTCAAACCAGCCGCAATTGCGGTAAAACAGGTGACCGTAGTCGCCAGCAGGGCAAATCGCAGGTACCAGCGGCGGGTCATCACGTAGGCACCGTACGTCATGACGGCCGATTTGACGTATCAGCGGTCCCGAATCACTCGACCGTGTAGGGCATGGCAGGCTGTGGGGGCTTGACTCGTCGTTTTTTGAAAGGAACTAAATGTCTGGCAATGCCACATTCCGCTATGTCGATACGGCAATTTTGGCCGTAGCGGTGGCTGATGCCCCCATTGTCGTCACATCGGAAGAGATAGATGGGCAACTACTCGACACCTATACGCGGCTCGGTCTTAGGCCCGGAATGCTCGAACTGCTGGCTGGTATCTCTGAACGCCGCTGGTGGCCGGAGGACGTCACCTTTGCGGATGCGGCGGCGATGGCCGGGGCGAAAGCGCTAGCTGACGCTGGAGTGGATCCAACCAAAGTAGGACTTCTGATCGACACGTCAGTTTGCCGTGATGCGCTGGAGCCGAGCGCCGCGGTCGATGTGCACGCGCAGTTGGGATTGAGCTCGGCTTGCTTGAACTTTGATTTATCCAATGCTTGCCTTGGATTCATTAACGGCATGCAGCTAGCGGCAATGTTCATTGACTCCGGCCAAATTGACTATGCGCTTATTGTCGATGGTGAAGGTTGTCGGCGCCCACAAGAGTCGACAATCACCCGGCTACAGGAGCCTGGTACCACCAAGGAGGATTTACTAGCAAACTTTGCGACTCTTACCCTTGGGTCCGGGGGAGCGGCCATGGTCTTGGGTAGGGCCAGTGAGCATCCCGAAGGTCACCGATTTGTCGGCG
>NSHP01000057.1 GCA_002737125.1 Actinomycetota bacterium | reverse complement strand
GCGCCGAGCAAGTGCGCAATATCGGGGTGAAGATGGCGATGGCTAACAGGTGGTTCTTTACCGCGCTGACACTGGTTGCGGCACTGGCAACGGCGATAACCTACGGGCTCGGGGGCAGTTTAGTTATCTCCGGGGTACTGACCCTAGGCACGCTTTTGGCTTTGGTCGGCCTGCTGGCACAACTTTATGGCCCGCTGACAGCCTTGTCGAATGTCCGAGTCGAAGTGATGACAGCCCTCGTTTCCTTTGAGCGGGTCTTCGAAATCTTGGATCTGCCCCCCTTGGTGCGCGATGCACCCGATGCACGTGCGGTGGGACCTGGACCATTAGGGGTGAAGCTCGAAGGGGTGTGGTTCCAGTATCCGACGGCCGCGCAAGTTTCGCTGGCCTCGCTGGAGTCAATAGCGCGTGAAGATCCCGGCCAAGCCGGTGCCGACGTACTTCGTGGAGTCTCATTTGAGGTGCCTGCTGGAACCTTGACAGCGTTGGTGGGACCCTCGGGTGCCGGTAAAACTACGGTTAGTGCTTTGGTCAATCGTCTCTATGATGTAAGCGATGGTGCCGTGTTGGTAGGCGGCGACGATGTGCGCGAATTGCAACTGCAGTCACTGCATCAGGCGATTGGCACGGTTACCCAGGATGCGCATCTATTCCATGACACCATTAGAGCCAACTTGCTTTACGCCAAGCCTGATGCCACCGAGGTTGACCTGCTCGCAGCCTGCCGCTCTGCACAGATCGCCGACCTGATCGGCGCATTGCCGGGCGGATTTGACACCGTGGTTGGTGACCGTGGCTACCGGTTATCCGGAGGCGAGAAACAGCGGATCGCCCTGGCACGTTTGTTATTGAAAGCTCCTCGAATTGTGATCTTGGACGAAGCGACCGCGCATCTTGATAGTGAAAGTGAAGTCGCGGTGCAACTGGCCCTGGATTCGGCCCTTGAGGGGCGCACTTCGATCGTGATTGCGCACCGATTATCGACAATTCGCCGGGCGGATCAGATACTTGTTGTAGTCGATGGACAAATCGCAGAACGCGGAACCCATGAAGAGTTGATCACTGCCGGCGGCGCCTACTTTGATTTGTATGAGGCGCAGTTCGCCGACCAGGTTACGCCGAACTAGAGCGATCGGGCCAAGTTAAACGGGGGCCGTGCTACGCGCATCCTCCTTGGCTTCACGCCTCAGGAAGAAGTACCAACCAACAAGTGCTACGCCGGCAAATAGTAACCATTGTCCCGCATAGGACAGGTTCATGGTGTCGTCGATCTGCGGTGCAGCCACGAACGCGAGCACCTCCTGTGACGGAGTGGTGGCGGTGATCCTTAAGTAACCATCGAAATCACCGGTTAGCGGAAGCACTGAGGGGTCTACTGCGCCGACCATTTTTGCGGGCAGTCCTGTGCGGGAGGCTTCATTGATCTGCTCAAAACCATGCCAGGAACCGATGATTGCAACTTGCCCGGAAGGTGGCTCTGGGATTAACGGCGAGGTGGTGGCGGAAGCACTGGCTGGCAGCCAACCCCGATTAACCCACACGCTGCGAGAGTCGGTCAGCAGCAAAGGAGTGAGAACCCAAAATCCATTTCGCCCATCTTGGGGTCGCTGGCGCACCACCACCTGCGTTGATGAGTCATAAGTGCCGGTCGTAGAAATACTCTGCCAGTCGGGCGCTTGTGTGGCGAGCTCTGTCAGTTCGACCGGATTGGCGGCGGCGGCTTGCTCCAGTTCAATGCGCTGGGCCTGCTTTTCGCTCGCTCGGTGCCATTGCCAACGACTCAAAAGCCCGAAAGCCACAATCGAGACCAAGACGAGGGTGGTAAAGGCAATCCACCTGCGGGTCCGGAGTAACGCGAGCATGATGCCAGCCTATGGCTGAAGGGAATCAAAACTTTCGGCCCGCGGTAGGGCCGTCTGACTTTGCGCCGCAACACCTAATTCGCCAGGCTCGTCGTTCTCGCGGCCGGCATTTGCCACCACCACCGCCAGGTACGGAAGGACCACGGCACCGGCAATCAGTACCCAGCGGGGCCAGCCGGGCACGACGATCGCTCCTAGGACGCATGCGGTTCGAATGCCCATTGAGATTAGGTAACGACGGGTGCGCCCGGTCTGTTCTTGGCTCAGAGCCCGCTGGGCCCCGGTTATCGTGAAAACCTCGATATCCGGTGCCTTGGCTTTACCCACAGCCTGCCGAAGTCTCATGCTCTAACCGTACGGCCAATTGGCGGCTCGCGCCCACCGGGGCACAAGAAAATGCCTGTTCGCTAGGTGTTAGGTTCGCCACCATGAGAAATCGCACATTCGGCATGGCCGAAGTTGTTGGCACATCACCTGACAGCATCGAGGCAGCGGTCAGTACCGCGGTCGAGAGGGCTGGCAAGACGATGAAGCACATCGACTGGTTTGAAATCACCCAGGTTCGCGGTTACGTCAAAGATGGCGCGGTCGACCACTTCCAGGTGTCCATCAAAGTCGGGTATCGGCTCGAGGATGTCTAATGCGTGTTCGTAGGAGTGATCCGCTAAGCACCGGCCGCGAGGTGGATCGCTTGATGGCCTTCAGCGACGGAGTGGTTGCCGTTGCCATCACCTTGATGGTCCTGCCGCTGGTCAATATTCAAGGTCCAGTTGCGGGCGCACCGCTTTACACGGTGGTTACGAAGAACTTAGGCCAACTGGTGATCTTCCTATTTACTTTCTACGTGGTCGCTGTGATGTGGCGGGTGCATAGTCGAATATTTAGCCAGATTCGCGGGTACGATAACCCGCTATTTTGGTTAAACGTTACTTGGCTTGCGGCAATCGTGTTGTTGCCTTGGTTTAGCAGCCTCTACGGCGACACCTTCGCAGAAAATGGTTCGTTCACGGACTTCAGTATTTCGGCGACACCTGACATTGCGCTGTTTTATTGGCTTCTCATGGCCAGTGTTAGTGCACTGGGCACGTTAATGGGCCGTCACTTGAGCCGCAATCCGCGTTTGCTCCTGCCGGGAGCCAAGGCCACCATTGCCACCGGCGCGGCGCTTTATCGCGGGTGGATCATTGCTGGATATTTCTTGTTTATCGGTGTCATGAGTTTGTTCTCACCAATCATTGCTTCCTATCTACCTATTGGCATCTT
Source organism: Actinomycetota bacterium (assembly GCA_002737125.1). Taxonomy (GTDB): domain Bacteria; phylum Actinomycetota; class Actinomycetes; order S36-B12; family S36-B12. The sequence goes on along the minus strand of NSHP01000057.1, from coordinate 8,653 downwards.
CGTCCTGAGTGTGTTTCTTAAGCCTGAGGAAACATCTTTAGAGGGGCAATCAACCGCGGTAGTGGACTCGAATGGAGAAACAACGTGAATAAAATTGCTTTAGTAACCGGCGGAAATAGAGGCATCGGTCTTGCCATCGCTTTAAAGCTTCGGGCAGCTGGCCATGAGGTCGTGGTGGCTTGTCGATCGGGTCAAGCCCCTGAGGGTCTAGCAGCGGTAGCGATGGATGTTGCTGATCCGGCTTCGATTGATGCCGCATTTACCAAGGTTGAAGCAGATTTTGGTTCGGTGTCGATCATCGTGGCTAATGCTGGCATCACTCGCGATGGCTTGCTAATGCGAATGAGCGATCAGGATATTGATGACGTACTCACCACCAACTTAGCGGGAGCGATACGTGTTTCACGGCGCGGCTTGCGCGCCATGATCAAGGCTCGTGATGGTCGCATTATCTTCATTTCATCGGTTGTTGCAATGCTGGGATCTGCGGGCCAGGTGAATTACGCGGCCGCGAAGTCAGGGCTGATCGGAGCCGGCCGGTCCTTGGCCCGTGAAGTAGGTACGCGCGGTATCACCGTCAATGTGGTGGCGCCCGGATTTGTAGAAACTGACATGACAGCCGACTTAGACGAAGACCGCAAGGCGGCGATCCTGGGTGCCGTGCCATTGGGCCGTTATGCTCAACCCGACGAAGTCGCAGCACTAGTGCAGTTTTTGGCGTCGAAGGATGCCGGTTACATCACCGGCGCTGTGATTCCCATTGATGGTGGCCTTGGCATGGGCCACTAGGAAACGAGCAGGAGCAAATTCAGATGGGGATATTGCAGGGTAAGCGCATTCTGATCACCGGGGTCCTGACCGACCAGTCCATCGCCTTCCACGTTGCCCGCCTAGCCCAAGAGCAAGGTGCGTTCGTAGTCTTAACATCATTCGGCCGAGTTATGTCACTGACCGCACGTTCAGCCGGCCGGCTTCCTTCGCTGCCACCGGTTATTGAACTGGACGTGACCAATGACGAAGATTTGACTGCTCTCGAAACTCGCGTTCGCGAGCACGTTGATGGGATTGACGGCGTATTACATTCAATAGGGTTTGCCCCTGAGTCGGCGCTGGGCGGTAATTTTTTAGCTACGAGCTGGGCCGATGCTGGTAGGGCGCTGCAAGTATCAGCGTTTTCGCTCAAGTCACTAGCTGTAGCAGCTCAGCCATTAATGGGGCCGGGCGGTTCGATTGTCGGGCTCGATTTCGATGCTGCGGTGGCCTGGCCTAAGTATGACTGGATGGGGGTGGCCAAAGCGGCACTAGAAAGTACTTCCCGTTATCTCGCCCGTGACCTCGGGCCGAAAGGGATACGAGTTAATCTGGTAGCGGCCGGGCCAATTCGTACGATGGCCGCTAAAAGCATCCCAGGTTTTGAAGAGTTTGAGGGCGTTTGGTCCGCGCGGGCACCTTTAACTTGGGATTTAGATGACCCCGAACCGGCAGCGCGTGCGTGTATCGCTTTGATGTCCGACTGGTTCCCGGCAACAACGGGGGAGATCGTGCACGTTGACGGCGGGTTGCACTCGCAAGGTGCCTAGTAAGCAGCTGGTCTTAATTAGACACGCCAAATCGGCATACCCGGTTGGCGTCGGTGACCACGAGCGGCCCTTAAATAAACGAGGAGTTCGCGATGGCGCTGCGGTCGGTCGCTGGCTAGCTAAATCAGGCCTGATGAACCTAAAAATATCCGTGGTGGTGTCATCGGCCCGGCGCACACAAGAAACTTGGGCGCTGATCAACGGCGAGGGTATTGACGTGATTGCTCGCACAGAGCCATGGCTTTATGAAGCTTCACAGCAAACAATTCTTGAGGTGATTCGAGCAACCCCGCTAGAGGTTGAGGTGCTAGTTATCATCGCTCATAATCCTGGGCTTGAAGATGTTGCTGTGACTATTGCTACTAACCGTGAGTCGAGCTCCTATTTATTGCTTACCGAAAAGTACCCGACATCCGGTGTCACGGTATTCGAAGTAGTTGAGTGGTCAACTCTTGCAGCCGATTCAGCTTTGCTTACTGAATTTAGCGTGCCTCGCGGCTAGTTAGCTGCCACGCGAGGTGCCGGCGTGACCACACCGGCGCGGGCATCGGCTCCCTCAATATCTTCCCTGGTGATACCTAGGAGGTATAGCACCGAGTCAAGGTATGGCACTGATAGTGCTGCATCAGCGGCTTCACGTGCTGCTGCTTTACCGTTGAAGGACACCCCGAGTCCGGCAGCTTCGAGCATCGAAACATCGTTGGCACCATCACCAATCGCTATGGTGCGTCGCATCGGGATTTCGTATTTTTTGGCGAACTCCTCAAGGGCGGCCCTTTTGCCCTGACGGTCAATGATGACGCCGACAATCTCACCGGTTAAGCATCCATCGCGAACTCCAAGGTGATTAGCCCTTACGTCATCAATGCCCAACTCATCAGCGAGCGGCATGATTACCTCCGCGAAGCCCCCAGAAACCAGGCAGACCCGGTATCCGAGAGTATTCAAAGTGCGACAAAGGGTCCGAGCACCAGGTGTCAACCGCAGGCGTGTTCTGACTTCATCAAGCACGCTGACCGGCAGACCTTTTAGTAGCGCAACTCGAGCGCGCAGCGCGGCCACAAAATCCAGATCACCCGCCATTGCTTGCTCGGTGATTTTGGCGACTTGCTCACCAACTCCGGCATGTTCTGCGATGAGGTCAATCACTTCATTTTGGATCAGGGTTGAGTCGACATCGATCACCACCAGATGCTGCCCGCGGCGATCTAGACCTGACTCCTGCACGGCGATGTCGACACCCACTTCGGCTGCGGCAGCAACAAGAGCGCCGCGTAAATCGTGTAGCTCGGCTCCCGAACCCTCAAATACCACCGCGGTTACCGGATAAGAGGCGATCCGCCGGATGCGATCGATATTGCCCCCACGATTGGCGATCTCCTCGGCGATACGTGAAACGGCATCGGGTCGAAGTGGGGCCCCAAGAATCGTTACGTGCACGCGGTCGCGCCTTCTTACGGTGTCTTCGAGGGCCCCGGGTACCGTAGTGACATCCATCTCAAGGGCTGCGGCGGTGCTGCGGACATCTTGCCGAACCCGACTCATAATTTCGTCATTATCGGCGCCGCTGGTCGCGACATTTACCAGGGCGGAAAGCACTAATCGGCCACGGACCACCAGTTGCTCGATATCAAGAACGGTGATCGGGTGGGCGGCCAATGCCGCGAAGAGGGTCTTGGTTACCCCCGGCCGATCAGTTCCGCTAAGGGTTAGGAGCAGGGTCTGTGAAGTCATGTCGAGGCAACGCTAGCGCGTGTGGCACCACCCACGAACAACCACGGCGACTAAGGTCACTTTCGTGGCGCAAAATCTCGACCAGGCGGAGGTATTCACCTTCCGCCAGGTAGCGGTTAGACGTGGGCGAAAACTGCTGCTAAACGATGTGAACTGGGTGGTCCGTTCACCTGAGCGCTGGGTGATTCTGGGCCCTAATGGGGCTGGCAAAACCACCCTCCTGCAGCTGGCGGCTGCCCAAATGTTCCCGACATCGGGGCAAGTGCATATCCTTGGCGAAGAACTTGGCGCGGTTGATCTGGCAGATCTGAAACCCCGTATTGGCTGGGCGAGTAGTGCCATATTAAATAGCCTTCCGGCCTCGGAGAGTGTGGAGAATGTGGTGCTGACCGGGGCTTATGGGGTGACCGGTAGGTGGCGGGAGAAGTATGAGTTGATCGACCAGTACCGCCGCACCCAACTTATTAAGTCTTGGGGGTTGGAGGCACTTGCGAACCGGACTTTTGGCACCTTGTCCGAAGGTGAGCGCAAACGAACTTTGATAGCCAGGGCGCTGATGTCTGATCCAGAACTCTTGCTACTAGATGAGCCGGGAGCTGGATTGGACCTGGGCGGCCGCGAAGATTTGGTGCAGCGAATGACGCTATTGGCTTTTGATCGACATGCTCCAGCGCAAGTGCTCGTCACCCACCATGTAGAGGAAATCCCACCGGGTTTCACCCACGCACTCTTGCTCCGCGAGGGTCAGGTGGTCGCCCAGGGGCCAATCGAGCAGACGATAACGAGTGAGACACTCACACAAACTTTCGAGATTCCGATTACGTTGGAACGAGCCGGTGGCCGGTTTACCGCTCAACGAGCTAGCTAAGTCAAACGCAAAGCACAATAAGCGGGTTGGGAGCAAAGCTGTTCATGGGTATTGGTGAAACGTCAGTTATTGACGAGTACTTAGCTGAAACCACATACAGCGTGGGCGAATTTACTGGTTCAATGAAGCGGTGGGAAATAACATTGGTGCCGGGGCTTGCCACTGCGGCTGGTACGCGGTTGGATGAGCCGGCGGCAAAGCTAATCCGGGCGTCAAGTGCGACTGGTGACCCAGCCGCCTTGAAACTTGTGTCTAAGGGCTCGCCCATAACGTTAGTTCTTATGCGATCAGACGCCCTAAGCCCCGTCGCTGCAGACCTAAGTTTGAACTTCAAGGTTCCGCAGCTTGTCATAACCATGTGGAGTGCATTGAGTCTGGCGGTCCTACTGATACCGGCGGCACTAGCTTTAATTTGGGTTGCCATATTCCACCTACGAAGGCGTGGCCGTCATGAATGATAACGACAGGAATTTGGGGTCGGAACATAGTAACCGCATCTGGACCGTACCGAATATCTTGAGTTTCATCAGGCTACTTGGTATCCCACTGTTCCTGTGGTTGGTATTGGTTGAGCAGGCCGATGTGTGGGCATTTGTCGTATTGGTGTTGGCCAGTGCCTCCGACTGGCTCGACGGTGCGCTCGCGCGGGCACTTAATCAAACCAGCGAGTTGGGCGCTCTGCTCGATCCACTGGCCGACCGTCTTTATATAGCAGCCACGATTATCGGCTTAGCGCTTCGCGGCATCATCCCGTGGTGGTTGGTGCTGGCGCTGGCTCTTCGTGATGTGATGCTACTGCTGCTCTTGCCTGCACTTAGGCGCCGTGGCTTACTCGCGCTGCCGGTAACTCTGCTCGGAAAGGCGGCAACTTTTTGCCTACTTTGGGGGTTTCCGGCCCTACTCCTGGGGTCACTTGGTGGAACCATCGGCACCTTCGCATTGATCTGCGGGTGGGCTTTTTCTTTATGGGGTACTGCCCTGTACTGGTGGGCCGGGCTTGACTATGTGCGCCGCGGGCTGCGCCTTCCACTGGTAACGTGAGTCTGAGCAAGCAGGCGACGGTGGCCCAATAGAGTTTGGTCAAGGTGTTGACAAGGAGGATGCCATGTACCCGGAGGAATTGCGCTATACCGCCGAACACGAGTGGGTGCGGTCAGAGGCGGATGGCACGGTGGTTTTCGGGATCACCTCGTTCGCGCAAGAGGCTTTGGGCGACATCGTCTACGTAACCATGCCCGAGGTAGGGCAATCCTTGGCTGCTGGCGTTGCGTGCGGTGAGGTCGAGTCCACGAAGAGCGTGAGTGACATTTACTCGCCACTTGACGGTTTAGTAATTTCACGCAATGTAGCTTTGGACTCGACACCTGAAAGCATAAATTCGTCCCCCTATGGGGCTGGCTGGTTGGTCACCATGGCGCCAAGTGACCCCACCCAATTTGCGAACTTACTCAGTGCGGCCCAGTACGCGGACATTACCCTAAAGGGATAATGCCTACCAGAGAGGCAACAGGAGGTGATAACGGTGCGCTGTGCTAATTGCGATGCCGCGGCCGATATTGACGACCACTTCTGCGCTGAGTGCGGTACTTCGCTTCAGCTGGACACGGATCACACCGGTACGATTACCGCGATCATCGCAATAGATGGCGGCACGAACTCAGGCCCGCTGGCCCCGGTGGGCTCCCCGTCGCTGGCTGAGTTACCTACCGGTTCGGCGCTCTTGGTGGTGCATCGAGGGCCCGGTGAGGGTAGTGAATTCGCACTCAATGCCGATTTGCTGACGGTCGGGCGCTCACCAGATTCGGAGGTTTTTTTGGACGATGTCACGGTCAGCCGCCGACACGCCGAATTTCGGCGAGGTAGTTCAGGGTGGAGTATCCGTGATGCGGGAAGCCTCAACGGCACTTATGTTAATCGAAGGCGCGTAGAAGACCATCACCTTGCTGGTGGGGATGAGGTTCAAATCGGCAAGTTCCGTTTTGTGTTCCTTGTCGGCGTGGAGCCAAAATCGTGAGTGGTTTGGCCCGCGGCCCGGTGGTTGGCACCATAAGCATCGGTGAGGTCTTGACTTTACTCAAGCGCGAGTTTCCTGACATCACGATTAGTAAGATCCGGTTTTTGGAAACCGAGGGGTTGATTACTCCTGAGCGAACCGCGTCGGGTTACCGGCGCTTCGCTGAACGCGATCTGGAACAACTGCGTTCGGTCCTGACCTTGCAGCGCGACCAATACCTGCCCCTTAAAGTAATCCGTGAGCACTTAGAGGACTCAACGGCAGAGTCGGCCAACCAACCCGTTGCCGGTACCGGATTGCGCGCCGATGATTTTCGCGCGGGGGCTGGCAAGGTACGACTTACTCGCGGTGAGTTAGCCGAAATGGTTGAGTTACCCGAGGCCTTGATTGCTACTTTAGAAACGATTGGGTTGGTTTGGGCTAACCCGGCCGGCCACTATGACGAAGATGCACTGGCTGTTGCCAACATTGTGGCGCAACTGGCCCCATTGGGAGTTGAGCCCCGACACCTGAGATCATTTCGAGTTGTCGCCGATCGTGATACCGGGCTAGTCGAGCAAATCGCCACTCCCTTTAGCCAGCCCAAGGACCGAGGCCAGCGTGAACACGCAAATGAGGTCGTCCGTGAGGCTGCGGCGCTCTTAGTCCAACTGCATGGGGCTTTGCTACGAGCGGAACTAGTTCGCGGGGGCCTGACCTAGGGGTTAGGCTGGGGGCATGCAAGCACTTGATGTGATTGGTGTCCGAATGGAGATGCCGTCGAACAACCCAATAGTGCTGCTGCGCGAGTCGGGCGGGGTGCGGTACTTACCAATTTGGGTTGGGGCGGTCGAGGCAACCGCAATCGCTTTTGCCCAGCAGGGGGTCGTGCCACCGAGGCCATTGACCCACGACCTGTTTAAGGACGTTTTGGAGGCCACAGGTGCCGCACTCCTCGAGATTCGCATCACTTCACTTGAAGATGGGGTTTTCTACGCGGTTTTGGTCTTCGCATCCGGGGTAGAAGTAAGTGCTCGGCCTTCAGATGCCATCGCGCTGGCGCTGCGTGCCGGGGTCCCAATCTACGGCGCAGATGCGGTCCTCGATGAGGCTGGGATAGAACTACCGGACGAAGAGCCCACTTCGCCTAATCTGGATGACGGCCAGCAGCAGATAGCAAGCGACGTCGAGTTGAAACAATTCCGGGAGTTCTTAGACCAGGTCAGCCCCGAGGATTTCGAGTAGCGTCCGGGGGAGCCGGCGGACTCCAACCCTCCACATGAGGTTCAGACTTGGGTTTGCACCGCACCCGTGTGTCGGGTTGACCCCTTCGGGCTAGGTTCGTAACGTTCGTTATGGCTCCCGTTCCAAAGGTTGGGGTCACTTCCATAGGAGGCTTCGTGAACGCCGACGCACCGACGGGCCAGATCCCCAGTGGCCAAGAAGCCCTGTTCGATGACGCGGACTTAAGGCCATTACCAGCAGATATTGGTTACCGGGGCCCGATAGCCTGCTCGGCCGCTGGAATCACCTACCGGCAACTGGATTACTGGGCGCGCACCGGCCTGGTGCAACCATCTGTTCGCGGGGCAAGCGGTTCAGGTACCCAGCGTCTTTATAGCTTTCGCGACATCTTGGTTTTACGGGTGGTCAAAAGGCTGATTGACACCGGGGTCTCCCTGCCAAATATTCGGGCCGCCGTTGAGCACTTGGCCACCAATGCCGGCGAGGATCTAGGGCGGATCACGCTAATGAGCGACGGAGCCACCATTTACGAGTGCCGTAGCGCCGACGAAGTCATTGACCTAGTTCGGGGTGGCCAAGGGGTTTTCGGTATCGCTGTTGGCAGTGTGTGGCGCGAGGTTGAAGGCACCTTGTCGACCCTGCCGGGGGAGCGCCCCGATGGGGTCGTTATTGAACCAAGTGTCGGCACCGATGAACTTGCAGCGCGCCGCGCCCGCTCGGCAGTCAGTTAACACGGCCGCCTGATACGGCGACTTAGCGCCTTTGGCCAGTATGCTGGTGCTGCCGATCGACCCCGGACGGGAGAGTCTCGCGAAAGCCATTCGCGGGCGCCGAAGGAGCACATCTCCCCGATAATCTCTCAGGCCCATGGACCGCCCGGGGAAGGCGCCTCTGGAAAGCGGGTGGATTCCACCCCGCCGACGGTGCAAGCCGCGCAAGCGGTGAAGCTCTCAGGCCGCGAGTTATCGCCAAAGACAGAGGGGGAGTGCGGTCACAGCCGTGACCGCGTATCCCGGTGCCGATTACTCGGTGCACTAGTGCGAGGTGAACCGATGAGCAGTACACGCAGTTTTCCCAGATCACTTGAGTCACTCCACGAGGATGACGCTTTTCAGCGCCGACATCTAGGCCCTGATGCTGATGCTCTTGCAAAAATGCTCTCCGTTGTCGGCTACGACAGCCTGGAGTCGATGAGCCAAGCCGTAGTGCCAGCGGTGATCCGCTGGGGCGAGG
>NSHP01000056.1 GCA_002737125.1 Actinomycetota bacterium | reverse complement strand
GCTAACAACTGATCAAGGAGGGCGCGGTCAAAGGGCTCGCCTTCGGCGGTGCCCTGTACCTCAATGAATCGACCATCACCTGTCATAACCACATTCATGTCGGTATCCGCGCGCACATCATCGTCATAGTGAAGATCTAGTCTTGGCTCACCATCGACGATACCAACACTCACGGCCGCGACTGAATCCTTGAGCGGATTAACCCCCGGGGCGATTAAGCCCTTCCCTTGTGCCCAAGTAATTGAGTCCACAAGTGCAACATATGCGCCCGTGATCGCCGCCGTGCGAGTGCCGCCATCGGCCTGCAGCACATCACAGTCCACCAGGATCGAGTTCTCGCCGAGCACACTCATGTCAACTACCGCCCGCAGGCTCCGCCCAATCAGGCGTGAAATCTCCTGGGTGCGGCCACCAAGTTTGCCCTTAACTGATTCGCGGTCATTACGAGTGTTGGTAGCACGTGGGAGCATTGCATATTCAGCGGTGACCCAGCCCTTACCTGATCCCTTTAACCATCTAGGTACCCCGGCCGTGAACGATGCTGTGCAAAGCACTCGCGTTCTTCCGAAGGAAACCAATGCCGAACCCTCGGCTTGATCTAGCCAACCGCGCTCAAATGAGACGGGACGAAGTTGGTCAGCGGTTCGGCCATCAGATCTAGTCATGGCCTGACCATATCGGCTCAGGGTCAGCGCCTTTTGACCGTGCCAATCTCTGGCCCAAGAAATCTGCGCCCTAATTGTTGGAATGATCCGGGGTCACCAGTAGCGAAAAATTGATACGCCGGGTTAGGCAGATCAGCACCTCGAACGAGGTGGTTTGCCACCAGAGTTCGATAAACATCTTTGGCGGTTTCCTCGGCGCTGGAAACTAATGTCACTTCGTTTCCCATGACATACGCGAGCACACCGGTTAGCAGCGGGTAGTGCGTGCACCCCAAAACCAAAGTGTCAACACCTGCTTCTCGTAGTGGCAGTAAGTACTCGCGGGCCACCGCAAGTAGTTCGTCTCCTCCGGTTACCCCGGACTCGACAAATTCGACGAACCGATAGCACGCAGCTGAGTAGATTTCAACGTCCAGGGCCGCCGCAAATGCATCGTTGTAGGCACCAGAATTAATCGTCATCTCGGTCCCAATCACGCCGATTCGGCCGTTACGAGTGGCCGCAACCGCTCTTCGCACCGCTGGGTGCACCACTTCAATTACCGGCACGTCGTAACGCTCGCGGGCATCACGCAAAGTCGCGGCACTTGCCGAATTACAGGCGATGACAATCATTTTTACGCCATCAGTGACAAGTTGATCCATTATTTCAATGGCAAATTCACGAACCTCCGCAAGTGGACGTGGTCCATAAGGCCCACGTGCAGTGTCACCTATATAAAGGATTGGCTCGTGCGGAAGTTGATCCAAGATGGCGCGCGCAACTGTTAGCCCTCCGACTCCGGAGTCAACGATCCCGATGGGTGAATCAGCCATAGCAACTTAATTCTATGGTCGACCAAGTAGGTGCTGCGGAAATGGCGGTATTAGGCCCACAATTGACCGTCTAGAGCCATTTCGGCGTCATCCAATGAGCCCTCGTACGCACCGGTCGATAGGTACTTCCAGCCACCATCGCACACTATGAAAGCAATATCGGCGCTCTCGCCGGCTCGCTTAGCCTTTTCCGCGATGCCCAGCGCGGCATGCAAGATGGCGCCGGTTGAGAATCCCGCAAAAATACCCTCAAGTTCAATGAGCTCACGAGTTCGGCGAATCGCATCCCTGGCTCCAACCGAGAAGCGTGAACTCAATATTGACTCATCATAAATCTCCGGCACAAAACCCTCATCTAAATTGCGCAGACCGTAAACCAATTCACCATAACGTGGCTCTGCTGCCACTATTCGGGCAGCAGGACGATGCTCCCTCAGATATCTCCCAACGCCCATCAAAGTTCCCGTGGTGCCGAGCCCAGCAACAAAGTGCGTCAAAGTCGGTAGGTCAGCAATCAACTCGGGGCCGGTGGTGTCGTAATGGGCTTGCGCGTTGGCGGCGTTTCCGTATTGATAGAGCATTACCCAATCAGGGTTCTCTGCGGCTAATACCTTCGCAACTCGTACCGCTTCATTTGAGCCACCAACGGCATCCGAGTACATAATCCGTGCTTCCCACATCTCGAGCAGCTGAGTGCGCTCCGCCGAAGTGTTCTTAGGCATTACGCATACCAATTTATAGCCGCGTAACTTCGCAATCATCGCAAGTGCGATCCCGGTATTACCCGAGGTTGGCTCCAACAAGGTGGCGCCGGGTGTCAACCTACCGTCTTTTTCAGCCTGATCGACCATCGCGAGCACCGCGCGATCTTTAATTGAACCGGTGGGATTGCGATCTTCCAGTTTCGCCCACAACCGCACATCCGAAGAAGGCGAGAGGTTGGGTAACCCGACTAATGGCGTGTGTCCTACGGAGTCGAGCAGTGAGTTAAAGCGCATGGAGTCGTGGAGTGCTATCAGCCGCCCGCGACAGCGGGCAAGATTGTTATGGAATCTTGGTCTGCAATCTGCGTCTGTAGTCCCGCCAAGAAGCGGACGTCCTCGTCATTGACGTAAATATTTACGAACCTGCGCAGCCCGCTGTCATCCAAGAGGCGAGCACCCATCCCCGGATATGAACCATCCAGGTCTGCGACCACCGCCGCCAAGGTGCCGCCACTCGCCGTTACCACTTTCTCGCCACCGGTCAGGGAGCGCAAGATGGTTGGCACTCGGACTTCAACTGACATCGTTTGGGCTCCGGTCAAATCGGGGTTATTCAGGGTTACTAGTGGTACTACTACGAATATGACAATAGGCGGGAGTATTCCGCGCTCTTCGGCGGGATAGCTACTTGCAAGGACTTTGCAGCAATTACTAGGTGGTGCCCTCCACCACCACCGGCTCCTCGGTTACCACCCCATCAGCGATTCGGAAGGAGCGAAATTCAAATGGGCCTTCGTCCGGCCCCGTCTCGCGGGTCGATATCAGCACATAGTGGGCCTCGGGTTCACCCGCTAGGGCGACATCAGTACGCGACGGGTAGGCCTCTGTCGCAGTATGCGAGTGATAAATCACCACCGGAACCTCATCCTTATCGTCGAGCTCGCGATACAGCGCGAGAAGGTCACCGGAATCGAACTCGTAGAAAGTTGGTGACCTCGCGGCATTTAGCATGGGGATGTGGCGCTCGGGCCGATCAGAACCCGAAGGTCCGGCAATAACTCCACAGGCTTCGTCTGGGTGATCAGCACGTGCATGTGAAACTATGGCAGCGAGTAGATCGGCTCTAATTGTCAGCACCCCCAGATAATAGAACTGTACCATTTTCCGCGGAAATGAAGGGCAGGTGGATTTCAAGTTGCGAGTTCTCGCTAACGGGCGCATACTCGAGAGTTAGCAAAAGTCCACTCACAGAATGAAGGGTTAATGGACACTCTCGAGTTAACTTACTCGCAGTTTCAGACTGTTTATAACGTGCTCTCCTTGGCACTAGCCGCCATGCTCGCGACCTTCATCTTCCTTCTGGCAGTCCAGGGTCGAGTGCTTCCTCGGTACCGGCAGGCACTTGTCGTGTCGGCCATGGTTTGCCTTATCGCCGCCTATCACTACTACCGGATCTTTAACTCGTTCACCGAGGCCTATGTCGCTACCGGTGAGGGCACCCCAGCCACGGGGGCTACCGCTATGTCCTACGTTATGGTGAATGGTGATGGATTCAATGAGGGCTACCGATACGTCGACTGGTTGCTCACCGTTCCGTTGTTGCTGTTCGAAACCATTGCGGTGCTGGCGCTGGCAAAGGCGGTCCGAAGAGGCCTGCTCCTGAAGCTGATCCCAGCCTCGGCGCTGATGATCATCTTGGGTTACCCCGGTGAGATCTCAGCTGACAATATGACCCGAGGTATCTGGGGCGCACTTTCGACGATTCCGTTCCTCTACATCCTCTATGTGCTCTTCGTCGAACTCAGCAAGTCGATGAAGACCCAGCCCGAGCAAGTAGGCAAGGACCTCAACGGTCTGCGATGGCTGCTGCTGGCAACTTGGGGTGTTTACCCGATCTCGTACCTGTTGCCGCAGCTTGGCATTTCGGGTGCAGATTCGTTCGTCTATCGCCAGGTGGGTTACTCATTAGCCGATGTTTTGGCCAAGTGCCTATTCGGCTTGATCATCTACAAGATAGCCCGCGAGAAGAGCGCAGATGATGACGCATCTTTCGCGGAAACTGAATTAGAAGCCGCTCCGTCAAGTAAGTGACGAATCAATACAGATCCCCAAGCGGCCCGGTGCTAATGCGCCGGGCCGCTTGCATTTGCGGGTCAATCAGCATCCAACTCCAGTTGCACTAATGAGTCCTGTAAAAACGTAAGCCAGTCATAGACATCAAATAGCCCAGCGCGCGGGTCTTCCGCGGGTAACTCGGCTAGTTCATCGTGATTCGCCTCCGTGATCTCCAGCCTGGTGCCAATCGCGATCCGGGTGTCATTTAGAAACCCGAGCCAGCACAACGCCTCGTCCGCGGTGAGCACGAGCTTCTCACCGTGCCGCTCAAGGCACCCAGCCACCTTGCTGGCATTGGCGATTTTGTGAGCCCGTAAGTCGCGTTCAGTGAATCTGCGGAAATCCCCAGCCGCTTCGTCGTCATCCCGGTACGCCGCCGGGAACATGCGCGCTAACGCGGGGTCGGTCGGAGTTTCGGCAACTTCATCGATGCCCACAATCGCCGCCAGCGGATCACCCGAAGCAGCTGCTTGGGTTGGTGCCACAAACGCAATCATTTGCTCGGCGAGGGAGGCTAGAACAGTTTTTTCCATCGCGTCAACGCGAAGCACAGTACGTCCAGTTCGCGTCCGCTGAAACCCGGTACTCACGCTCAGATACTCATTCGCAGATACTCATGAATCAGTCATCCTTTTGCAAGGTGGCCCATAACCCGTATGAATGCATTGCGGTGACGTCGCGTTCCATTTCCTCCCGAGTGCCAGTGGAAACAACGGCCTTGCCACGCTCATGAACATCCATCATCAAGAGCTCCGCTTTAGCCCGGTCATACTTGAAATATGCCATAAACACATATGTCACATAGGACATTAGATTAATCGGGTCATTCCAGACGATGGTGATCCAGGGTCTATCCAGCTCTTCTTCAAGTAGCGGGCGCAGAGCTTCAGCGGGTGCTACCGACATAACCGGGATCCGAAACTAGTTGGCACCTGCACATTGTCTCGCACCCACCGTCTCGTACGCTGGCCCCTATGGACATCCCGACCAGGAGTGAGCACCTACCGGAATCGACACTGCTTGTGCGTGTCCGTGAATCAGTAATTGGCGACGACCAAGTGATGTGGGGCCCGTATGGTGCTCGCCGCGTGACCTACGCCGACTACACAGCTAGTGGTCGCGCCCTGACTTTTATTGAAGACTTCATTCGCGAGGAAGTCCTACCGCGCTATGCCAATACTCACACTGAGTCAAGTGGCACGGGGTTGCAAACCACTCGACTACGTGAGGATGCCCGCGAGATTATTCGTCATGCGGTAAATGGCGACGAGGACACCTGCGTAATTTTCTGCGGATCTGGTACCACTTCCGCGATTGACCGACTCATCGGAATCTTAAATATCCGGATACCGGCCGATCTCGACAAGAAGTACAAATTGTCAGAACAGATACCACCAAGTGAGCGCCCGGTGATATTCATCGGGCCCTTCGAACACCATAGCAACGAACTCCCTTGGCGCGAATCAATCGCTGACGTCGTCACTATCCATGAGGATGCCGACGGCCACATTGACATCAATCACCTGAAAGAAGAACTTGCGCTCTACGCCGATCGCCCACTACGAATTGCCTCGTTCAGTGCGGCCAGCAATGTCACCGGAATCGTGTCCGACACCGCTCTAGTGAGCCAGATACTTCACGAAAATGGAGCACTTGCGTTCTGGGATTATGCGGCTGCCGCACCTTATGTCGATATTCACATGAACCCGCTCGCCGAGATCAACCCACTCGCGTATAAGGACGCGGTGGTGCTCAGCCCGCATAAATTCGTTGGCGGCCCAGGTACGCCGGGTGTGTTAATCATCCGTCGTGCGCTGTTAACGAATTCAGTACCAGACCTCGTTGGTGGTGGCACCGTTGCCTACGTGAACCCAAATGAGCATCGATACCTTGCCGACCCAGTGCATCGTGAAGAAGGCGGCACCCCCGCTATCGTCGAGTCCATTCGCGCCGGTTTGGTTTTTCACCTCAAACAAAATGTCGGTGTCGAGATAATCCGCGCATACGAAGAGGACTTCGTAACTCGTGCGATTTCAGCCTGGAGAACGAACTCCTTAATCCAGATTCTGGGCAATCTCGAGGCGGATCGTTTGTCGATCGTGTCCTTCGTTATCAAGCGTCCAGGCGATCGATACCTGCATCACAATTTCATTGTTGCGGTTCTCAATGATTTATTCGGAATTCAGTCGCGCGGGGGGTGCTCCTGCGCTGGGCCGTACGGGCACCGGCTCTTAGGTATCGACATAGAAAAATCACATGAGTTTGAACGCGAAATCACCCACGGCTGCGAAGGCATTAAACCCGGGTGGGTGCGGGTTAACTTCAACTACTTCATCTCAGAGGTGGTATTTACCTACATCGTCCAAGCCGTGGACTTAATCGCCAAGCATGGCTGGCAGTTGTTGCCCGAATACCGTTTCGATACTGCAACCGGGCGCTGGCACCACCGCGACGGCCCGGTCGAACCACCAATGCGACTTAGGCAGCTTAGTTATGACGATGAAGGGGTGCTTAGCTTCCCGCGGAGCCACGATCAAGCACCAGAGGCCGACCTTCAGACCTACCTCGACCGGGCCGCCCAGATGTTCGCCCGGCTACCAGAAGCTCACCTAGTCGAGGACGCCTCACTTGTCTCCGCTGACTTCGAGCATTTGCGGTGGTTCGATCTACCGGCTGTTTGTCTCGCAGCCGACCTCTAAATTGCCGCCTATTTACGCACGTTAATCGTCAACGAGGCGGAGGCACCTTCACTGATGTCACTACGGGCCTGGGCCAGCGCCCTATATACATAATCCCCCGGCTGTTTTAGTGAGGTGACCGCTATTTTCGCGACTCCCTTGGCATTGGTGCGATCTTTACCGATAGTGCGCCAGCCGTCACCGCGTTGAATCTGAATCACTATCACCTGCTTGCCTCGAGCTGGCTGCGCTACCACTCTCATCATAAATTTCGTCTTAATCTTCACTTTGTGCTTCGGGGTCGCAAGTGTCACCATCGCCGCTACTTCAACCAGCACCGGATCGCTGGCTTGCTCAGCGCGACCGGTATCACCCGGTGCGTAAATACGCCACTGCCCAAATTCGGTAACCACCGGCGCAAACGCCACCGTGCCATTTGTGGCCGTTGTCGCGGAAGCGACATTGGTCCAAATGGTGGATCCATTCTTCAAGAATTGCAGAGTTACCCCAAGGCTGGCTAATGGCGTACCACCTGAGGCGATGGTCGCGGCGATATTTACCGGAGTGTTAAAAGTGACCCGGGGTTCAGCAGTGACGGTGACCTCCGTTGCCGCTGGGGCGAGTTGTGTTGCGTAGGTACGAATTAGCGCCCACTGGCTTGGATCCTCTCCACCGATTGTCCAATAAGCAGCAGCGGACAAACCTAATTCACCAACTAGCTGGGTGCGGGCGAGAACAGCCTGGGGGCCAACCCACCACATGATGCGCCGTGCCGTACACGTTTGGCCGACCCCTGAACTGTCGGTCCACTGGACGACTTTGTCGTACTCAACCCAACTCTCGGCCGATGCTGCGTCCCAAACGATGGATTCGGGAGCAACGCCTACCGAAGCAAGTAAGCCAGGGATTTCCGCGTCGGTGGCCGAAGTCATTTTGGTTAAAGAGTTATGTGGTCTAGTGCCAGCACTTGGGCAACTACCTGTCAGTTGATACTTACCGGCTGCACTCTTCTTAGTCCACACTCGCCCATAGGTAGGTACCCCTATTTGAATTTTTCCCCCCCCCGCCACGGCAGCGCTGTACTGAGCCAACGCACGCACCCAATCAATTGGGGCAATGGGACCAATGCCGTTGTAGTGGTAGTCGTAGGCCATGATTCGAATTCGATCAGCCTCCGGCGCGATGCCGGCAATGTCGTAGACCCAGTAACCGGCCTTGGGGCTGCAGGTGCCTGCGAGTGAGCACGGCGGCGGAATCGTAACGGCGAGTTGTTTGCCCTGAGCGTGTAATGCAGCGCTTAACTCTTGGATGAAGGCGGTCCAATTCGGCTGCGTTGCGGCCCACGAGCTTGACCCATCGGAGAATGCGAATACTTCGTAGTCCAAATCAATGCCGTCGAAGCCATTTGCCATGACTAGGTTGACTATGTCGGCTACATGCATAGATCGTTTTGTGGGATCAGCGAGCGCAGCGGCCATCTTGCCCTTACCACTGCCGTCGGCAATTGCCGGCAGCACCGTTAGCCCCGCGGCTTTTAGTTTCTCCATGGCCCAGGCAATATTCGCTGCACCATCACCAAAATTCGGGTTGATCTTGACCTGCACACCGGCCGGCCCACCAACTAATGCCGAGTACCAAAACGGTGAAACGTCAGTGAATAGATCCGCATTCTCGACAGCGGAGTTAATGCCTTGGGGCTTGCTCGGGCTGCTGACCCAGTAGGGAATCCAGCCACTTGCGATGCGCGCCGGGGCCGCGGTTGCGGTTGTTGGTGCAATGAGTGAAACGGCTAGGAGGGTGCTAGTGATTAACAGCCCGACGAGCACACGGCGCATCAACGAACTCCAAGATTGGGGGTGAAACCCCATTGTGCGTCATAACTGCCGAATTCCCGGAATCAGCGCAGGGCCCGGGCGATTTCACCGGCCGCGCGGGCCACTCTGGCACCCACATCGGCCTCATTTAGCTCCCGCAGCGACACCACCCCCACACTTGCTTCTAAGCCCGGAACGCCGGTTATTGGAACGGCGATCCCGTACGCACCCTGCGGGCCTTCACTGGTTGCGACAACCCACGGCGGATCAAGTGGACGACCCGCCGCTGTACGTGCAGCCAGCACGGCCCGGCCCGCCGCATTCGACTCGAGCGGTTGTCGGGCACCCATGCGATATGCCACATGCACATCTGACCTGGTTGGCTCCACCACCACAGCCGTCAAAGCTTCGGCGCCTTCAGCGATTGTCAAGTGTGCGGTTGCGCCTACCGCATCTGATAGCAAGCGCAGCGCGGGTAAGGCCACATCGCGGACAATCGGCTGGACTTGGCGGCCCATTGTCAAGACCGCCAGGCCCAGGCGGCATTTCCCATCGCCTGATCTACGCAAGAGGGCGTGCTGTTCGAGGGTGACAACAAGGCGATAGACCACGGTGCGGCCAATACCTAGAGTTTGAGCCAACTCGGTGACAGTTAGTCCATCAGCGGACTCGGCAATGGCCTCAAGCACCCGGAGTCCCCTGTCAAGGGTTTGTGAAGTCTCAGCTGCCATGGCACAAATGTAGTGGCCCGCGGCATTCGCCGCGGGCCACTAGGAGTTAATCAAGCGAACTTGCTATTTCATTGCCCGCTTGGCTGCGGACTTCAGCGAGAACGAACTGATTATCTCGAAAATACCAATGATGATCAGCCAGATACCCACGATCCAAGCCAAGGTGACCAAGGAGATGCCCGGCCAAACCAAAATAACGACACCACCGATCAACATAACGATGCCACCGAAGATATTCCAACCACGGCCTTCTTTTTCTTCCGCACCCAAGAAGAGTGCACCGAAGCCGCGGAACAGGAAGGCGATACCGATGAAGATCGCCAAAATCTCAACTGCTTGGAAAGCACCGCGGAACATGAACAGACCCAAGATGATCGAAATTATGCCGGTAATGATGAGCAGGGCTCGCATACCGCCGGACAACCCGTGGGCGAATGCCCGTACGACCTGGAAGATACCTGAGATCAGCAGCCAAATTGCTAGCAAGATGGCAACCACCACGATGGTGGCTCCTGGCCAAACTAGCGCGATAACGCCGACGCCCAAACTGATAATACCCAAGAACAACAGCACCCACCAGTTACGACCTATCTGGCCCAAAGCATTGGCCTCGATCTCATCGACCGATTGGCCCGAGTTCATAGTTGACATTTATTCCTCCACGCGTAGGACAGGTGCCGGATGCACCCCTGCCCAAGCGTACGGACGAATATGGATAAAACCGGTCAGACGCACCATGACCACACCGCACTATTTAAGGATGCGGGCGAGGAATTCCTTTGTCTTCTCCTCCTGCGGACTACCAAAAACTGCCGCCGGCGTCCCCTGTTCGAGGACCACACCGGCATCAAGGAAGCAGACGCGGTCGGCCACTTCGCGGGCAAAACCCATCTCATGGGTAGCCATGATCAAGGTCAGGCCACCTTCTTTGAGTTCGCGGACGGCGTCGAGAACCTCGCCAACCAGCAACGGATCAAGAGCAGAAGTGATCTCATCGAAGAGCATCAACTCGGGCTCCATCGCCAGCGCGCGCACAATCGCCACCCGCTGGGCCTGACCACCTGATAGTCGATCCGGGTAATCACTGGCCTTGGCTGCGAGCCCAAACCGCTGCAGCAGAGTCATCGCCTGATCTCGGCACTCGGCGGCACTTCGCTTTAGCACTTTACGTGGGGAAAGTGTCACATTGTCCAGAACTGTCATATGCGGGAACAAGTTATAAGACTGAAAAACAATGCCGATGCGCCTGCGCACCACATCCATGTCAGTCTTGAATCCGGTCACATCTAGATTGCCATCAAGCGTAATGTGCCCGGCATCAACATTTTCTAAACCATTGACACAGCGGAGCAAAGTCGACTTCCCGGAACCGGATGCGCCGATCAGCACCACAGCCTCATGGCGATCAACTGAAAGATCCAGACCTCGTAAAACCGAGTGGTCGTCGAATGCTTTCCAGACCCCGGAAATATCAATTAGCGTGTCGGTCATGCGGTACCCGCCATGGTGCGCCGTTTACGCATACGCGCCTGTACCCAGTCAGCAAAACGAGTCATGGGGATGGTGAGTGCGATGAATATTAGGGCCGCGCCAACATAAGCCGTGTAGTTGAAGGTTGATGAAGCATCAATCTGTGCCTGACGTAGGACCTCAATCGGGCCAAGAACCGAAACCAGCGCAGTGTCTTTTTGCAGGGAAATGAAGTCATTTAGCAGCGGCGGCACCACATTGCGCACCGCCTGCGGGAGAATGACGTAACGACTGGTCTGCAGTGATGTCAGGCCAAGTGATCGCGCTGCCATCCGCTGACTTGAGTGCACCGAGCCGATACCGGCGCGAAATACTTCGGCAACATAAGCCCCATATGACAGAACTAAAGCAGCGGTACCCCAAAAAACCGCGTTATTCGGCACTCCCTGCAATTGCAGTGCTGGCACCCCGAAACCCAATAAGAAGATCACCAAGATCGTTGGGACTCCTCGGAAAATATCGACGTAGAGGGTCGCAAGCACCCTAAGTGGCAGCAGCAGCGGTGAACGTAGATCGCGAGCCAGCGCCACCAGCAGCCCGATTATCAAAATTAGCGGCTCAGCAATTAGAAAGATGCGGACATTTAATAAGAAGGCATCTAAGAGCCCGGGGAAGGTGGCGATGAACTCGCTACCGTTAAAGAAAGTCTCTTGCACAAGTGGCCAGCCCGAGGTGCGCGAGATCGCAAAACCAACGACCAAGACAAAACCCAGCAGGCTTGCCATACCGACCAAGGCATCGCGCCTTGCCCGCTTACGACGATGCGCCTGGCGCACCGGGTCAAAATAAACCTCGGGCGCACCAGGCGCAGTTGTCGAAGCGCTCACCTAGGCGACGTTACTGCGTGAAGTACGGCGCCGTCGTACCGGCCATCCACTCATCTTGGATCGCCTGCAGCTCACCGGATGCACTCAGGTCGGCAAGCACCCGATTGACGCAGGTAACCAGCGGGTTGCCCTTTTGGAACAACAGACCGAACTGCTCGCCACCGGCTTGGGCCTTGAACTGACCGACGATCTTGCCCTTGGGGATTTCAACGGCCGTTATGTAGTACGCGGTCGGAAGATCAACTACTAAGCCGTCGATTTGGCCGTTTTGCATCGCACTCTTCGCATCGTTGGTGTCATTGAACACCTGCACGTCGTTATTGGGCTGAACCACAGCATT
>NSHP01000055.1 GCA_002737125.1 Actinomycetota bacterium | reverse complement strand
TATCGAGGGGTTATCTAGATGGCGCGAGTATTGCTTATCAGCCACGAACCAGAAGCCGCGCCCGGCAGGATCGGTGAATTGTTGGTACTACGCGGAATCAGGACACAGCAACACATCGTGCTGGAGGATCCAACTGCTCCCAATCTTGATTTCCCAGAGCCCGGCGAGTACGACGCCGTCATAGCTTTCGGTTCGTTCGCTAATGCCTACGAGGTATCTGCTCGCGCATGGGTAGGGCCGGAGATCAAGTACATTGAGCAACTTGTTGCCCAGGACATCCCCTATCTGGGAGTGTGCTTTGGCGGGCAACTTCTTGCTGAAGCACTCGGTGGCCATGTTGAACCGGCGCCGCCTGGTGAGGCCGAGATTGGTCTCATCTTTTTGGACCCCGGTGAGCAGGGCTTGCCGATCCCGGCGGGGCCGTGGTTCACCTGGCATGAGGATCGCATGGTCATCCCCGATTCAGTTGAGTTATTGGCGAGCACCCCGAGTGCAGTTCAATTGTTTCGCTCGGGACGCGCGGTGGGCACCCAATTTCATCCGGAGGCCGACCTTCGCTTGGTAAGTGGTTGGGCGGCTATCGGTCCGGATCACATCCCGAGTCATACGTCGGCGGCCGAAGTCCTCGCTGATGTCGGCGAGGTAGATGAATTACTTCGAAGGAATTGCGATAACTTAGTTGAGTGGTTCATACAAGACATTGCTGGCCTGGAGTTTGCTGAGTTGAAAAATGAGTAAAGATTCGGCGCCGCTGGCGGGCATTGTGGTCGTTTCAGTCGAGCAGGCAATTTCTGCCCCATTTGCGACCCGGCAACTTGCCGATCTTGGTGCGACTGTCATCAAGATTGAGCGCCCCGAGGGTGATTTCGCTCGTCATTACGACTCCTTAGTCAAGGGTAACTCGGCCTTCTTCGTCTGGGCGAATGTCGGTAAGCAGTCTGTAGCTATCGACATGCCTAATCCCAAGGATGAGCAGCTCCTGAAGTCATTGATAGCCGGCGCCGATGTGTTCATTCACAATATGTCACCGGCGGCGGCGAAAGGCCGAGGTATTGATGCTGACACTTTGCGCACCGAACATTCAAATCTGATTGTCTGTGCAATTTCAGGTTACGGGCCGGATGGACCGCGAAGTGATGACAAGGCCTACGACTTGGCGATTCAGGCTGAGGCCGGTGCCTTCTCGGTAACTGGTGATGAAGTAATGAGCAAAGTTGGTTTCTCAGTCGCTGACATCTCGGCTGGCATGTATGCGTTAACCAGCATTCTGGCCGCGCTCGTACGTCGTGATCGAACCGGCGAAGGCGCGTCTATCCATGTCTCCATGCTCGAGGCTTTAGCCGAATGGCTCTCGGCACCGCTTTATGCGGCGACTTACGGCATGGGGCAGGCTCCTCGTACCGGGCGTCGGCATCATGCGATTGCGCCTTACGGAACATTTGAGCTAAGTGATGGGAGCACTATTTTAATCGCGGTACAAAGTGATGGTGAGTGGCAGTCATTGGCGTCCGCATTATTGAAAAACTCCAACCTCGGCACCGACCAGCGGTTCTTAACCAATAGCGATCGCCTGACAAATGTGGTCGAACTTGAAGTTTTGATTTCCGAGCATTTGGCATCGATTTCTGCCCACGAGGCGATGGTTCGGTTGGCGGCCGGCCGCATCGCCGTGGCGCGCGTAAATGACCTTGCGGGGGTTTGGCAGCATGAGCAATTGCGGGCACGCGGCCATTTCCACGAGGTACAGACCGAGCACGGCCCGGTCGAACTCCTTGATCCGCCATTTGACATCAGCGGTTGGGCGCGGCCACCGAGTGCGATCCCCGGGATCGGGGAGCATGATCTGGCGGTACTCGAATCCATCATTGACCGCGGCCGGCAACGGGGTTGACACCAGGTACCCAATGGTTCATAGTGCGTACCAATGGAAATGAAGCAGTTGCAGACGGTGCGGACCGGCCAGGAGGTTGCCGGCTATTTGCGTGAGCGCATTGCCTGCGGTGAATGGGGCGTGGGTCATCGCCTGCCGTCGCAACGCCTATTGGCCGCTGAGTTAGGGGTCGGCCGCCAGGCGGTGCGCGAAGGTATTGCGCACCTCGAAGCCGAGGGTTATTTGCTGACTCGTCGGGGCGCTCAGGGCGGCAGTTTCGTTGCTGAACCGAGCACCCCAGTTTCGGTGTGGCGTGAGCTACTGCGCGCCAATCTCCCCGACATGGAGGAACTCATTGATTTTCGCTCCGCCATCGAACAGCAGACTTGTGCCCTAGCCGCACTGCGCCGCTCAGCCCTGGATTTACAGGCGATGCGAAATGCGATCGCAGCTTTGCCCACCGCAGAGACATCGAGCAATGAGTTTTCATACAGTTCATTTCGTGAAGCCGATGGGCAATTCCATTCGGCGGTATCAGCCGCAGCAAACAATGAGCGGTTAACTGAAGCTTCGAGGCGTGCTCGCGCTGAATTGTTCATGCCAACTGACAACTTGCCCTATGAGCAGCGAGTTGAAGTAACCCGTCAACAACACACCGCGATTTATCAGGCGATTGCTGACGGTGATCCCCAGGCCGCGGCCGCGGCCGCTCGCGCGCACATGGATGAAACCCTGCGCCATCTGCACGCGATCATTAGCGAGGCCGATAGCCAATGAACGAGCCACTCATTGGCATTACCACTCGGGTTATCGAAGCAAGTGGGCTCGGTGCTGTGCCCAAGGGGATTGACGGCGCGCACCTGTGGGGGGTTTTTGCCGATTACTGCGAAGCGGTGAGTGCGGCGGGTGGCATGCCAGTAATGCTTCCGCGATCAGTTGATCCAACCGTCATCGTCACTCGACTTGATGGGTTACTGCTCAGTGGTGGCGAGGATGTCGAGCCGCGCAGGTATCATATGGATCCAGTGCCTGAATCGACCCAGCATGATCTAGCTCGCGATGAATTTGAATTCCAATTGGTTGCGGCGGCCATTCAATACGGGATCCCGATTCTCGCCATCTGTCGCGGCTGCCAAGTTGTAAACGTTGCGCGCGGTGGCACCTTGATCCAGCATCTTGCTGAGGTAGATGGTTTTTCACATGCTGAAACTGATGAGCACCGTTCAATGCGTCGGCACAGCGTCGAGATTGCTACGGAGTCGATGCTGAGGGCGGCACTTGGTACCGATGTTGATAGCGAGGGCAATGCGGCGGTCAACAGTTACCACCATCAGGCAATTGCTGAGCCTGGCCATGGATTAAGAATTGTGGCGTGGGCTCCAGACGGCACCGTGGAAGCCGTTGAATCAGCTCAAGACCGAGTTCTCGCGGTTCAGTGGCACCCAGAAATGCACGCGGGCGTAGATCCGATTTTCAAGTGGCTCATTTCAGAAGCGACAAAGGGGAGTACATCATGATCATTGACCACAAAGGCAAAGTTGCTTTTGTTACCGGCGCAGGTTCAGGTATCGGACGAGCAATCGCAAAGCAACTGGCTGATGACGGAGCCAGTGTCGCCTGTGTCGATATTAAAATGGAACTTGCCGATGCGACAGCAAAGATCATTACCGATGACGGTCGTATCGCAGCCGCCTTCACTGCGGATGTGCGCGATCGCGTGGCTGTTGAAAAGGCGGTAAATGACGTGGTGGATAAATTCGGCCGCCTTGATCTGATCGTCAACAACGCCGGTGTCGTCACTATGTCTGGTCTTGATACCGTCACCGATGAGGAATGGGATTTTGTTGTCGACATCAACATGAAAGGCCCATTCATCGTGTCGCAGGCGGCATCTCGGGTCATGACACATGGTGGCGCGATGGTCAATATGACCACCGTTGAGGCCGAAGTAGTGGTGTCATCAAGTGGCAATTGCCAAGTGCACTACAACGCCTCTAAAGGTGGAGTCAAAATGCTCACCAAAGCTTTGGCGGTCGAACTTGCTTCCAAAGGTATTCGGGTCAATGCGATTGCGCCAGGTCCGATTAATACCCGGTTCACCGGTGGCGACATCACCGGCCCTGAAGCCATGGCCTTCATGAGCCAGCGGCTCTTGGTGCCGCGCGTTGGTGAGCCCGCGGACATCGCGAAAGCAGCATCCTTCCTGCTTTCAGACGCGGCGTCATACATAACCGGAACTCAACTTGCAGTAGACGGAGGGTGGCTGACCCGATGAGAAATGTGCTGTCGATGCAAGACTTACTGAACAAGGATTTCGATACCGTAATAGTCGCTGCCCCAGATATGCATGGGCGCCTAATAGGTAAGCGACTCGCACCTAAGCGGCTGGCTGAATTCGCAGAGCGGGGCGTGGCGGTGTCAGCTTGCACATTTGGCTGGGACCTACCCCAAAACATCGGGTACGAATCCGCATATGCTGGTTGGCACACGGGTTGGCGGGATTTTCTGCTCATCCCTGATATGTCAACGCTGGTAAATGCGGCTTGGCTAGATGGCACAGCGATCGTGCTTGCTGACATCGTCGAGGAACATGATCGGTCCCCGGTCGAGATAACCCCAAGACGGATTCTGCAGCGGCAGGTGGAGGCCCTCGCCGAGCGTGGTCTCGCCGCGGGAGTCGGAACTGAATTAGAGTTTCATCTTTATCGTGAGAGTTACGACCAATTGCGGCAAGCGGGGTACCACACGCGAACACCAAGCACACTGATTCATTCGGACTACACGGTCCAGCAAGTAAATACTTGGGAACCGTTCTTCAGACGACTACGCAAGGTGTTGGACGAAAGCGGAATGAACGTGGAGATGAGCCAAGGCGAATGGGGTCTTGGCCAATGGGAAATAAACCTCACCTATGGAGATGCACTTGATATGGCTGACCGTCATGTGTTATTCAAGCTGGCGGTAAAAGATGTTGCTACCCAAGCTGGCTTGTCGGCTACGTTCTTGCCTAAGCCCCAAGCAGACGGCGTCGGATCTTCTGGTCACATCCATTTGTCACTGCGCGATCTTGCGGCCTCCGGATCCGCAGCACAAGTAATGTGGTCCGATACGCAGCCACATCACATCAGCAACACTATGCGTCAAGTTATGGGCGGCATCCTCGAAACCGCACCAGACTTAATGGCCTGGTATGCACCGACCATCAACGCCTATAGACGCACGAATTCAGGTGACTTCGCTGGCCACGGCGCCACCTGGGCCGTAGACAACCGCACAGTTTCTTGTCGAGTACTTGGTAGCGACCCAGCATCTATGCGGGTTGAGTGGCGGGTTCCCGGTGCCGATATAAACCCCTACCTTGCAATAGCCGGACTTCTAGCCGCGGTCGGTGATGGGATTGAACTCGATATCGACCCGGGCCCAGAGTGCAAAGGGGACGCGTATCAAGTGAAATCTGCCACCGAGCAGTTCCCGAAGAATCTCGGGGCTGCCGCGGAGCGCTTTAAGTCCAGTGAATTCATCATGCGCCACTTTGGTCCCGCGGTGCTCGAGCAATATGGATCGGCGGCCGAGTGGGAGTGGGAGTGCTTCCAACACGCTGTCACCGACTGGGAACTCGAGCGCTACTTTGAGAATATTTGAGATGGAGACCCAACTTGATCTGATCGATGGTGTGCGGTGCGCTCCTAGTCAGACTCTGGATATCGAGCTGACCAATCCGTCCAGCGGTGAGTTCATCGCCCAAGTGGCTCAGACTGATCCCGCAGCGGTAGATCGCGCTATCGGGGCCGCAGATCGAGTCGACAAATCCGGAAGCTGGCGTCTCCTTAATATCTCTGATCGCGCCGCCGCCTTGCTCCGGGTTGCTGATGAATTGGATCAACGTGGCGATCGCATCGGCGCAGCTGAATCATTGGGCTCGGGCGTAGTGATTTCGATCGCTCGATTATTTGGCGGGTCTTTGGCTGGATCCTTCCGCGATGCAGTCGAGCAAATGCAAAACGGTGGCTTGGTTCAAGAGGTCGGGGAGAGTGATCGACCTGTCGAAATTTTGCGCATACCTTGGGGGCCGACCGTGGTGCTTGTGCCCTGGAATGCGCCGGCGGCGATGGCTGCCAAGAAATGCGCGTACGCCCTAGCGGCCGGTGCGCCGGTAATTCTAAAACCGCCGGAGCGGGCCCCCTTTGGCTGCAATGTACTGGCTGAGGCAATAGCGGCAGCGGGGCTACCTGACGGCGTATTTCAGTTGGTACATGGCGGGGCTGATGTCGGCATCCAATTAACCACTGATATGCGCATTCGGTGTATTTCGTTCACGGGTTCGGTGGCCACGGGTCGGGCGATCGCGATCGCCGCTGTCGCAGATTTCAAGGCGGTGCAGCTCGAACTTGGTGGCAATAATCCGGTGATCATCATGCCCGATGCCGATATCGGTAAGGCAGCAAGAAGTATTGCCACCGGAATGACAAAGCTCAACGGGCAATGGTGTGAAGGGCCGGGCAAAATTTACGTGCCCCCGGCTCTTGAGCAAGAGTTGGTGGCAGCCCTGCTTTCCGAGCTTGGGAGTATTGCGATCGGCGCACATGACGACCCCGAAGCGGTGATGGGCCCGCTTTCATATCGCGAACACCGTGATCAATTACAGGCGCGGATAGACGAACTAGTGCGCGGGGGCGCAACCGTGCACCAAGTTTGCGCCGGGCCAGATTTACCCGGCTGGTTCTGGCCACCACGGGTAGTAACCGGTGCGGCTGAGGATCGATGTGTTGAGGAGCTATTCGGGCCGGTGGTTACTGTCCACGCGGCCAGCTCCATTGACGCAGCGATTGAACTGGTGAATGCGTCCCCGTATGGATTGGCCGGGTACGTCTTCGGTACTGATATCGAAGCCGCGATGGCGGTGGCACGCAGCATTAGGTTTGGTGAGGTCAAAGTCAATGGCACCAGTTTGTTGGACCTTTGCCCAGAGTCGGTACAAAGTTTTTGGAGAAGCAGCGGCCTCGGCGGCCATGGCGACCGAGATGTTTTCCGCTTCTTTTGCGGTGCGCAAATAGTCGGCGTCGACCGGCCGGGGCTGCCGATCTAAGCCCGGCTACTTCTTTTGCTGTGGGCTAGTACGACTTGGGTAACCCGAGAACATGTT
Source organism: Actinomycetota bacterium (assembly GCA_002737125.1). Lineage (GTDB taxonomy): Bacteria > Actinomycetota > Actinomycetes > S36-B12 > S36-B12. The sequence continues at coordinate 5,237 of NSHP01000055.1, read as the reverse complement.
GGCCTAGATATGCGAGAACCAGATTGTTGTTAATTGGCGCGACTTGGTACAGCCGGGTCTCCCGGAATTTGCGTTCGATGTCGTACTCAACCGCGAAACCGAACCCGCCGTGGGTATCCATTGCGGCATTAGCGGCAGCCCATGATGCTTCGGAGGCAAGTAATTTCGCCATATTTGCCTCACTCGCACAAGATTTCCCGGCATCGTATTTCGCAGCAGCGTCAAAACGCACTAGGTCGGCTGCTCGCAATTGGGCGTACGCCTTGGCTAATGGAAACTGGACGCCCTGATTCGAGCCGATCTGCCGATCGAAAATAATTCGCTCATTCGCGTATCCCACGGCCTTTTCTAGCAGGTACCTGCCGTCGCCTATGCATTCAGCCGCGATGAGGATGCGCTCAGCATTCATGCCATCGAGTATGTAACGGAAGCCTTTACCGGCTTCGCCGATAAGTGCATCCGCGGGTATCACGACATTATCGAAGAAAACTTCGGTGGTGCTGTGATTGATCATGGTCTTAATCGGCTTAATGGTGATGCCTTCGACTTTACGCATGTCGATCAGAAATGTAGAGAGGCCTTCGGTGGGTTTTTCGCACTCCTCGTAGGGTGTTGTTCGAGCCAGCAGCAACATGAGATCCGAATAAAGCGCGCGCGACGTCCAGATCTTCTGGCCATTAATGCGCCAGCCCTCGGGTATCTGCTCGGCTCGGGTTTGGATTCGAGTGGTCTCTGAGCCGGCGCCCGGCTCGGTAACTCCGAATGCTTGCAAGCGCAGTCGGCCAGCGGCGATCTCTGGCAGGTACTGCTGTTTTTGCTCGGCACTGCCGTGACGCAACACGGTGCCCATGACGTACATCTGAGCGTGGCAGGCAGCCGGATTGCCACCAGACGCAGAGATTTCTTCCAGAATCACCGAGGCCTCGGTCAAAGTGGCACCGCCGCCGCCATACTGCTCGGGGATCAAGGCACCTAGGAAGCCGGCTTGGGTGATGGCAGTTATGAATTCGGTTGGATAAGTGTCGGGCTCAAGGCCGCGCCAGTAGGCACCGGGGAAGTTGGAGCAGACCTGACGCACGCCAGACCGCAGGTCTTGATGCTCATGATCTTCAGGCCATTTCACGTTGCTATTTGTACCATGCCAAATTGTGCCAAGCTCGGAGCTAGCGAATTATCGGGACCGCTCGGCAAGGACAACCCCAAATAGCACTATTACGGCTCCGATTAGTTGAACGGGTGTCATCGACTCTCCGAGGACAACCCAAGCGATAACGATTGCAATCAATGGCTCCGTCATGCCGATGACCGCGGCTTGGGAGGCACGGATATGCCGCAATGCGTTGACAACCAGTAAGAACGGAATGGTGGTGCCCAGCACGATTAGAGAAGTGAGTAGCACCCACGACGGGAATCTCGTGTCTGAGGTACCGATTGGGACGCTTGGGTCCGCAAGACTTGCCCACGGAAATGACCACCATGGTTGCGCGACCGCCCAGAATGCAGCCGAAGCTCCAAAGCCCCACATGGTAAGTGAGACGGCGTCGCGCGGGTGGGCGGACCGCAGTTGCTTGTCAGCGAGTACGTAGTAGATCGCCAGTGCGATGGCCGCACCGAATGCGGCGGTAACGCCCAGTGCATTCAGGGTGAATCCAAGCCAGACTTGCGCCACCATCGCCAGACCCGTCAACGCCAAGACAAGCGCGACCCAGACCAGTTTTCGGGTGGCCTGCTTCATGCCAAACCGAAACCAAAGCGCCACCATGATCGGCGCCGTGAATTCAATTAATAGGGCGACTCCCACGGGCAGGGTATCGAGTGCGACGAAATACAGGTACTGGGTCATCGCGACACCGAGCACCCCGTAGGTGAGTAGCACGGGTAGTTCCTTCTTGGTGATTCGCAGCGCTGCGGGGCGCGTGATTGCCACAACTACCAAGAGGATCAAGAATGCGGCGGTAACTCGAATCTGTGATAAGCGGGCTGCGTCGATACCGGTAAGTAGAAGCGACTTCGAAACAGTTCCGTTCAATGCGAACAGGAACGCCGCAGTAAGGTAGAGCAGGTACCCGGTCTTCGGATGTTGATGTTTGGCAGGTGTGATCCCGGTCAGTGGCTCGGCAAGGTCACTCACTTATTAAGCACCTGCTGATAAATCGTGACGGTGCGTTCGGCTATGGCACGCCACCCAAAATGCGATTGCGCGCGGGTGCGGCCCGCGGCGCCCATTTCCCCCGCCAGGCCTGGGTTCGCGACGAGGATGTTGACCGCTGCGGCAAAGTCACGTTCGAATCCAACGAGGTCAGCTGCTTCATAGTGCACGAGCAGGCCGGTTATTCCGTCAACTACAACTTCGGGTATGCCACCTACCGCACTCGCCACGACCGCGGTTTGGCAGGCCATGGCTTCGAGATTGACAATACCGAGGGGTTCGTAGACGGATGGGCAAACAAAAGCGAGTGCACCGGAGAAAAGTTTGATAAGGGTAGGTCTGGCAACTTGATCTTTTAGCCACACCACACTGTCTTGCCCGCGTACTGCCCGGAGTTGGCCAACGGCCTGTGCGGTCTGCGCGGCGATTTCTTCGGTGTCGGGCGCTGACGCAGCTAGCACTAGCACGAGGTCATCGGCAAAATTACGGGCGGAGTTGATCAAATGCAAAAGGCCTTTTTGCCGGGTAATTCGGCCAACGAAAAGTACATATGGACGAGTGCTGTCCACACCGAGTTCGGTTAGAGCACCTGGGTCTGGGTCAGGTGAGTAAAGCTCTGTGTCGATCCCATTGTGAATTACGTGAACTTTCGTAGGGTCGATGAATGGATAGGTATTTAGTACATCGGTGCGCATGCCATTGCTAACGGCAATGATCGCATCGGCGCTGGCATAGGCGGTGCGCTCAACCCACGACGAAACGAGGTACCCGCCGCCGAGTTGCTCTTGCTTCCAGGGGCGAAGTGGTTCAAGGGAGTGGGCGGTCAGAACATGGGGCACGCCGTGCAGCAGGGCGCCCGTGTGCCCGGCAAAATTGGTGTACCAGGTGTGCGAGTGCAGCAGGTCCAACCCAGCGGTGGCCGCGGCCATTTCGAGGTCGACCCCGAGCACCCCAAGCGCCGGATTAGCCGAGATGAGTGCGGCGGGCACCTGGTGGGCGGTGGCATCGGGGCGATCGGGCCCAAAACAATGGACCTCGACATCAACCATGGGCCGCAAGTGCGCCACTAATTGGTCCACGTGTACCCCGGCGCCCCCGTAGATCTCCGGGGGCCACTCGCGGGTCAGCATTCCTACCTTCATGGGCATGAGCATAGGGACTCCACGAGAACAATCGTGTCACGCACTTAAGTGGGATCTTCGCGCGTAAGCGGGTTAAGGTTCGACCGTGAGCTCAGGCCCGCACGTCCTCGCCATGGTGCTTGCTGGTGGCGCCGGTAAGCGACTGATGCCGCTGACGGCCGACCGAGCGAAGCCAGCGGTGCCCTTTGGTGGCTCCTATCGCCTAATCGATTTTGTACTTTCCAACCTCATTAACGCCGGCCTACGTCGAGTGTGCGTACTGACCCAGTACAAGTCACACTCACTGGACCGCCACGTGACTACCACTTGGCGTATGTCAACTCTGCTTGGGGATTACGTCACGCCGGTGCCGGCGCAGCAGCGCCTAGGCCCCCGTTGGTATACCGGTAGTGCTGACGCAATATTCCAAAGTTTGAATTTAGTTTATGACGAGCAGCCTGACTACGTAGTCGTATTTGGCGCTGATCACGTCTACCGCATGGATCCAATGCAAATGATCGAGGCGCATATTGCCGGGGGTGCTGGAGTTACAGTGGCTGGAATTCGCATGGAGAAATCAAAGGCGAGCCAGTTTGGGGTCATTGAAGCCGCACCCGATGGCCGCCACATCAAACGTTTTGTAGAGAAGCCGATTAGTCCGCCGACCATACCCGGCGACGACGAGAATTGCTATGTCTCCATGGGCAACTATGTTTTTTCGACGGATGTGCTCCTGGAAGCTTTGCGAGTTGATGCGGCTGATACTTCTTCGATTCATGACATTGGTACCAATATTATTCCGATGCTTACCGCCGAAGGCTTAGCGCAAGTCTATGACTTCGCATCGAATTACGTACCGGGTGAGACCGATCGCGATAAGGGCTACTGGCGAGACGTAGGTAGCCTCGACAGTTACCACGATGCGCATATGGATCTTGTATCAGTGCATCCGATTTTCAATTTATACAACCGGCTTTGGCCGATTCTCACAAACCTGCCTTCACTGCCGCCAGCAAAATTTGTTGAGGGTGGCAATGCCCACGAATCCATGGTGGGCGCCGGCACTGTCATTTCAGGTGCGCATGTTAGAACTTCGGTGGTTTCATCAAGTGTGACCATCGGCACGGGAGCCTACGTAGAAGGCAGTGTGATCATGCCCGGGGTGCGTATTGGCCGTGACGCAGTAGTACGCCGGGCGATCCTTGATAAGAACGTGGTCATCCCAGACGGGGCCCAGGTTGGGGTAGATCTTGAACGTGATCGGGGCCTTTATACCGTCAGCGACACGGGTGTGGTCGCCCTCGGCAAAGGGGTCACGGCCGGGCTTTAGTGGTGCGATTGTCGGTTACCGGTTTGTGAGAGACTTCCAAGACCATGGACAAGCACAGTAGGTGGCGTTCCACCATGGCGCTAATTGCGGTGGTTTTGGCCTTAGGGGTTTTCGGATCAATTGGCGCCGCCGGGGCTCAAGGCGCGGCTCCGAGATTGGCACCTCGAATCGTCGGTGGTTCGCCGACAACCATCAACGTGGTGCCGTGGCAGGTGCTCCTGATTGCCGGAGGCAAACTCTGCGGCGGCTCAATTATTTCAAGTACCTGGATCTTGACGGCGGCCCATTGTGTTAACGGCCTTAACCCGTCACAAGTTTCGGTCTACAGCGGTATCTCGAACAGCTCCCAGCGCGCCACGGTGTCACCTATTGGCGCGGCGAGTATCGCGGTACACCCGGATTTCGCCCCACCGTCATATGCCAATGACATCGCGCTGATCAACTTGAATGCGCCGATAATTCGTGGGCCAGGCGCCCAGGTAGTTGCGCTGCCGGTCGCCCAAGACCCGACAGTTTGGCCTCCCGTCGGTACGAAAGCCACCATTAGTGGTTGGGGAGTCGCCGATTTCACCGGGAGTTCAACGAGTGATCAACTGGTGCAAGCTACCGTCCAGATATTGGCGCCGCCGGCAGCCGC
>NSHP01000054.1 GCA_002737125.1 Actinomycetota bacterium | reverse complement strand
TCCGCTGAAGTGGTAGGCATGCTTCGCGGCGCTGGTGTACCCAAGGGCGACGCCTTAGCGGTGGCCCGCATTGCCGGAATTCAAGGCGCAAAACGCACCCCCGATCTCATCCCACTTTGCCATCCCCTCGCCATCCACGCGGTGGAAGTGGATTTAGTGGTGGTTGACGCTGGAGTCGACATCACGGTAACCGTACGCACGGCAGATCGCACCGGGGTGGAGATGGAAGCCCTGACCGGGGTAGCGGTGGCGGCCCTAGCGCTTATCGACATGGTGAAAGGCGTGGATCGAGAGGCTGCTATTGCCAATGTCGAACTTGTTGAGAAACTCGGGGGCCGCTCGGGACATTGGGTGCGAAGCCAGTGACTTACCGAGCCCTTGTCATTACGGTATCGACCCGGACAGCAGCAGGTATCTGGACTGATACCTCAGGCCCGGTTCTTGTTGCAGGTCTTAGCGCTCTCGGGATTGACGTGGCGGGGCCAATCGTGGTCGCTGATGGTGACCCGGTCGGTGTTGCTCTGCGATCGGGGATTGACTCAGGATTCGATCTAATTGTGACCACCGGCGGCACCGGGCTCAGTCCAACTGACCACACCCCTGAGCAGACCCGACCGCTTTTGGATCGAGAAATCCCCGGACTTCCTGAAGCTATCCGTGCGCAAGGCATTGGCGGTGGGATGGCGAATGCAGTTTTATCTCGAGGTCTGGCCGGCCTGGCTGGAAAGACCCTAATTATTAATGTACCGGGGTCAGTGGGTGGGGCCCGTGATGCAGTTGTGGCACTTGAACCAACTCTTCTCCACGCCCTAGACCAGATGGCCGGCCAACAGCACTAGGCCAGGTAGTGGCTTCGTGAAATCTGTTCACCTCGCGTTAACCCAGCTTTCTTGTTTTGGACAGATAATTGGCCAACGCCCGTGTTAAAACGAGACCATAATTTAACCAAGGGGACACCCAGAGATTACTTTAGGAGCACCTGCAACCGTGGACTTGGTACTCATCAGCGTTATTGCTGTAATCGCGGTTGCTTTTATCTTTGATTTCACCAATGGATTTCATGACGCAGCCAACTCAGTAGCAACCGTGGTGGCAACGCGGGCCCTGCCCGCCAAGTGGGCGCCCATCTTTTCGGCCGTATTCAATTTCTTGGCTTACTTCGTGGTGGGCACTGCGGTGGCGAATACTATTGCGAAGACCGTCAAATCAGATTACGCCGGTGTCGCAGTTGTGTTCGCCGCACTATTTGCGGCTATCGCATGGAATTACATAACCTGGCGCTTTGGGTTGCCGTCCTCATCAAGTCACGCCATTATCGGCGGCTTGGTCGGAGCCGGCATCGCGGCCGGCGGCCTGGCTGCTATTTCTTGGGAGAGTGTCCAGAAGGCCGCGATTGGAATTATTGCGTCTCCCGCAGTGGCCTTCTCGATAGCTTTCTTAGTAATGTTCTTGGTGCGCGGCCTGCAGCGCGCCTTCAAGCTGCGCGATAATTCACATGTTTTCAAGGGACTGCAGTTGATAACTGCCGCTGCTGTGTCTTTTGGGCACGGTGCCAATGATGCCCAAAAAACGATGGGGGTTATTGCGGCCCTCTTGCTGGGTGCTGGGTACACCACCATGTCTGAAGACGGATCCACCGTGGTGGTGCCCGAGTGGGTAGCCCTTTCGGCATACAGCGCGATCGCAATCGGCACCCTGTGGGGTGGCTGGAAAATCATCGAGACCATGGGCTTAAAAATAACGCTCTTGCACGCCAACTCCGGTGCCGCCGCCAACATAGGAGCCGCAACAGCGATGTTCGGCGCCACTGCCCTGGGTATGCCAATTTCGACCACCCATGCTGCCGCGACTTCGATCGTGGGCGCAGGTGTGGGTTCGGGCATGGGTGCTCGCTGGCGGGTAGTTGGCCGGATGTTAATCGCCTGGGTGGTTACGATCCCCGCAGCAGCCACAGTGGCCTTCATTATGTTGAAATTGACTCTGCTTCCTACCGTCTTAGCCTTCTTAGCGGTTGGTCTGGTCGTCGGGGCATTTACCGCTTGGGCAGTCTGGGCCATGATTCACACTATTAACGCCAAGGATGTTGAAGCGGAGATCTTGCCGGAAGTAGATTTGGCGAAATCCACAGACCCGCAACCGCACCTCCTGCCGCAAGGGATGCCAGAGTAAGAACTGTTCACCATTCGTTCATAATCTGTTTAAGCCCCCGTACCCAATTTCGGGGGATTCGGAAACTTGCGCTGACGAGACTATGGTCATGGCGGACGTGTCTCAGGTGGAAAGGCGCGACCTTCAGTCGGCGGCTACTTCCCATCGCGGTGATCGAGTTTTCACCCGGACGGTTACCGGTGCGGCATTTACTTCGTTAGCCGTGCTCGCGGGGATTGCCATCTTCCTAGGAATTCAATCTATTCCAGCTTTCCAGACCCAAGGTTTGTCTTTCTTAACAACAACTGGGTGGGATATCAATACTGATCCCCCCACTGTTGGCATTTTCGGAATGCTCTACGGGTCGGTCTTACTTGCATTTATCGGCTTAGTTATCGCGGTACCCGCGGCTGTTCTACTCGCAGTTTTTATGGTGTTCATTTCGCCTCCTCGGTTATCAAGAGTCTTGACCAACTTAATTGATTTGATGGCGGCGATCCCGTCAGTGATTTTGGGGCTGTGGGCGTTCTACATCCTGAACCCAACGGCTGAACAGTGGCAAGTACTGCTGAACAAGTACCTAGGCTGGATTCCGATTTTTGAGAACACTTCGGGTAACTTTCTAGGCACACCTTTTATTGCGGGGTTCGTGCTGGCGATCATGATGATCCCGATCATTACTGCGGTGACCCGCGAGGTTCTCAGTCGTACCCCACCAGATCTAATAAATGCGTCGGAGGCATTGGGCTGCTCACTTTGGACGATGCTGCGTTATGTGGCTTTGCCTTATGGCCGCGGCGGAATAGTTGGGGGCATCATGCTCGGCCTCGGCCGGGCACTTGGTGAGACGATCGCGGTCTTCTTTGTTCTTAAGATCGTCTTTGAGACCAACTGGGACAAAATTATCGAGTCGGGCGGCGGGTCGGTCGCCACACTCATCGTAAGCCGCTTCGGTGAGGTTTCTGGACCCTTAGAGCTTCAGTTGCTATTGGCCGCGGGCTTCTTCTTGTTCATTATGACTTTGATCGTTAACGTGGTTGCAAATCTAATTGTAAGCCGGACGGGGCGGTTACAGAAGTGAGTACTGTCACGTTTGATCCGGCTTCGCTGGAGCAGTTGCAGCAGCAAAAGTCCACACGGCCGTGGCGTAAAAAGCCGACAAAATTCACCGCGTCGGTTTCATTAGCAGTAGTCATCCCAGCACTAATTGTGGCGGCATTGTTTGTTACCAGTGACATTCCGGTGCCGATCCTTATGGTGGTAATCTATTTACCACTACAACTAATCGCCTCGGCAGTTGCGGCTCTTATTACTAGAGGCACTCGAGGTGTGGCGGACTCGATGATAATCGTGAATGCGATTGGCGCGAGTCTATTTAGTGTCATTGTCTTGGCATCGGTCATTGGGTCACTAATTGTTCGTGGCCTGCGCGCTTTGAGCCCACATTTCCTTTTCCAGAACAGCGTCTACATCAGCCCGAGCACGCCACTTGATTACGGAGGCATCGGCCATTCTTTAGTCGGCACTTTGCTAATCGTCTTTATCGCGTCACTAATTTCGGTTCCTATCGGAGTTGCCACCGCGGTATACATCACCGAAGTCCGTGGCCGTGCTGTTCCATATGTTCGCTTCTTTGTGCAGGCTATGAGCGGCGTGCCTTCGGTGGTGGCGGGTCTTTTCATACTCACAATCGTCGTTGCCACCGGTGCTTTTAACCAGAGTGCATTTGCTGGGGGCCTCGCATATGCGATCTTAATGCTGCCGACTGTTGCCAGAACCGCCGAAGAAGTGCTCAAATTAGTACCTGACGATCTGCGAACTGGGGCACTTGCCCTGGGCTCCACTAGAGCTCGAACCGTTTTAAGAGTCGTGCTTCCGGCAGCGCGTACCGGCATTGTCACGGCAATAATCTTGGGTGTTGCCCGGGTTATCGGCGAAACTGCGCCATTGCTTTTAGCTGCCGGTAACAACGATCAAACGGTGGTTAACCCATTTGGCTCACCAATTTCTTCTGTGCCAACTTATATTTTTAACAACGTCGCACTTCCGTATCCAGATGCGGTTGCGCGGGCTTGGGGATCAGCTCTTGTCCTCATTATTTTGGTTGCCATTTTGTTCACCCTTGCTCGCGTTCTCGGGCGCGGGCGCGTTAGCCGATAGGAAGCGAAGGTCATGTCCACTACTGAGTATGAGGGCGTTATGGAACTAGATATTGAGGGTATCGAGCAGTCGGCTTTGCACCAGGTGGGCCCAACCGAGATGGAGACACGCGACCTCAGCGTCTGGTTTGGGCACCGCAAGGTCTTGGAGGGGGTAAATATCTCGTTCCCTAAGCAGACCGTCACCGCACTTATCGGACCCTCAGGGTGTGGGAAATCAACTTTCATTCGCACCCTAAACCGTCTCCATGAACTCATCCCGGGAGCGGCGCTGGCCGGTGCGGTGCTATATGAGGGCCAGGACATCTATGACGGGGATGTCGACCCGGTTCACATCCGGCTCAAGATTGGAATGGTGTTCCAGAAGCCAAACCCATTCCCCAGCATGACCATCCGTGGCAATGTGCTCTCCGGGTTGAAACTTTCGGGGATGAAGCGCGATAACCACGACGACATCGTTGAGCAAACCCTTACGGCTGCTGGGCTCTGGAATGAGGTCAAGGATCGGCTGGGGAACGCGGCTGGGGATTTGTCCGGTGGGCAACAGCAGCGTTTAGTGATCGCCCGGGCACTAGCAGTGCAGCCGCACGTCCTGTTGATGGACGAGCCCTGCTCGGCATTGGATCCCGCTTCGACCTTGAAAATCGAAGAGACGATCCGCGAGCTCTCCAAAGAGGTCACCATCATTATCGTCACGCATAACATGCAGCAGGCGGTTCGCGTGTCTGACTACACCGCGTTCTTCCTAGCTGAAGAAGGTAGTCCAGGTCACGTAGTTGAGCAAGGTGCAACTACGGAAATCTTCGGAAATCCACAGGAACAGCGCACCCTTGACTACGTGAATGGCAGATTCGGTTAACACGCTGCTTACCAGTACACGGATTGTTCACCCAAACGACTTTCAGGTGACAGCAACGTGTCAATGTTAGTTCATGCGCGTTGAATACTGTCGAAGTGAATTGTTAACTTCAACTAAAAGGAGCCCATAGTGCGTCGCACAATCTCTATACTAGCTAGTAGTGCGCTCGCGGCAAGTGTGGCCGCATTAGCAGCACCGGCCCAAGCCGCAGAAAATATTTCAGGCGGAGGAGCATCTTTCCCGAACGTTTTCATGCAACAGTGCGCGGCCGACTTTAACGGTTCGCAGAGTAACTTCACCATCTCGTACACGTCGACGGGCTCGGGTACTGGTAAAGGTAACTTCGCAAAGGGCACCTTTGTCTATGCGATGACCGACTCGGCTTACGCATCCGGGCAGCCAACATTTGGCTGGGAGTACATACCGGCAGTCGGCGGTGCGATCACCGTGCCGATCAACTTGAAGAATGCGACCACCGGCCGCACCTTGGGCTCCTCAATCCAGCTCAAGCAGACTACACTCTCAAAAATCTTCGGGGGCGCAATTACCACGTGGAATAACGCAGAGATCATCAATGACAACCCGCGTATCGCCAAGTCATTGCCAGCTACTCCTATCACTATCGCATATCGTTCTGACGCGTCAGGAACGACAAACAACTTCCTGCAGTACCTGAATTCCTGGGCTCCGACGATCTTCCCGAAGGTGCAAGATGACATGGGTACCGGTTTCCCAGGTGGCAAGCCACCGGCAAATTCAGTTGCCGGCAAAGGCAACTCAGGCGTGATGGCTAATGTGCTCGCCAAAGAGGGCACCATCGGCTATGTCGATCTGGGCGATGCCAAGGGTTACCCATCGGCACGCATTCAAAATGCCCTGGGTGAGTTCATTGCACCTTCGTCTGCTTCGGCCGCCAAGAACTTGGCCAACCAGACCAATGTTGGTACCGACGGCCTGGTCACCCTTAACTACAAGGTTTCCGTTTCGGGTGCTTACCCGATCGGAATCTTCAGCTACGCATTAGCGCGTACCGACAGTAAGGGCCCCAATGGGCTTGGTGTGCGGCAGTTCGTTGACTACGTCTTACAGAAGTGCGGACCATCGCGCGCTGCTGCACTTGGTTACGTACCGGTCGCCGGTAAGGTGCTCTCGACTGCCAAGACCTTGGTAACCAAGATCTCCTAGTAACGAGCCCCAACTACGCATAACAGTAAAGGTGCGGACGATGCCTCGGAGTGTAACAATAATTCGAGGCATCGTCCTCGCTGTTTTCGTATCCTTATTAGTAGTGGCATGCACGCCGCCGATGCCGCCGGACGTTCTCGCTGCCCGTGCTGAGGCTCAAGTTCAGTGTGGTAGCGGCGAAGTGCAGGTAAGTGTGCCTAGCGGATTCGCTGGTTCGGTGGATTCAGTTGGCGTGGCGCTTGGGTCGGTCTGTCCGGATGAAACCGTGCTTGAATTACCGGCGGGGGATCCCGCACCAGTTGCGTTAGTCGACAAGACACCGTCACAGGCAGATATTGATGAGTTCGAGACCAGTAATTGCCCAAGTGATCCGGTCATCGTGGTACCAGCGTTTGGTTATCCCGTGACCATGGCTTATAACGTGGTGGGGCTTGAAGGCTTGGTGATGACTCCAGTAATCATCTCAGGGATCTTAAACGGGGAGATAACCTCCTGGGAGGATTCGCTATTGCTTGCCGAGAACCCGGATTTCGACCTAACACTGCTTCCCGATATCACCTTGATGTCAGTTGACTCACCACAAGGTGATGTTGAAGCTATGACCACCTGGCTGGGTCAACAAGATGCAAAGGCTTGGCCGCAGGGCATGGTGGGGACTCTCAATGCGGGCCAAAAGTTCGCCACCCAATCTGATTTACTCTCAGAGATGATGGCGGTCGAGGGCTCAATTGCGGTGCTCCCAATTTCGGTAGCTTTTAATAATATTTTGGCTACGGCAAATTTGCCCGTCAAAGGCACCGATGCCAATGGGCAGGTAGTGGACACGGTTGTGACTACTGATGATGTGCAGCTTTACAAGATTGGCTCCGGGGCAACCACCGTTACGAAGGACGCGGCCGGCAATCTTTTCGCTACGCCGGCAACCGGTGGATTCCCCGTTGAAGGTAACTTCGATATCGCCTCGTCGAAGATCATGATGGCCGAGGGTGCACCTTTAGTGGGGTGGCCGGTCTTGGGATACGCACACCTCCTGATTTGCGACAATCCCGCGGAGCCCCTGCCCCTGTTGTTTGCTCAGTATTTGGTGCGACTTGCCGGGCAAGGATCGCTCGAGTCTCATGGATTAACCCCTATGCCGGAACCGATCCGTATTCAGACTTTTGCCCCACTGAAAGTAGTAGTCAATGTTGACGGTGAGGCGGCACCCAGTGCCTCACCGGTTGCTAGTTAGCGGGTGAAGACTCTAAGTCTCTCACCGGGCCCGTAGAATGAGGTCCATGGAAGAGGGCAACAACAGCAACCGCTTGCCTCCCTGGTACGTAAAGGCGATCTGGTACGCGATATTTGCCGTGACTTTGTCCATCGCGGCATGGTACATAGCACTGCAACTCACCGACCTAATGGTGACGGTGGCGATTTGTTTCTTCCTCGCTTTTAGTATTGAACCGATCGTAAACAAGCTCGCAGCTCGCGGCTGGAAACGTGGGCTGGCTACCCTTTTTGTCTACGTGGTTGGCATCGGTGCTGTTACTGCTTTCTTGGTCCTTTTTGGCCTGGTTTTCTTCCAGCAGGTTGTCGATCTGATTGCGGAAATCCCTAATATCTACGACGTAATTCGCAGTTTTTTTGACGAGACTTTCTCGATAACCTTGCCAGAACCATCCGTGTTGATGGATCAATATTTAAATGACGCGGTATCGCTCCTGGCTAATGGAGTCATTGGAGTCATCAACACCTTCCTGGGTATGGTATTTGGTGCGCTCACCGTGCTTCTTGTCACCTTCTATCTCGTAGTTGACGGCCCGCGATTTCGCAGTGTTGTTTGTTCGATGTTCTCCCAGCGCCGTCAGCGCGAGATCTTGGACGTCTGGGAGGTGGCGATCGATAAGACTTCTAGTTACATAATCTCTCGGTCGATTCTTGCTTTGGTCTGTGGTACGGCAACCACAATTTTCTTGTTAATAGTGCAGGTGCCAAACGGATTGGCGCTAGGTATTTTTACCGGTTTGGTATCGGCATTTATCCCGACAATCGGCACTTACATCGGCGGGGTATTACCGGTAGCGGTGGCCTTCGGAGCGAGCCCCATACAAGGTGTAGCAACACTGGCCTTCATCTTGGCTTATCAGCAGATCGAGAACCTAACGATTGAACCGCGAATTTCCGCCAAGGCGATGGAATTGAATACCGCGGTTTCGTTTCTAAGTGTGCTCGCGGGGGCCGCAGTCCTAGGGCCGATTGGGGCATTCCTGGCGCTGCCGTTTGCGGCAACTTTGAAGGCATTCGTCGGCACTTATTTGCGCCGTACCGAAGTCGTCACTTCAAAACTCACTGACGGTGGTAATTAGGGCAAGGTGCACGGGGGGCTTTACTTTGTGCCGGCGGCTTGGTGCCTAGCCCATGAAGCTTTTATCTCATCTTCAGCCTCGGCGCGCCCCACCCAAGTGGCACCCTCGACGCTTTTGCCGGGTTCAAGTTCTTTGTAAACCTCGAAGAAGTGTTGAATTTCAAGTCGATCAAACTCGGGCACGTGGTGGATATCGCGAAGGTGCTCAACCCGCGGGTCGCTTGCTGGCACGCATAGCACTTTGTCATCCCCACCGGCTTCGTCTGTCATTCGGAACATTCCGACGGCGCGACATCTGATCTGCACCCCGGGAAAGGTGGGTTCGCCGAGCAGCACTAGAGCATCCAGCGGGTCACTATCTAGCCCCAGCGAGTCTTCGATGAAGCCGTAGTCGTGCGGGTATCGAGTCGAAGTGAAAAGCATGCGGTCCAAGCGAATCCGCCCGGTTAAGTGGTCGATTTCGTACTTATTGCGGCTTCCGCCGGGGATCTCGATTGTGACGTCGAAGGTGAGGGGCTGCATGTGACGTAGTCTCTCCTATTGTGGGTACTAGGGCACCAGCGAAACCGCGATCACGCTCCGGGGGTATTTGGGCTGGTGGATTTGCCCTAGCTCTCGTGGCCGGCTTGCCGCTGGTGGTACCAGCCGCTGCGGCTAACGCCATCCCGCCCGCTGGGCCAGTACTAAGTGCCACCGCGGTGGTTGGCTCTAAAGCGCCGGTACCAACCCCAGGTGGAGTCCAAGCAGCCACCGCTCGAGTTCTTTCAAGTAATGCTCTGGGCGCCTACAGCGCTTTAGTTGTTGATCCGGCCACTGCTGCGGTGTTACTTGAAATCAACCCCGACGTAGCCCGGATACCGGCTTCCACTATTAAGTTATTGACGGCGGCCGCCGCACTTGAGGTCTTGGGCCCGAGTACCCGACTGGCTACCAAGGTCGTGCGAGTTGGCAATACCATCACCTTGGTCGGGGGTGGTGACACCTCGTTGGTGCGTGCCCACGGTGGTGATCCTCTCGCTGGCGGCTCAGCCTCCTTAAAAGCACTTGCTGATTTGACGGCGGCTGCGCTACCAAATCAACCTGTGCAATTGGCCTACGACGACTCGCTATTTACCGGCCCGGCTACGGGTCCGAACTGGCCAAAGCAGGCAGCGCGCTTTGGTATTGCGGCGCCGGTTAGCTCTTTAATGGTAGACGAAGGCCGGGTGCGTCCGGGTGCGATTTCGCGCGTCAGTGACCCAGCTAAGCAAGCGGCGCAGGTTTTCGCGAGCTACCTAACTAAAGCCGGTGTTGAAGTAACTAAAACGAAAGCCGTTGAAGCGGCCTCGGGTGCCACAGAGATCGCACGAGTTGAGTCACCGCCGATTTCGAAACTTGTTGAACGAATGCTTACCTACTCCAATAACGACATGGGTGAGTCACTTGCACATCTAGTCGGTGGGGCGACCGGAGACGGTGCGTCATTTACTGGTGGGGCGAAAGCAGTAGCAGCTTCCATTAAGAAGCTAGGCCTACCGACAGCTGGCCTAGTGATAGCCGATGGCAGTGGACTTTCCGGTAGTGACCGGGTTTCAGTTGACACCTACGGGGCACTGCTCACCGAGGTGACCACAAATTCAAATCCCAAGCTTTCAGCTATCGGATCTGGGTTGCCGGTAGCCGGAGCAACTGGCACCCTGGCTGGCCGCTTTCTGAAGGGGCCGACTTCGCGCGGTGCTGGCTACGTACATGCGAAAACGGGAACATTATCTGGCGTTGTTGGGTTGACGGGAACCGTGAAAGATGCCGATGGCCGGGTACTTGTTTTCGCGATTCTCGCTAACAATGTCAAGAGCCTCAACGCTGCCCGACAATCAGTTGATGTATTCGCGACGAAACTAGCTAAGTGTGGGTGTACAGGATGACTGCGACTGTGATTGCGTTGCCGGTAAATCAGTTCGATCATTTTTATCGTGGCGGTGATCGAATCGGTGCGTTGCGCCACGGCCCCGGTGGTCCAAGCCGGCCCGAAGAATGGATCGGGTCGACTACATCGCGCTTTGGGCAGGCCCCTCAGGGCTATAGCGTGCTACCTGACGGCCGGTTGCTAGTTGAAGTGATTGATGAGGATCCGGTTGTTTGGCTGGGAGCTGAGCATGTCGCACGTTTTGGTTCGAGCACTGAGGTGCTCGTCAAATTACTTGATCTTGGGCAGCGATTGCCGGTTCACTTGCACCCCAATAGGGCATTTTCGAAGACTCATCTCGGGCTGTCACATGGCAAGACCGAAGCTTGGTACGTCATTGATGCCCCCGTTGGTGCCGAAGTCGGGGTGGGTTTCAAGAATGCGATGACACTTGACCAAGTTTCGTCTTGGGTACGCGAGCGCGACAGCGAGGCGCTGCTAAGTTCGCTGCAGACCAAGGTTGTGCATCCCGGTGATGCGATGCTCGTGCCGGCGGGCCTACCGCACACCGTTGCCGATGGGGTATTCGTACTGGAACTACAAGAGCCAACCGATCTCTCGATCCTGCTGGAGTGGCAAGGGTTTGCGGTTGATGGCGCCAAAGATGGTCATCTTGACCTCGGATTCGATATTGCCCTGCAGGCCGTTGATCTTTCAGCGGTGACGGCAGCCGATCTAGATCAACTGGTGCTGCCAGCGGCGCAAATTCAAAGCGCCGGGTTGGTTTCAGTTCTTCCCGCGCAGGCTGACCCATACTTTCGGGCGCAGCGGATCGATACTTCGGGCGGTCCGGTGGGCGTGACCGCTGGGTTTTCGATCGTGCTAGTAACGGAAGGTCAAGGAGTCCTAGTGACGAATTTGGGTGCATTTGAAGTTGCTCACGGTGACGTAGTGCTCGTGCCATTTGTCGCTGGCTATTGGAAGTTGGAAGGTAGTTGCGTAGCTGTTGCTTGCCGCCCACCAGATGCAAATGCCCCAGATGGCCGCTGACATTTTGGCTACCGAGACTGTCGACTGGTCGTTGGCAATTGCTACGGCCACCAGGTTTGCACCTAGTGGTCCGGTGCTGACACGGCAGGAAACCCAGGCGGCGGTTGCCATGCTTCGCGAGCTGGCACTGGAGGCAGTTGAGCCCGTGCAGCTGGTAACTGGTTTGGTTGCACCGCGCGGCTCGCGGGCACAGGTGGTTGATCGGCCTGCATGGATTGAATCGAATATCGCCGGCATTCAGGTGGCGTTGCAGTCTCTTACCGAAAGTATTGACGATGGTGGCCCGCCGGCATTTGTTCGCAGTGTTGGGGCCCGCGGTTCGGCTGTGCAACTCGGTGTAGTGCTTGCTTGGCTATCTGGAAAAGTACTTGGTCAATACGAGGTATTCACCGAACCTGGTCAACCGGGTCGGCTGCTGTTGGTGGCCCCGACCATTGTTCAAGTGGAGCAGCAATTGCAAGTGCCATCTCGAGATTTTCGGTTATGGGTGTGCCTGCATGAAGAAACCCACCGGGTGCAATTTGGTGCGGTGCCGTGGCTCGGTGCCTACCTTGCCTCACTTGTCAACGAATTCATCGAATCATCTGACCTTAGTTTTGGTGAAACCTTGCGGCGTGTAGCGGCGGTAATGGGCTCCCTTGCCCGAAA
>NSHP01000053.1 GCA_002737125.1 Actinomycetota bacterium | reverse complement strand
GAACGTACTCGCAGCGATCGCCCTGCCGGAGGTCATCATTACTGACCCCCGAGGAAAGCGGACGATTCTTAAGCCGGTGGAGCGTTCGCCCTTCCTAGAGCCATACTCGGGGACGAAGTACCTGTACCTCGCGCGGCTGTCGGGTGCGAGCGTCGGCGGGACCTACCAAGTACTGGTCAGTTCCAGATCGGCTCAGCCGGTCGAGGCCGTCGTGGCGGTCGGCGACCGCGAGGTGTCCGGACGCGTTGTGCCTTAATGGGTAAGTCGGGCCGTTAGTCCAGTTCTCGCTGTCCGCCGTGGCGATGCTCGCAAGGGATTTCGCCGTCAAGGTGACGTTCGTGGGGATCCCCGGTTAGCTGATCTAGGAATACCGGCGCAACCTCATCCTTTTCGGCCAGCTGCGGTCACAGCCGCCCGAAAAGCGCGATGTCCTCGCCGAAGCACTTGATGTCAAGATCGGAGACCGTTCGTCGCGTCTGATTGATGGCATTCAGATAGTCCTCGGTTGAGGCGCCAACTTGCCCACTGGCATCACCGCTGACCATCTCGCGCTCAAATGACGCCTGGGCTGCTGATCGTGAGGAGAACTCCATGTCGGCCGGCGTGAAATATTCTGAGGCCTCGACAAGAGCCGAGATATCAATATCCGTGCGCGATGACCGCGATACGAATGACCGCCAAATCGCAGCGCGCGCGGTGGCATCGGGTGGTCCAATGGGGATCACATAATCGAACCGACCTGGACGCAAGAAGGCCTGGTCGAGTGAGCGCAC
Source organism: Actinomycetota bacterium (assembly GCA_002737125.1). Lineage (GTDB taxonomy): Bacteria > Actinomycetota > Actinomycetes > S36-B12 > S36-B12. Next base: position 11,588 of record NSHP01000053.1, on the reverse strand, counting down.
TGAGTTCGTCGCACAGACAAGCAGGCGGGTATCTCGCTGCCGGAAGGCGGGGATGATCTTGAGTAGTTCATTGGTCACGCCATGGGCCGGGCTTTTGCTGACACCCTCACGCGCCGAAGCGATCTCCTCCACCTCGTCGATAAACACGAGGACCTTCTCCAGCTCGTCGATGAGTGCGAAAGTGTCGTGAAGTGCCTGTGCCAATCCCGCCGACTCTGCGGTTAGTCGTGAGGGGAAGATCTCCACAAACGGCCACGCTAATCGTGATGCAATGGCTCGTGCGAAAGTCGTCTTACCTGTTCCCGGAGGCCCGAAGAGCACGATGGCGTGTGGCGAAATCACGCCATGGGCCGATGCTCGCTCGGGGTTGCTGAGCGGCATGACAACGCGCTTGTCGATGATCTCCTTTTCGTCATGCATGCCCGCGAGTCGCTGCCACAGGTCCCGCGTCAATACCCGGCCGCCGAGAGCGTTGAGGGTGGTTGCCTCACCGGGAGTGAACGCCTCGCGCTTTTCCCAATAGGCAGCCGCCTCGTGGCGCGTGTAACCGGCCCGGGCTAGACCCTCGGCCACCATCTCCTCCTCGGCAAGCAGGTACGAGATGGTTGCCACACCTGAGTTAACCAAGGTCTCCTCGAGATGGGTGAGCAGCGCTGATGGCACGCCCTCACCACGACGCGTGGGATCGACGGCAAGGCGCATAACCCATGCCCGCGAGTCAGAAACGCTGGCAACCGCCGCGCCGACCACAATGTCTTTATGGACTGCCACTACAGCGGGAGTCCCGGCGCGCAATGACACGATGCACTCCGCAATTGAGTAGACAGATGCCATGCCTGGAGTGACCTCCCACAAATGGACGACCGACTCCAGATCGCTATCTTGATAATTTCTTACGATAAAAGACATGCAACAGCTCTCCCTACTGGGTCCTCATGTAGCAGACCCCTACCGTATGTCCAGATTCAGACATTTGCTCACCGAAGTATCGAGGGCGTGCGAAATCGTGGGCGGGCCATAGTTTCCATAATTCGCACCTAGCTCCAGATGCACCTACGCTTCGGTCGTGCGCCGACCTGTTATCGCCCTAAGCCTTGCCCTAGCCACGGCCTCGCCTGGGTTGGCCCCGGCGCGATCCTGCGGCTCAGCGAGCCCGCAAATGCGGCGGCTGCCTTCACGCTGACTAGCCCAGCGGTAACTTCGCAGGGTGAGCTGCCAGCCGCCTACACCTGCGGTGGCGCTGGCACCAGCCCGCCGCTCACGTGGACCGCTGCACGCAAAGGCGCTATGGGGTACGCCTTGGCCATGGACCACGTGCCACCAGATGGCGGCCACCACTGGTACTGGCTCATGTGGGGTGTCCCGGCTAAGACGCGAGCACTTTCGGCCAATGTCACGAAGATCGGTTTCCTTGGCGGAAATAGCGTTAACTCGAGCATCGGTTATGCGCCGCCCTGCTCAAAAGATCCGAGCACGAAGACTTACACAATCACCGTTTACGCACTCTCTGGCACGCCAAAGCTGCCAAAGCAATCGAGCGCCTCGGTCACGAGAGACTCACTTCTAGCCGCCATTTCCGGCATTACTTTAGACAAGGCGGTTCTTGATGTCACCTACGAGCGCTAGTGCTGCTCATGAACATGTTCACCCGCACGTACCTGAGCGACAACCGCACCTCAGCCGGCGAACTTTGTTGCAGGGTATAGCCCTTGGGTTCGGTGCCGCCGTAACCAGTTCTCTCGTCACAGCTCAAGAAGCGGCTGCGTCCGGATCAGTGGTCAAGCTCCCGGGGTTCAGCGCCTTCGCGTCTTCGGTAAAGACTTTGAAGTCGGGTAAGTACTACTTGGTGGAAAGCACCGGGCTCCCCCCGCACAACATGATGGTTGGAATCACAAACTGGCAGCAGCAAGTACCCGTGCCGCAGCCCTACACGGGGTCAAACTCTTGGCAGCTCCCCGTCACCCCAAAACTCGCAGCCAGGCCCATCTCAGCGAAAACTAGCCTCTTTCGCGGCGCAATAGCCCTTGCTGTCGACGGCGTCCCAATCTTCAATGCCCTTAATAATCGTGGTGAAGATTCTTATCTAATCGGCGAGCTTGATGAGTGGGGCGGCCACTGTGGGCGCGCTGACGACTATCACTACCACACCGCCCCGTTGCATCTTTCGAGAACAGTTGGAGCTACCAAGCCCATCGCCTACGCCCTAGATGGATACCCGCTCTACGGATCTTTCGAACCAAATGGCAAGTCGGTTGCAAAGTTGGACGAGTACAACGGCCATCTATACAAGGGCAAGTACCACTACCACGGTACGACCACCTACCCATACGCCAACGGCGGGATGCGCGGTGTGGTAACCGTCAAGGACGGTCAGGTCGACCCACAACCGGTAGCCAATCCATTTCGCCCGGCCGGAGAACCACTACGTGGCGCCCAGATCACCGAGTTCGCGCGAAGCGGCACCTCGAAGTTCGCCCTCGCTTACACATTGGGTGGAGCCCGGTACCGAATCGACTACACGGCAACCTTGCAGTCGGTGAGCATGACCTTCATCGACCCAAGCGGCAGTGAATCCACCCAGACCTACGCACGAAAGACCTAATATGTTGACTTGCTCGTACAAAGCAAAGCGATCGCCAAGACCTAGATACGCCGTTACCTTGGGTCTTATCCTCTTCGCTACAACAGCAATGGCGAGCACATCGGCTGAGGCCGGGCAACCAGCCGCGACAACCTCCACTTTCACGGCCGAGGTGTGGGCTGACAACTGGTTCGCCCTCTACGCAAACGGTAAGAAAGTTGGCGAGGATTCGGTCCCGATAACCACCGAACGCTCCTTTAACTCTGAGACGATTACTTTCACCGCAAGCTATCCACTCACTATCGGCTTAATGGCCAAGGACTACACCGAAAACGCATCCGGCCTCGAGTACATCGGCACCGATCGCCAACAAATCGGCGACGGAGGCATCATCTCCCAAGTGCGAGATAACAAAACTGGCAAAACCATCACGGTAACTAACGGTTCTTGGAAGACACTGGTGTTGAGTAAAGCGCCGCTGAATCCATCCTGTGTAACCTCGAGCAACCCCATAGTTGACTGCAAATCATCCACGATCACCGCACCGGCTAATTGGTCCAAGGCCGGCGCTTCGAGTAAGGGCTGGACGAACGCGACGGTCTACACCCCGGCCCAGGTTGGCATTAAGGAAGGCTACGTAATGATCACGTGGAATCCAGCTGCCAAGCTTGTCTGGAGCAGTAACCTCGAGCTCGATAACACCGTGCTGCTGCGCACCAGCGTTAAGGCGCCGTAGTCGCACGCGGAGGACAACGATGTAATCAAGGCCCAATCCCGCTTCTCACTCCCAGCGCATAGCCAGGACACCTGCGCCCAAATCGGTCGAAAGAGATTGAACTGAGCCGGTGTCCACAACTAGGCTGAAGCCGGCGGCCTCATGTCCTTGGGCGGATGGAATAAAATGCGCAATTCCCTATTGACAACTGAACGTAAGTGGACCCTGGCTGCCATGGGTTCAAGCCTTGTCGGAATCGGGCTTGCACGGTTGGCCTTTGATCCGTTGCAGGCAGCCCTCGTTGAGTCCGACTGGTTCACCGATGGGGCCGCTGCCTACCTAGCGGACGCAAATCTCATCGGCTATGTTCTCGGCGCCCTAGTAGCAAAATGGCTCGCTCAGCGAGTGCCCACAATAATGCTCCTGCGAATTATGATGATCGCGGTATCACTCTCGTTCCTACTTTGCTTTAGTGAGTCGATGCCATTCATGTGGTTCTTCTTTTGGCGATTCGTCTCTGGGCTCGCCGGCGGCGTCATCATGGTGGTGGCCTCGCCAACGGTTCTTGCTTACATAGCGCCAGAGCGGCGTGGTGTCATCGGCCAGATGTCCCTATACGGCCTCGCACTTGGAGTCCTCGTTGCCGGTACCTTGGTGCCGCTGCTACTAAAACAAGGACCAACAACCGTGTGGCTGGGCGTGGGTGGCATCTGCCTATTAATCACGGCGCTGACTTGGCGACTGTGGCCACCATCCCCTAAGGCACCTGACGCTAAAACTCCTAAAACTAAAGCGCCACGCGCTGCTTACCGCTTATGGCTCGAGTACGGGCTAGTCGCCGTCGGTGTCGTAACACACATGGTTTTTCTCGTTCCATACCTTGAACAAAATCTGCAGATGGCCTCATCGGTGGCGGCCCAGTTCTTTTTGGTGTACGCAGCCGGAGCGCTAACCGGCCCCTTCGTGTTTGCGTATCTAACACATCGCCTTGGCATTCACAGTACGCAGCGCATCGCCATGCCCATCTTGTTAGCGGCCAATGCCGCGATGCTCCTGCTGTCATTCTCATACTTTGGCGTTGGGCTTTCGTGTTTCCTCGCGGGTCTATGCTTGCCGGGCATCATTTCTATCTTCTTAGGTCTTTCACAGGAGTTAGCGCAAGGTGACCCCAATAAGCATCGAGCAATCTGGGGGACGGCCACCGTGGTCTTCGCGGTAACTCAAGCCGGCGTGGGCTATGTGACGGCCTTCACGCTAACTAACTTTGGAGTGGCCTACCAAGAACTCTTCGCTGCCGCGACCGTCTCGGTGGTTCTCGCTATCGTGGTTGATTTGCTGCCGCGGAGAAAACACCACCAAGATTTGGTGCCGGCAACGCCAAGCACGTCATAACTGCGGCAGCCGGCCGCGGTATTCGAGGTCGTTGCCCGTCGGGGTGAGATTGCGCATCTGCCCAGGGCGCATATCCTCAACACGTGCGTCGTCTCTGCTCCCTCGCCCTAGTCACCATCTTGGCCGGGGCAAGTGTGGCTTGGGCGAATTCGGCTTTGGCTGATCCCGCCGAAACTCTTACCCTTCCCGGTGCACCCACGAGCGCGCTCAACCGCACGCCGGTGCAACTCGAGATGGATATCTACCGGCCCGCGCAGTCACCGGCACCAGCGGTGGTCTTAGCCCACGGCTTTGGGGGCAGCAAAGATGCGGTTGCCCAAGAGGCGCAGTTCTTGGTGGAGCGCGGCTTCGTAGTGGTGGCCTACTCGGCCCGAGGATTTGGCGGGTCAACCGGTGCCATCTCCATGAACGCACCGGAGTTCGAAGTTGCCGATGCCTCGAAGATCATCGACTACTTGGGCGAACAGGAGTACGTCACCCAAGAACTGACCGGTGACCCGGTAGTGGGCTTCGCCGGTGGCTCCTACGGCGGTGCGCTCGCCCTCATGATCGCCGGCTACGACTCCCGGGTGGACGCAATCTCCTCCGACATCACTTGGAATGACCTAGAGGCTGCCCTCTTCGCCCAATCAACACTGCCAGCAAAGACCATCGGGGTGTTCAAGGAATTGTGGTCGGGGCTGTTCTTCAGCGCTGGCCTGCAAACAACCGGCGGCCAAGTCACAACCTGCGGTCGCTTCACGCCAACGTGGTGCGCGGCTTATTCAGATGCGGCCGCTCAGGGGATCTTGACTCCCCAGTCGCGCGCGCTCATGGCAGCGTCGTCACCCAAATCCATCACCGCAAATATCACCGTGCCAACGCTGCTGGGCGGGGGTCAATCAGACTCGCTCTTCCCGCTGCAACAGGTAAATGCGAATGCCGAACAGATCATGCAGGCCAATCCGAGCACACCGGTGAAAGTCATCTGGCACGGCCAAGGGCACGATGGAGGCGTAAACGAGAGCGAACGCCTGCGCGAGATTTCAGCGCAATGGTTCGATACATATTTATCCGGGTCCACACCGGTCGCAGGAGCGACGGATTTTGAGGTTTCACTAACTCAAGGCTCGGCTTTCGGCAATCGGGATCAAGGCACGATCGAAGTGCTCACCGCACCGCGGTATCCGGGAGTCTTCGGAACCGCAAGTAAAACCATCACCCTCGGAGGTCCGCGACAAGATATTTTGGCGCCGGCCGGTGGCGTGCCCGCAGCCTTGTCTTCGTTACCTGGCACCGGTGGCTTGGCCGCTTTGGCCGGCTCATTACTGTCCTTGCCGCTGCCGAATCAGACGGCAACCTTCGCCAGCGCGCCCTTGGTTGATCCGCTGCGGATCGTCGGGGCACCGCGTGCGCTCATTACCGTGGCGAGTGCAGAGCCGCTCGCCGATGTCGTGCTCTTCGCGAGCGTTCGAGTGATTGGCCCAACGGGCCAACCGCTGCTCCCAAAGGGCATCGTTGCTCCTATTCGACTTACCAACATCGGCCCGAGCCCCACCACTGTTGAGATTCAACTACCCGTTCTGGTGCTCGAGGTTTCGGCCGGCGAGCAACTCGCGCTTGTGATCGGCACCACCGATCAGGCCTATCGACTACCAAGTGGGCCAGCGGTCTACTCCATCGAGTTAGTAGACACCGAGCTAATCGTTCCCTTCATGCCCCTTATCTCAGCAAGTCCCACCACCCCGCTGTGGGTTACCCCGTTGATCGGGTTGGGTGCCGTTGTCCTTATCGCGCTGGCGGTGATCTTGCTCCGCCCGCGACGTGACTTAGCCAATACCCGCGCTGACCTAATGGATGTGCCAATCGCCGTCGAGGGCCTGACGAAGAACTTCGGTTCCCGCGTCAAAGCGGTAGACAATGTCACCTTCCAGGTGCCGCGCGGGGTGGTACTCGGCCTCCTTGGGCCCAATGGCGCCGGCAAGACCACGACCATGCGCATGGTGATGGGGTTGATCTACCCCGCGTCAGGGGACTCGTTCATTTTCGGGGAGCGAGTGTTCCCCGGGGCTCCCACCATCGCCCATATCGGCTCCTTCATCGAAGGTCCTGGGTTCCTGCCGCACCTCAGCGGGCGCGAAAACCTTGACCTTTATTGGCGGGCCAGTGGGCGCGAGCACCTCGATCCGCACCTGGCCGAAATCCTTGAGGTGGCCGGGCTCGGGTCGGCCATCGATCGAAAGGTCCGCACCTATAGCCAAGGCATGCGTCAGCGCCTTGGGATCGCCCAAGCCATGCTCGGGCTACCAGATGTGCTCGTGCTCGACGAGCCAACTAATGGGCTAGATCCGCCCCAGATTCGAGAGATGCGAAAGGTGCTGAAGGACTACGTGGCAAACGGTAAGACGGTGGTCATCTCCTCACACCTATTAAGTGAGGTCGAACAGACGTGCAGCCACGTCGTGGTCATGCACCATGGCACTGTCATTGCCAACGGCACGGTGGCTGAACTACTTGAGGGCCGCTCCGGCCTGCGACTGGAGGATGTCTTTATGGAGATTGTCGGCGAAGGTCACGAGGTAGTGACTTCATGAGCACCAAAACACCTTCGTATTCACCATCGGCCACCTTGGGTATCCGAGTGGAGCTCATCCGGCAGATCAAAAGACGACGCACCCTCGTCTCCTTCCTCCTCGTGGTCGCACTGCCACTCATCGTGGTCGCAGCCGTCACGTTGGGCCCATCCGCCGATGGCAACGGTGGTGGCGCGCGGGGTGGTGGCGGCTTCGGTGACGGCGGCCTTGACCTCATCGGCCTGGCGACATCAGGTGCCTGGAACTTCACTCTGACGATGCTGCTCTTCTCCTCTGGGTTCCTCCTGCTCATCATCGCGGCAATGTTCATGGGAGATACGGTCGCGAGCGAGGCATCCTGGTCGACACTTCGCTACCTGTTGGTGGCTCCAGTGCCGCGCCGGCACCTGCTGCGCACAAAGGCCATCGTTGGACTCATCTTGATCGCCGCGGTGCTGATTACGCTCGTGGTCGCTTCATTTCTTATTGGCGCCCTGGTGTTCGGCACCAATCCCCTTACCAGCCCACTCGGTGGTGCCTTGGATACCGGTGAGTCCATTCAGCGCATCGCCTTGATCACCGCTTATATAGGTGTGACATTGCTTTTCCCGGCCGGCTTCGCTTTCTTGATGAGCGTGCTGACGGATGTGCCGCTGGGTGCCGTCGGCGTGGCGGTCGTGACAGTGATCGTGTTCAACATTCTTGCAGCCCTTGAGCCACTTGGTGACCTCCGCCGACTCCTGCCCACCAATTACGGGGACGCCTGGCTCGCTGCACTTAGCCCAACCATCAGTTGGAACGACATGGTGTTGGGGGCCACCTATAGCTTCGTTGCCTTCGCCGCACTAATGGCAATTGCGATAATCCGTTTTGATCGTAAGGACATTGTTTCCTAGCCTGCTGCGCACCGGTAGCCATTTCGCAGGGTGAGGCACCACCTTGTACTGATACTGCTGTCGCTGCGCGTTCTCCCACACGGTGAAAATCCGATGGATGTTGGCATGGTGAATTCAGAAGACAGAGTCATTTGGTGAATTGTTGTATGCCATGGTGCCCATGGTCACTTTGCCGTCATAGCGATCACGATGGAGATATCCAGACTGCTCACTTCGTAAAATCTAATGGGATTCTAGGAAGTCCTTCAGCAATCCATCAAACTTTCGTCGCATTTCTCGTCCAGCGAATACGTGCGTTGCCTCAGGCCAATCGACAGACGTGCAATTGGGCATCAACTCAGCGATGAGGCCGGTGTGACGCGGCGTGGTGATGGGGTCGCGCCCTGCGTTCACCACGATCGCCGGGGTTTTAACCGTTGTCAATTCATCGCGGGCGTCGTAGGTGGTACACGCTTCAACGAGCCGCCGCTGGGCTTCAAGCCGGCCGTTGAGGTCGGGCCAGCCACCGTTGACGCCAAGTAGTCGCTCCCGATTGGCATTGTAGAACTCCCCGTCGAAACTGTAACTAGCGGCTAGTTTCTGAAATTCAGCCCAGCCCATCTTGGCGTGGACATCCACCATCATGTTCAACTGATCAACCATGATCGGATCGGCCCACGCCCAACATCCGGTCATAACCAAGGTGCGGGCCAGATCTGGACGCAGATAGGACACCTGCTGACCGACGCACGCCCCCATCCCAACCATTCCCACGACGTGGACGTCCGACCAGCCCAACTTATCTAGCAGACCAATCACATCGGAGGCAAAGAGCTTCATCGTGGGCACCTGACCGAGTTCGTCAGTGGATTCGCCAATACCCCGGTAGTCATAGGTCAAAACTTGGTAGTTCTCGAATAGGTATCGAGGTCCGTCGGAGACTCTTCCATGGCAAAACGTGCCCCACCCCCCCATGCAAATTGCCTTTGGGGCCGACTCAGCACCATGTATCTCGTAGTACATGTTGTGGTTGTTTACCTCAAAAATGGGCACGAATCCTCCTTTGGGGGTCAAACTCTGGGTCCATGTATACAACCGAGCCGGCTGTCTGCGCGACCCGACCGCCCGGTTAGCACAATCTACGGATAATGTTTCCGGAAGCGAGTGACGAATTCAAGTAGATTGTGTACCCTGCTATTAATAGTTAACCGCCAGTCCTTAGCTGGCTAAACCACTGGAGGAGATCAAACGTGGACCTCGGCGTCTTTATTCCGATCGGCAACAATGGGTGGCTCATCTCGACCACCTCACCCCAGTACAAGCCGAGTTTCGACCTAAATCTCAAGGTCTGCCAGTTGGCGGAGAAGTACGGCTTCGAGTTCGCGCTATCGATGATTAAGTACCGTGGATTCGGCGGAGATAGCGAGTTCTGGGATTACAACCTCGAGTCCTTCACCCTGATGTCCGCGATCGCAGCTCGCACCGAAAAAATCAAGTTGTTCGCATCCACAGCCGTTCTAACCCTCCCGCCGCCCGTAGTCGCCCGTATGGCCGCGACCATCGACTCGATCGCCCCAGGACGTTTCGGCATCAACATCGTTTCCGGTTGGGCACCCGGGGAGTATGCACAGATGGGATTGTGGCCAGGCGACGAGTACTTCGGATACCGTTACGAATATTCTACCGAGTACGTGAAGGTCATGCAGGATCTTTGGCGTGATGGCACCTGCACCATGGATGGCAAGTTCTTCCAAATGGATGATTGCATGTGCAAGCCGACCCCCAGCCACAAGATTGAACTGGTTTGCGCCGGACAATCAGAGCGCGGGATGCAGTTCTGCGCTGATTACGGTGACTACCAATTCATCCTAGGGACCGGGGTAAATACTCCCACCGCTTACGCCCCAGCAAACGAACAACTGCTACGTGCTGGCGTGAAGAGCGGGCGCGACGTAGGTGCTTATGTGCTGTTCATGGTCATCACCGGAGACACCGACGCGGAGGCGATGGCGAAGTGGAAACTATACAACAAGGGCGCCGACGCTAAGGCCCTGTCCTGGATGTCGGTCCAAGCCGACGCTGATGAGAGTGCTGGTGAAGGCAGCACAGCAAAGACTATTTCGTTGCCAGAGGGAGCCATCAACTTCAACATGGGCACCCTGGTCGGCTCTTACAAATCGGTTGCACGCATGCTGGACGAAGCCGGCAGTGTTCCAGGCACGAAGGGCCTCATGCTCACCTTCGATGACTTCATCGAAGGCATGAAGACCTTCGGCAAGAAGGTTCAACCACTGATGAAGTCTCGTTAGGCGTCGGTAACCTGACGATAAATCCGAAACGTTTGGGTCCTTCAACCTGGGCCCAAACGTTTCGGATTTTTACATTCTGGGGGCTTTCCAGCTACCGCGGCTGCACACCCAAAACTTCATAGCGAGCGGCAATGATGTGTGCGCGCATCACATTCTCAGCCCAAGATGCATCACGGGCTCGCATGGCGTCGACAATCTCTCGATGATGCTGCAAGGAGCGCGCAAGTGCATGGGGCGAGTACTGAGCAAAGGTCTGCATAACGACGGGAACATGGGTAAGGGAATCAATGATTGAACTCAAGCGCGGAGACTCCGCTGCCTCGATGATGGTGCTATGAAATCGCCGATTTAATTCAGCTAAGGACCGCAGCGACATTATTCCGTCGAGGTTAGCGAAGATCTCGTCCATCTCCTGGCAAAGCTCGTCAAGGACGACAATGACTTGGCTCCCTGCTCGAGTAGTTGCCCGCTTAGCGGCGTCCGACTCTAAGATTGTTCTAAGATCGAAAATTTCTTGTAGGTCAGCGGATCCCCATCGCGCAACTGATGCACCACGATTCAGCGAAACATCCACTAGCCCTTCGGCAGCCAATCGGCGCAAGGCCTCGCGCACGGGGGTTCGCGAAATTCCGAGGTCCTCGGCGACGTCCACTTCCGTGAGACGCTCGCCGTGGACCCGCTCCCCCGAGAGGATTTGGCCACGTAACTTCTCATACGCGGACTCAGCGAGTCGAGACATGAACACGCCCCTTTTTATTAGCCACTCGTTACTCCTTTGCAAGAGTCCTCGGTTACTTGCTCCAAGGTCTCAACAGCACTTGACTCTTGGGCGATCTGGCTGCCCACCTTACCGCTGGTTTCCCGCGACGAGGGCTAGAACCAGATCCGAATACTCACGCCCGGGCCTCCCGGCCAGCACGAACCCAAGATGTCACTCTCGCAAGTCGCTCGCCCTGCATCCGCGCCGCAGTCAAGGCGACGTCATCTGGACCTGCGCCCTTGCGTGAGACGAAGGATGCGCCGTATGGGTTGCCGGAAACTTTTAACAGGTGCTCATTCTCGTATCCGAGCGGCAGCACGATAGACCCCCAGTGGTAGAAGTGATTGTTTATAGCCAAGATTGTTGACTCAAGACCACCATGTGCCGTCGAACATGACGTGAAT